>NZ_JAVRFH010000229.1:0-1138 GCF_031845825.1 Streptomyces lancefieldiae | reverse complement strand
TTCGGCCGCGGCGAGTGCTTCGTCGAGCGCTACCTCGACAAGCCCCGCCACGTGGAGACCCAGTGCCTGGCCGACACCCACGGCAACGTCGTCGTCGTCTCCACCCGCGACTGCTCACTCCAGCGCCGCCACCAAAAGCTCGTCGAGGAAGCCCCCGCCCCCTTCCTCTCCGACGCCCAGATGGACGAGTTGTACTCGTCCTCCAAGGCCATCCTCAAGGAAGCCGGCTACGTCGGCGCCGGCACCGTCGAGTTCCTCGTCGGAGCCGACGGCACGATCTCCTTCCTCGAGGTCAACACCCGCCTCCAGGTCGAGCACCCGGTCACCGAGGAAGTCGCCGGCATCGACCTGGTCCGCGAGATGTTCCGCATCGCCGACGGCGAGGAGCTCGGCTACGGCGACCCCGCCCTGCGCGGCCACTCCTTCGAGTTCCGCATCAACGGTGAGGACCCCGGCCGGGGCTTCCTCCCCGCCCCCGGCACCGTCACCGTCTTCAACCCGCCCACCGGCCCCGGCGTCCGCCTGGACGCCGGCGTCGAGTCCGGCAGCGTCATCGGCCCCGCCTGGGACTCCCTGCTCGCCAAGCTCATCGTCACCGGCCGCACCCGCGCCGAAGCCCTCCAGCGGGCCGCACGCGCCCTGGAGGAGTTCCAGGTCGAGGGCATGGCCACCGCCATCCCGTTCCACCGCGCCGTCGTCACCGACCCGGCCTTCGCCCCCGAGCTCACCGGCTCCACCGACCCCTTCACCGTCCACACCCGCTGGATCGAGACCGAGTTCGTCAACGAGATCAAGCCGTTCACCGCCCCCGCCGACACGGAGACGGACGAGGACACAGGCCGCGAGACCGTCGTCGTCGAGGTCGGCGGCAAACGCCTGGAAGTCTCCCTGCCGTCCTCGCTGGGCATGTCCCTGGCCCGCACCGGCCTCGCCGCCGGCGCCAAGCCCAAGCGCCGCGCGGCGAAGAAGTCCGGCCCCGCCGCCTCCGGCGACACCCTCGCCTCCCCGATGCAGGGCACCATCGTCAAGATCGCGGTCGAGGAGGGCCAGCAAGTCCAGGAAGGCGACCTCATCGTCGTCCTGGAAGCCATGAAGATGGAACAGCCCCTCAACGCCCACAAGTCCGGCACCATCAAGG
>NZ_JAVRFH010000228.1:0-1139 GCF_031845825.1 Streptomyces lancefieldiae | reverse complement strand
TGGTTCGTGGGATGGGTTCGTTTTTCAAGGGGTGTGAGCATCCGCGGTCGCGGTGGTCGAAGTGTCCGCACCCGTACACGGTCCGGTATAGGTCGGCGGCCGGGAGGCAGGTGGAGGAGTCCGGGTTCGCGACGCAGGACAAGGCGATCGCGCGTTTGACGGAGATATACAACGCGAAGAAGGCCGCGCCGCGGGGGCAGGCGAAGGCGGACCGGATCGCCCGGTACGGGTCCATGCGGTTCGAGGAGTACTCCACGCAGTGGAGGGCCGGGCAGCGGGATCTGGGGCCGGCGTCGGTGGCGCACCTGGAGTCGCTGCTGAATATTCATCTGCTGCCGCTGCTGGGTAGCCGGCGGATGAACACCTTCGACCACAAGGTCGTCGAGGGCTTCCTCCAGATCCTGGAACGCAACGGCGTCGGTCTGGCGGCACAGGCGAACGCCTTCGACAAGCTCAAGGCGATCCTGCTGGACGCGAACCGTCTGGGGCTGTTCGACGACAACCCCGTCGCCGGGGTGAAACCGCCGCAATACGACCCCCAGCGCGTGGTGATCCCCTCTCCCGGGCAATTGCGGCAGATACGCACCGCCGGCGACGACGGCTTCCGGCTGGTCTGCGATCTGATGAGTGGCTGCGGCATGCGCAACGGCGAGGCGTTCGCCGTCAACCTCAACAACATCGTCGCCGACGACATCTACCGCATCACCGAGCAGGTCAACCGGACCACCTGCCAGTACGAGCGGCTCAAGCACCGCAAGACGGGCGAGTACCGGGACGTGCCCCTGCCCGCGCGGGTGCGCGACACCATCGAGTGGTACGCCGACCAGCACGGCACCGTTGACGGCTACCTACTGCGCCACCCCGGCGACCCGACCCGCACGTTCCCGCACTACCATATCGCCAACCAATGGCAGCGGATCAAGAAGGCCGGCCAGGTCGACATACCCGACGGGATGGTCGTCTACGGCATGCGGCACTTCTTCGCCTCCAACTGCCTCACCCACGGCATCCCCATCACCGACGTCGCCGAGTGGATGGGCCATAGGACCATCGACATCACCTTCAAGATCTACCGTCACCTGATGCCTGGATCCATCAGCAAAGCCGCCAAAACCCTCAACCTCGACCTCACCACATAA
>NZ_JAVRFH010000227.1:0-1172 GCF_031845825.1 Streptomyces lancefieldiae | reverse complement strand
AAGGAATGAAAAGCATCATGTGCGCCCACGATCCCCGCCACACGCGGCAGCTTGCAGCAACCAGTCGCGCGAAGAATCATCGGGGAGTGTCTTGTTTTCGTGTAAGCCCAGCAAGTTCGGCCCGCCGCCGCGCGAAAGCAACTGCGCATCCATGACGGCGCGTTCTCCGCGATGGATCTCACCGCCCGCCACCCGCGTACCGGCGAGCCGCTGTCCACCGTGAAGTCTATGGTGCAGACCCTCGCCGCCGCCGGTGAACTTCAGCGCGATCTCCAGCGCGAGCTGACGTACGACGGGCTGCACGCCGCCGAGGCCAGGGGCAGCAAGGGCGGACGCCGCCCCGCCGCCCCGGCCGACAAGACCACCGACGTGCGCACCGCATACCTGGAGGGCCGCTCCATTGCCGCCCTCGCCCGCGAACACGGCGTCAACCGCAGCGCCATCCGCACGGGCGTCGCCTACCTTCTGCCCGACCACACCGCCACCGAGGAGGACGCCCCGGCCCCGGAGCTGCCGGTCACGCTCGACATGCCAGGCAAGGTCGCCGACTTCCTTCGCGCCACCGAGCCGGAGCCCACTGAGCGGGCCACGCTCGACCACGGGGTGACCGTACGGCGCGGCCAGGGCTATACGCTGCGTATCAGCGCCGTGTCTGCGGTACACCGCGGGCTCCTGGCCCGATGCCACCTCCTCGATGGCGCCCACGACCTGCCGGTCGTCCCGGCCCAGCGCAAGGTCCGCCGCGAGTACGAGAACCGCGTCAGCACCCTCGGCGCAGCCGGACCATGATCCAGGACAGCCACTACCGGCAAGTACCGTTCGGATACTCCACGAAGGCCCATACGTCTTGCCGGTGATGGTCTTGTATCCGACCGTCACCGGCCGCGCCGCCCTGTTCCATAGGGACGGCTAGGGATTGCCCAGCTGCACCTGACGGACCGTGCGGTCCCCGTCCTTCACCACGACTGCGATGTCCCGGTCGTCGGCACCGGGGTCCTCCAGGCCGACGGTGATCCACTGGGTGAACGCGGTGCTCGTGTCCGAACCGCGGGTGATCGTGGCGGCCTGTGGATACAAAGGGGCCATCGGCTAGGCAGCGTGATTGTGGTGGGCGGCAGCTGCCGTTGTATACGAGAGGCTTTTGCAGACGTTGGCCAATGCCGCACGAGGCC
>NZ_JAVRFH010000226.1:0-1185 GCF_031845825.1 Streptomyces lancefieldiae | reverse complement strand
GTCTTGAGCGTGCTACTGAAACGCCCTGTTCGGACTCGCTTTCGCTACGGCTACCCCACCCGGGTTAACCTCGCAACACACCGCAAACTCGCAGGCTCATTCTTCAAAAGGCACGCAGTCACGAGACACCAAGCAAGCTTGATGTCCGACGCTCCCACGGCTTGTAGGCACACGGTTTCAGGTACTATTTCACTCCGCTCCCGCGGTACTTTTCACCATTCCCTCACGGTACTATCCGCTATCGGTCACCAGGGAATATTTAGGCTTAGCGGGTGGTCCCGCCAGATTCACACGGGATTTCTCGGGCCCCGTGCTACTTGGGTGTCTCTCAAACGAGCCGCTGATGTTTCGACTACGGGGGTCTTACCCTCTACGCCGGACCTTTCGCATGTCCTTCGCCTACATCAACGGTTTCTGACTCGTCCTGTTGCCGGCAGACAACAGAAGAGAGATCCCACAACCCCGCACACGCAACCCCTGCCGGGTCTCACACGTATACGGTTTGGCCTCATCCAGTTTCGCTCGCCACTACTCCCGGAATCACGGTTGTTTTCTCTTCCTGCGGGTACTGAGATGTTTCACTTCCCCGCGTTCCCTCCACACTGCCTATGTGTTCAGCAGCGGGTGACAGCCCATGACGACTGCCGGGTTTCCCCATTCGGAAACCCCCGGATCAAAGCCTGGTTGACGACTCCCCGGGGACTATCGTGGCCTCCCACGTCCTTCATCGGTTCCTGGTGCCAAGGCATCCACCGTGCGCCCTTAAAAACTTGGCCACAGATGCTCGCGTCCACTGTGCAGTTCTCAAACAACGACCAACCACCCATCACCCCGAGCCAGAGCTCGAGTGCACTGGGGCCGGCAACTGAGGGGTTCATTCCCTCAGACACCCAACAGCGTGCCCGGCCAAGCCCCGTCCGGTGATCATGCGTTCCACGCTCCGAAGAGCAGTACTGGCAGCCACCGGCCCGAAAACTGGACCGAGTAGTCAACGTTCCACCCATGAGCAACCAGCATCAGACATTCGCTGATGTACTGGCCTCTGACCAGCCGAAACTGGTAAGAAGTGCTCCTTAGAAAGGAGGTGATCCAGCCGCACCTTCCGGTACGGCTACCTTGTTACGACTTCGTCCCAATCGCCAGTCCCACCTTCGACAGCTCCCTCCCACAAGGGGTTGGGCCACC
>NZ_JAVRFH010000225.1:0-1206 GCF_031845825.1 Streptomyces lancefieldiae | reverse complement strand
ACGCTCTCCGACGCCCAGTCGAACTGGAGCACCTGGAGCCGCCGCTGCACCGCCTGCGCCGTCGCCACGTCCCTCATCCACCCGGACGTGACCCCGAAGTACCGGTCCCCGACCACGCACGCCACCCCGAGGAGCAGCGCCAGATACCCCCAGGGCGCGATGCCGCCCACCACCCCGGTCATGTCCAGGATCGGCAGCGCGGCCCCGGCGACCGCCCCCGCCGCGGCCCCGCCCCGCAGCAGCCGTGCGCCCCGCCGCTTCCACACCCGGTCCGCCAGATACCAGGCGGCCGTCTCCAGCGCGCCCCGCTCCACCCACCGGTACAGCTCGTCCAGCCGCTCGGCGGGCTGGGCCCAGTCGCCGAGCGGAAACGCCCGCCCGGTCAGATCGCCCGGCCGCAGCCCGGCAGGTCCCTCACCGCCCCGCTCGTCGTGCGGCGGCCCCTCGGGCTGCATCTCCGGCTGACCCACCCGCACTCCCTACCGATTCACCGTCCGTGAAGGCCTCAGAGCGACCACGTGACGAGGCTGACGCGCCGAACCCTTCCTAGCGCCCAACGGGTGGCGACGACCCGATTTCGGACTCCTTTCCGCTCGGAAGAGGGCCTTGATCAGGTATAGGGCTCACCGCAGCTTCACTCGAAAGAGTGCTGGGGCAAGGGCTGCGCGGACCACGTAGGCTCGTGCCGAACGGGAAAACCCGTAGCGATAGGAGCTGAACGTGATCCCCGGTGGTGGCCAGCCCAACATGCAGCAGCTGCTTCAGCAGGCCCAGAAGATGCAGCAGGACCTCGCCCAGGCCCAGGAGGAACTGGCGAGGACCGAGGTCGACGGGCAGGCGGGCGGCGGCCTGGTGAAGGCCACCGTCACCGGCTCCGGCGAGCTGCGCGGCCTCGAGATCGACCCCAAGGCGGTGGACCCGGAGGACACCGAGACCCTCGCCGACCTGATCGTCGCGGCGGTCCAGGCGGCCAACGAGAACGCGCGGAACCTCCAGCAGCAGAAGCTGGGCCCGCTCGCCCAGGGTCTGGGCGGCAGCGGCATCCCCGGCCTGCCTTTCTGAGTACGCCTTTCTCAGACCGGCCGAAGCCCTCTACCGTACGTAGTGCAGGAATCTCAGGAAGGACGGCAGTCCGTTGTACGAAGGCGTGGTCCAGGACCTCATCGACGAACTGGGGCGGCTGCCCGGCGTCGGTCCCAAGAGCGC
>NZ_JAVRFH010000224.1:0-1235 GCF_031845825.1 Streptomyces lancefieldiae | reverse complement strand
GGGGCCTTCCCCCGTGATGGTGGACACGCTTCGTTGATCACGCGGCGAGCGTGAGCTTAGCCGCGTGGTGTCGACGTTCGTATTCGGTGGGGCTGAGGTAGCCGTTGGCGGAGTGCCGACGGCGGGTGTTGTAGCGGGTCAGCCAGGCGAAGATCCGGTTCCTGCAGGTGGCAGGGTCGCCGTAGTCGTGGGCTCCCTGGAGGGTCTCGCGTTTGAGGGACGCGTGGAAGCTTTCGCAGGCCGCGTTGTCCGCGCTGCTGCCGACGGCGCCCATCGACCGGGTGACCTTCAGCTGTGCGCAGAGGTCGGCGAAGGCCCTGGAGCCGTATTGGGCCCCGTGATCGGAGTGGAACACGGCGCCGTCCAGGGTGCCGCGGGTGCGGACGGCCATCCGCAGGGCATCGGCGACCAGGTCCGTGCGCATGTGGTCGGCGATGGACCAGCCGACGACCTTGCGGCTGAAGCAGTCCAGCACCGTCGCGAGATAGAGGAACTCTCCGTTCTCCAAGGGCAGATAGGTGATGTCACCCATGTATTTGCGCCCCGGTTCCGGGGCGGTGAAGTCCCGCTGGAACAGATCCGGAACCAGTGCAGCGGCCGGGTCGGGGACGGTGGTGCGGACGCGTCTTCGCAGGCGGATGCCGGTGATGGAGAACGCCCGCATCACCCGGGCGATCCGCTTCTCGTTGACCCGCAGGCCCTTCTCCCTCAGCTCGGCGGTGACCCGCGGGGAGCCGTAGGCGCCACCGGACTCCGTGTGGACCTTCCGGATCTTCGCCGCCAGGTGTTGGTCGGCCCGCTGCCGGGCCGCCCTGGCCTCCCGGCCGGCCCGCCACTTGTAGTAGCTGGACCTGTTCAGGTCCAGGACGTCGCAGAGCCGCTTCACCCCGAAGGCGTCCCGGTGGTCGTCGACGAACTGGAAGCGGCTCCTCACCAGTTCGTCTCTCCGGCGAAATACTTGGCCGCCTTGCGGAGTATGTCCCGCTCGGTGGCCAGCTTGCGCTCACTGGCCTCGAGCTCGGCCACCCGCGCTTCCAGCTGCCGGATCCGCTCATCCGGATCTGCAGACGGTGCAGGCGGTGTGGTCCGGGCTGCCGTCTTGCCGGTCCGGGCAGCGTCCGGGCCAATCCCGCGGCGTTCGTGGTCCCGCAGTACCCAGTTCCGCAAGGTGTTCCTGTTAATGCCCAGGTCGGCGGCGAGGCTCTTGTAGGTCGCCCCGGGCGTGGACTCGAACA
>NZ_JAVRFH010000223.1:0-1239 GCF_031845825.1 Streptomyces lancefieldiae | reverse complement strand
GGCGGGGTGGGAGCGGTGGGTTGGGCTCGCCGAGCAGGCCGAGGTCGACGTCCACTCCGGTGAAGTCGATCCGGCACCGGCCCGCGCCGCGCCGCCGCTTGCCGCCCAGGCTCTCCACCAGCCGGGCGCCGGCCGCCAGCAGGGCGGCGGCGCAGCCACGCCGGTGTGCGTCCAGGTCCTCGAAACCGGTGAGCGCGGCCCGGCCCACAAGGCGTACACCGCCACGCGCCACCTCCTCGAAGCGCAGCATCCCCTCCTCCACGCGCCCGGTGCGCGGGTCGACGGCCACACCGGGCTTGAGGAACACCGCCGCCGCGCGCAGCCCGTGACGCTCCGGCCCGCGAAGGGCGGCGACGGCGGCGGGCGGATAGTGCAGGCTGTCGATCTGGAGGGCCGCCGGCCTCGGAGCACCGTCACCGGCCGAGGGAAGCACCCCTCGCGCCTCCAGAGCAGGCTGGCTGCCGAAGAGATACTTCACCCAGGCGTGCCACGGCCCCGGTGTCCCGGTGTCCAGCGCGTGGGCGGCGGCCTCGCAGCCGTCGCGCCAGACACCGGCGAGGGTCTTGGCGGGGATGTACGGCAGATCGTCGGCGTCGCGCTGCACACCGCGGTCGACCAGGCCGTGGCGGCCCGCCCCGGAGCCGATGTGCCAGTCGCCGAGCATGGTCACGGTGACGATCAGCCCGGTCATCGACTCACTCCGTGGCCGTCGAGCACTCCCGTGGAAAGGAACCGCTCAGCATCCATCGCATCCAACAACCCTGTCGTCCAAGGATCTTCCTCGGAACAGCGCCAGAACAGACTGTCCCGGCCCCCCAGAAGATCCTCGAGTCCCTGGTGGCTGTAGCGGGCACGCAGGTTGCCCAGGCGACCGTCCGCCACCTCACGCCCCTGGAAGAGAGCCTCCCGCAGCTCATGGAGCTGAGACACTGGAAGCCGTCGCTCCCCCTCCTCACCCCGGGCCGCCACCGCACCCACCCGACGCAGCAGATCGCCCCAACGGCGGCCCTCCACCCACGCTGGCTCCGAACCGAGGTCGCTGACCACGTACGGCTGGGCGGTTAGACGCACTGTCTCGGGACCGGCGACAGTCTGCAGCAGGCGGATACGGGCCAGATCGGCGCCGGAACTGTCATACAGCACATGGAAGGAGAGCGCCGAGCACGGCACCCCAGGCACCCGGTCCTTGACCTGCTTGGCCTCCTTGGCCATCAGGTCGTAGGCGAGGGTGTGAGCGAC
>NZ_JAVRFH010000222.1:0-1254 GCF_031845825.1 Streptomyces lancefieldiae | reverse complement strand
CGCATCAGGAGCGTTCCGCCTGTCAGAGAACGCGGCATCATCGTGTCCCGGGATGGTGCGCGTTGTCGCCTCGGACTGCTCCGTCAGCGTGTGTGAGGAGGCTTCGGGCTGTAGGTCAGAGCCTGCCGAGACATGCAGGACACATCGGTGGCGCTTTGGTGTGAGGGGGCCGCCCCGATGGTGATGACGTGGCCCTCAACGAAGCCCGAGCTCCTGCTGCCCCGCGCGGCAGCAGGGGCACCTTCGTCATCACGAAACGGTTGACCTCTCGCCTTCATCTACACATTTCCTTCACTGGACGGCTACCGTCGTCGCTGCAACGATCAACTAGGGGGGCGACATGACCAACCCGTACATACCTCCGGCAGGAGGACGGCCCGCGCCGAAGTGGGCTCGCAAGCGTTACGTAGGGCCCGCGTTGGCTCTCGCCTTCTTCCTCGGCATCGGGGCCGGCGCCGGCGACAGCCAGCCCAAGGACGACGCGAAGCCGGCCGCAGCCAAGCCCCAGCCCACCGTGACCGTCACCGCCACCCAGACCGCGACCGCGGAGCCCGAGCCGGCGCCGACCGTGACGGAGACCGTGGAAGTCGAGGTCACGGAGACGGTGACCGCCGAGCCCGCCTACGACACTGGCATCGGCGGAGGCGGCGGCAGTGACGACGACAACAGTGGCTCGGGAAGCGTCTACTACGAGAACTGCGCCGCTGCCCGAGCCGCCGGTGCGGCGCCCGTCCACCGTGGTGACCCCGGTTACGGCAGCCACCTCGACCGCGACAACGACGGCACCGGCTGCGACTGGGGCTGACAGTACAAAGCTGCCTCGACGGGGGAGCGAGGCGGGTCCGCGGAGCCTGCGGTGGCTGTGTGGGGGCGGGAGCCTGTCTCGGCTTCGTGTTCTATGGCTGGTGGGGTGCCGGGCTGGTCACGGGCCCGCCCGGGCTCGGCAGGGAAGCAGTGCAGATCTTCCTCCATTTTGTTCCCGCCGCGCTGGACTGGCCGCTGTCCAGGGGCCAGTGCGGATCGCTGGGGCGATCCGGCCGTGACGGTGGGAGACTGCGCTGCCGTGCGGGAGTCGTAGACCGCCAGGCCTAGAGCCTGCACCGCCGCCCGTGCATGCTTCGCGTCCAGGCTCTCATCGATGACCTCCAGGGCCGCGGCCGTGGAGACCCGCACGTCACGCCACAGCTCCTCGTAAGCAGCGAGCCGGTACACGATCGTGCGTCGGGCCTGCCGCTCCTCCGCGCTGACGCCACC
>NZ_JAVRFH010000221.1:0-1285 GCF_031845825.1 Streptomyces lancefieldiae | reverse complement strand
CACCTGAACCACACGGACCCGCCCTCGTACGCACCACCGCCCCGGGCCTGGGGCGGTCGAAGGAGCCAGCATGTCCCTGCTCGACCAGGAGATCGACGCGATCCGCGGCCGTGAGACGACCGTCCTCGGCGACCCGTACCCCACCACCCACGGCGCCGACGACCTGCGGATGGTGTTCCTCTTCCCCTACGGCCACGGCTACTCGCTGATGTGCAACGGGCCGATGGCGCTGTACGACCTGATCAACCGCGACACCACGCTGCCCGCGTACGCCGAGCGAGCCGTCCAGTACGACAGCCTCATCCGCGACGGCAACCGCCTGCGCACCCCCGTAGGCACTCCCTACCGCACCATCGAGTCCGCCGCACCCGTCCGCGACGCCGACGTCGTCGGGGTGTCGGTGACCAATGCCGGCGACCTGCACTCCGTCTTCCGGCTCCTGGACCTCGCCGGCATCCCGCGGCGCACCCCCGACCGCGTCCCCGGCTTGCACCCCCTCGTCATCGGCGGACAGGGCGGCCTGGCCAACCCCGAGGTCCTGGCCGACTACCTTGACGTCGTCGCCCTCGGCGAGGCGGAGAAGTCCCTGCCCCAACTCCTGCGCACCGTCCACGCCCACCGGCAGACCAACCCCGAAACCCCTCTGCTGGTGCAGCTCGCCCGGATCCCGGGCCTGTACGTGCCCTCCCTGTACACCTGCGACCTGGCCGACGGCGGGGGAGTGAGCGCGGTGCGGCCCACGTCGCTGACCGTGCCGGACCGGGTGAGCGCCCAGTGGCTCGAGCTGGCCGACCTCCACGACGCCCACTTCGCCTACCCCGTCACCGACGGCACGGCCGCCGGGATCATCCCGCTGGTCGGATGCCGCCACACCTGCTCCTTCTGCACCCTGGGCGTCCCGCCGTTCCGGCAGGCACCCCTGGAGAAGATGCTCGCCTACATCGACCGCCTCGAAGAGCTCAGCGTGCCGCTGATCATCATCAGCGCCCCGACCTTCACCCAGTACCGCCACCGCGCGCAGATCCTGGAGCGGATCCGCGCCTATCGCGACCGGGCCGCGGCCCGCGGCGTCAAGGTCAGCACCATCATCGGCTCTGTCCGCGCCGACGAGATGACCGCCGACTACCTCCGCGACGTCAACGAACTCGGCGACTTCGGGCACCTGTTCACCGAGCTGAGCCTGACCCAGGCCCGCGGCATCGTCACCATCGCCCCCGAGTTCGCCGCCGCCGACCTGGTCGCCCTGTACGGCAAGACCATGCCGCCCGAGCGCGTCGACCAGGCC
>NZ_JAVRFH010000220.1:0-1291 GCF_031845825.1 Streptomyces lancefieldiae | reverse complement strand
TGATCGGGACATCGGAGTGTTCATCACCGATGACCGCGGTCTGCACCAGCCTCGTGTCCCGCACCACGTCGCCCCCACTTAACTCTCTGCAACAGACGATAGATCGCTGGATGCACACGCGCGGGCGTTCCGCCGACAACGGAACCTCCAGCGGGCCAGGACGCTTACGTGGGGCCGGTGCCGCATTCGGCGGCCTGCCTTGGAGGTTGAGTCATCCGCACACCGCCTCGGGCGCCCCGTCGCCGGACCAGGGGTGGCGTGGGCCAGGTCGGGCGATACGGGTCGTCGACGATCCACCCCCGCCACGCCGGGTCGCGGAGCTCTCCTGTGTTCTCGTCGACCACGCCCTCAGGCACCAACCGCAGCCGCGCCCGGCCGGGCCGGTGACGCTCGACGGTGCGCTGTGCGCGTGCGGTGAGCCACTCCCGGTAGTAGCGCCGCTGATCGCCGTGCCGTTTACGGCGTCGCTCCCCCAGGCCCGCGGTGCCGCGTTCGAGAGCGACTTGCTGAAGCTGGTCGGGGCGAAGGCCTTCGTCACCGGCCAGGTGGCGGGGCAGGTAGACCAGGCCGTCGGCTTCCTCGGCCAGCCCGTCCTCGACGAGCTTGTCCAGACGGCGGCGGACCGTGGTGCGGTGCAGGCCGGTCGCCACGGCCAGCTGCGCGACCTCGATGCCGTCGAGCGGGTCGAGGGCGGCGAGGATCCGGGCGCCTGACGTGCCGTGGGCGTAGTGGTGGCAGGCGTCCGTACCCATCACGGCGCCCAGCGCGCGGGTGCTCACCTCCCGGCCGGTGTGCACGTCCGGGACACCCTCTGCCCCCCTTTCCCCCGGAGCTGGACGGTGTCCCGGGCGCGCACAGGACTCCTCGGCTTCTCGTGGGATTCGCAGGGACCAAGTCGAGCTGTGCTCGCCGGTGCCAGCCGTGACCAGGGACAGCCACCCGGCGGCGCGGAGGCGTGCGTTGCTGGCTTCCACGGTCGAGCGGGCGCAGCCCATCAGCTCGGCCAGCTGCCGTACCGATACCTCGTGCTCGAGTCCGCCGGCCTGTTCGGCCAGCTGCAGCCGCGCGGTGAGGTTCTTGAGATCGGTGCCGCCGCCGGGCCCCGGCCACACGATGGCTTCCAACGGCGGCCCGCAGGCGGGCGATCCCCGCCATGGCATCGGCCCGGCACATGATCGCGTCCAAAGTGCCCACGAACGCGCGCGCCTTGTCGAGCATCCCGGCGAGCTTGCCTTCGGCGTACCGCTCCCCCTTGCGTGAACGCAGCGACCGCGCCCACGTGCCGCCGGCC
>NZ_JAVRFH010000021.1:0-136939 GCF_031845825.1 Streptomyces lancefieldiae | reverse complement strand
CAGGGCACCATCGTCAAGATCGCGGTCGAGGAGGGCCAGCAAGTCCAGGAAGGCGACCTCATCGTCGTCCTGGAAGCCATGAAGATGGAACAGCCCCTCAACGCCCACAAGTCCGGCACCATCAAGGACCTGACGGCGCAGGTCGGCAACTCGCTGACGTCCGGGGCGGCGATCTGCGAGATCAAGGACTGATGTGAGCGGAACAAGAGGCAGCCTTCTCGCCATCAGCGACCTGCACATCGCCTATCCCGAGAACCGCAAGATCGTGAACTGCCTGCGGCCGGAGCACGACGAGGACTGGCTGATCGTTGCGGGCGACATCGGAGAACGGGCCGCGGACATCGCATCGGCCCTCACCACACTCAGCCGGCGCTTCGCCAAGGTCATCTGGGCACCCGGCAACCACGAGCTGTGGACCCCGCGCGAGGACCCTCTGCAGTTGCGTGGCCGGGAACGCTACGAGCACTTGGTGGCACTCTGCCGCGGCCTCGGCGTCCTCACGCCCGAAGACCCCTACGCGGTGTGGCGCGGTGCGGGCGGTCCGGTGACGGTGGCGCCGCTGTTCGTCCTGTACGACTACAGCTTCCGCGCGCCCGGCACCACCACCAAACGTGCGTCCTTGGCCGCCGCCTACGAGCAGGGCGTCGTGTGCAGCGACGAGTTCCTGCTGCACCCGGACCCTTACCCCACCCGGGAAGCCTGGTGTCGCGCACGGCTCGTCGAGACCGAGCGGCGTCTGGAGAGCCGCGACCCCGACCTTCCGACCGTGCTCGTCAACCACTTCCCGCTGATCAAGGAGAACACCGAGCTCCTGCACCACCAGGAGTTCGCGCAGTGGTGCGGCACGGTGCGCACCGCTGACTGGCACCGCCGCTTCCGCGCACTGAGCGTCGTGTACGGCCATCTGCACATCCCGCGCACCACCTGGCACGACGGCGTACGCTTCGAGGAAGTGTCCGTCGGCTATCCACGGGAATGGCGTCGCCCCGCCCATCCCGCCACCGGGCTGCGCCGCATCCTCCCGTATCCCTCGACCGGCGCCGTGGCCGCGCCGAACCTGGTCAAGGCCGAGCACGCATGATCGAGGAACTGCTGCCTCCCGGAGTCGTGGCCGTCGAGGCCTTCCACGACCTGCCCGACTTCCCCCTCTACCCCGAAGAGTTCGAGGTCGTCAGAAGGGCGAGGGACAGCAGGCGCCGGGAGTTCGCCACTGTGCGCTGGTGCGCGCGCAGGGCCCTGGCCCGCCTCGGGCGGCCCCCCACGCCCGTACTGCCCGACGCACATGGTGCCCCGCAATGGCCCGACCACATCGTGGGGAGCCTCACCCACTGCACCGGCTACCGGGCGGCCGCGCTCGCCCGGACCGACGACATCACCATGCTCGGCATCGACGCGGAGCCCAACGAACCCCTCCCTGCCTGTGTGCTGGAGACCATAGCCCTGCCCGCCGAACAACGTCTCGTCGCCGAACTCACCGGTACGGCTCCCGGCATCCACTGGGGCCGGCTGCTGTTCAGCATGAAGGAGACGGTCTACAAGAGCTGGTACCCGTTGACAGGGCAACGCCTCGACTTCGAGGACGCCACGTTGACGTTCAGCGCGGACAGCCCCCGCTACACGGCCCGCGTCCGCATCCCGCGCCCTGCGCCGCGCAGCCCCGGGGTGCACATCTGGGAAGGCCGCTGGTTGTGCCGTGGCGGACTCCTGCTCACGGCCCTCACGGTGACCCGGAACGGTACCGGCCACCCGGAACCGAACGCGCGGGACGTGGCCCTCGGAGTCTGAGAAGCCACCCGCCCCGAATCGGTTGCGGCCTGGGCAAGTCGGCGTAGTCGCAGGGGAGAGCCAGGAGCGACCTTGACGTCTCTGCTCACCGAACGTAACGTCCACGTACCCGTACCCCGTAGGGGTAAGTGACCGCGAAGGGAGAACTCCCGTGTCCTCGGCGAATGACGCGGCCGATCAGGCCGCCTCCGGGCCCCCGCCGACGGCAGGACGGAAGGAATGGGCCGCGCTGGCCATCCTCGTGCTGCCCACGATGCTCCTGTTCATGATGCTCACGATCCTGTTCCTGGCGATTCCGTATCTCGCCGCGGATCTCACCCCGAGCAGCACGCAGACGCTGTGGATCCTGGACATCTACGGCTTCCTCATGGCCGGCTTCCTCGTGCTCATGGGCACGCTGGCCGACCGGATCGGGCACCGTAACCTGTTGATCGCCGGCGCGGCCGTGTTCGGCGTCGTCTCGGTGGCTGCCGCGACCACCGACGACCCGGCCATGATGATCTTCTGGCGGGCCCTGCTCGGTCTCGCGGGTGCCGCCCAGGTGCCGGCCACGCTCGGCCTGATCTTCACGACGTTCCATGACGCCAGGCAGCGCGGTGTGGCCATCGGCGCCTGGGCCGCGGGCATCTCCGGAGGTGTCGCGCTCGGCCCGCTGCTCAGTGGGCTGCTCCTGGACGCCTTCTCCTGGCGGGCCACGTTCCTGGTGGCCGTCCCCGTGATGGCGGTCGTGGTGATCGGAGCCCCGCTGCTGCTGCCCAGGCACCAGCACACGGGCGGTGGGCGACTCGACTTCTTCAGCGCGCTGCTGCTGCTCGCGGCCATGCTGCCGTTCGTCTACGGGATCAAGTCCATCGCCACCGACGAGGCGCTGTCGGTCTCGCTGGGCACCATCGGGGTGGGCCTGGTCTTCGGCGTGCTGTTCGTCGTGCGACAACTGCGGGCCGCCGCACCGCTGGTGGACGTGCGCCTCTTCGGCAACCGCACCGTCAGCGGTTCCCTGGCCGTGTTCGTCCTCGCACCGACCGGCATCGGCGGCGTGTACCTCATGTTCAGCCAGTTCCTGCAACTGGTGAAGGGGCTCTCGCCGATCGAGACGGGACTTGCCATCCTGCCGGCCGCGCTCATCCTGATCGTCGTCGCCACCTTCTCGCCCATTCTGGCCCGGCGGGTGCGGCCCGGTTACATCATGGCCACCGGCCTCGCCGTCCAGGTCGTGGGCTATCTGCTGCTCGCTCAGGTGGGACCGGCCACCGGACTGCCCTGGCTGATCGCCAGCTTCATCGTCGTCTACCCGGCCGTGGCACCGTCCATGACGCTGCCCAACGAACTCATCGTCAGCTCCGTTCCGCCGGAGAAGGCCGGTGCGGCGAGCGGTCTCAGCTCGACGGTGAACGACCTCGGCATCTCCCTCGGCGTAGCGATCGTCGGCAGCATCGGTGTCGCCCGATACCGCCACGAGATCGAGGGCGCTCTGCCCGACGGCCTGTCGGCCCAGGACGCCGAGGCCGCACGGAACAACCTCGACGGTGCCGTCGCCGCCGCGGGCCGGCTCCCGGACGCGGACGCCGACGCGCTGCTCCGGGTGGCGCGGGACGCCTTCGCCGACGGACTCGGCACGGCCGCCACCGTCGCGGCGGGCATCGCGGCGGTCGGTGCGCTCGTCGCTGCCTTCGCGCTGCGGCACGTGCCGCCGACCGGCCAGGCCGCCGCGGCCGGCGAAACGGGTACGGCGGACACGGCGGCGCAGCCGGGCGAGACGACAGGAGCGAAAGCGTGATCGCCTTCAGCGCGGAGCCCACCGCGACCCTCGGCAGTACGGGCGGCGCGTGCATGTACGCACAGGTCGACCGGTTGCGTGAGACGGGCCCTGCCGTACCGGTCCTGCTGCCGGAAGGCGTCGCGGCCTGGTCGGTCACCCGAGGAGACGTCGTACGGCGGCTGCTCACCCATCCCGGTGTCTCGCGCGACCTCAAGAAGACCGTGCCCGGTTACCAGCCGGGCTCCATACCCTGGCTCTCCCCATGGGTCGACGTGGACTCCATGGCCACCGCCGAGGGCAAGGAGCACGCCCGGCTGCGCAAGCTGATCACCCCGGCGTTCAGTCCGCGGCGTGTCGACGCCCTGCACGGACGCCTGGAAACGCTGGTCACCCGACTGCTCGACGACCTGGCGGCACTACCGGGCGACGAAGTGGTCGACCTGCACGGCGCGTACTCCTACCGGGTCCCGACGGAGATGATCTGCGACCTGTTCGGGGTGCCGGAGAAGCAGCGGCCCGAGGTGCTGAGGCTGTTCCGGGCCGTGGGACAGACCGCGGTGTCGGAGGAAGAGTCGATCGCCGTCAACGACGCCCTCGTCGCGGAGATGCGCAGCCTCATCGCCACGAAGCGCCATCAGCCGGACGAGGACCTCACGAGCTTCCTGCTCGCCGCGCACGAGGAAGGCGAAGGCGTCGCGGAGCAGCCGCTCACCGAGCACGAACTGATCTCCACGCTGCTGCTGATGATCGGTGGGGGAAGCACCACCACCATCAACCTGATCGACCACACGGTCCGCGAACTCCTCTCCCGCCCCGACCAGTTGAGGACGGTACTGGCCGACCCGGCCCGCTGGGACGACGCCGTCGAGGAGTCGATGCGCGTGCACTGCCCGGTCATGCACCTGCCGATGCGCTGGGCCACCGAGGACATCGACCTCGGCGAGGGAATCGTCGTCCGGGCCGGCGACGCCATCCTGATCTGCTACGGCGCACACGGCCGCGACCCCGAAGTGCACGAGGACCCCGGCACCTTCGACATCGACCGAGCGGACAAGAACCACCTCGCGTTCGGCCTCGGCGCCCACTTCTGCCCCGGCTCACGGCTCGCCCGGCTGGAGGCCCGGGCGGCCCTGCCCGCACTGTTCGCGCGCTTCCCGCGGCTGGAACTCGCCGTACCACCGGAGGAAGTCGAGCCGGTGCCCACCTTCATCGGCAACGGCATCACCTCACTGCCGGTGTACCTGCGCCACGACAGCCGACCGGGTGACCGGTCACGCGCGACACGTGAAGAGTGAGGAGAACACCATGAGCGCAGCGGAGGAGCCGGCCGTTCGTACCCGCGCGCTGCTCGACGGCGCACGGTACCTGAACCTGGCGACGGTGTCCGAGAGCGGCGAACCGTGGGTGGCGACGTTGCAGTACGCCTGGCTCGGCGGCCCGCTGCGACTGGTGTTCGGCTCGTCCGACGGCTCCCGCCATGGACGTGACATCTCCGCCACGCCACGAGTCAGCGGATCGCTCTTCGTGGCGGGGAAGGGGGACGGCCTCGACGTCGGTGCCGTCGACGGAGCCCAGTTCACCGGGGTGTGCACGGAACTGGACGGCGACGCGCTGGACCAGTACCACGCGTTCTTCTACGAGGCGTTGTTCCCGGACGAGCGGGAGCGTGCGCGCTGGATGCTGCCGCAGACGTCGCTGCGGGCACCGGCCGACCACCGGCTCTACCTCGTCGAGGTGGAGCGGTGGTGGCTGGTGGACACCCGCACCTGGGAACACGACCGGATCGACCGACGGCGCGAAGTGGACCTGGACGAACTCACCCGGGCCTGACGCCTTCGGAGGCGATCTCGGCGAGGGTGCTCCAGAACAGCTTCTCGTACCGGTGCACCATGCGGGCCGTTCGTACGGCCGCCGCCGGGGCGTCGCCCCCGGCCAGGCCCGATTCCAGGGTGGCGGCGGCCTGGTCGAGGACCTCTCGCGGAGTCTCGGCGAAGTAGCGGAAGTGCGCCACCGAGCCGTCACCGAGACCGTACGCGGACTGCAGCGCGTCGGCCGCCCGGGCATACGTGGCCCCGGATTCGGCCACGTTCGCGAGAAGCGCCAGCGCCAGGTCGCTGCGGCTGCCGAAAGCCGCGGTCTGGGCCAGGAAGGCCGGGTACGCCTGAGCCAACGGCTCCGACTCGTACGCCCGCAGCCGCTCTTCGTCCAGCCCCAGTCCGGCGGCGAATCCGAGCAGCAGCCGCAGGGCCTCGCTCTCGCCCTGGGCCAGGGCGAGAAACAGATCGTCCCCCGTGGGATCCGGAAAACGAACCGCGGCCAGCGCGAAGCTGCGGCGATCGCTGGAGACCAGTCGGTACAGCTCGCCCGCGAGCGCGGCGAGATGCCCCTGGGAGATCCGGCCCGCTTCCAGCAGGTCGAGAAAGCGGTTGGGCGTCGGCCCGGCCATCTGTCGCCGTGCCTCGGCGATGAGGCGGTCCACTGCGTTCACTGGTCCCCCTTCCGGGCCCCGACGGCTCCCCCGGCCGCCGGGTCCCGCCTCTTCGGCACACGTCTGCGCAGGTCGGGGCCGGTCGCGGGCCCAGGGGCGGGGATCGCGATCCAAGGCCCTTCGACGGAGGTGTCGATGACGTCCTCCTCCAGCCAGACGTAGCGCTCGTCGAGCAGTCGACGGGCCACGACCCGGTCCCCGGTGTCGGTGTTCCCGGTGAGCTGAGCGAACAGCGCTTCGACCCGGCGCCCGGACTGGGCGCAGAACGCGTCGGCGAGCTCGACCGCCCCCTCGCCCCCGCTCGCGTGGGCAGTGGCGTACACACAGCTCGCGGCCATCGCGTACAGCTCCGCGCCGATGTCGATCAGGCGGCCCAGATGGCGCTGCCGGTCATCGACGGATGCCTCGTCGTGATGGAGGGCGAACGCGCGGAGCTGCTCGGCCAGACGCCTGGCGGAACTCCGGGCCGACCGGAGGTGCGCTCCGAGCCGGCCGGTGAACTCGGGTCCGCTCCGCGGAACGTGCTCCCGGTACTCCGTCTCGCGGTGGCGACCGAGCACTGCCTGGGCGAGGTACGACCGCAGCGCCTCACTCGAGCCGTCGAAGATCCGGCCGATACGCAGATCCCGCAGGAGCCGCTCCACCGGGACGCCACGCTCGCCGCGGGCCACCGCCGAGTCGGCGGTCTCGTAGCCGCGGCCCCCACGGATCTGCATCAGCTCGTCGGCGACCAGCCAGGTCTGCTCCGAAGCGAACAGTTTGGCCAGCTCGGCCTCGACCTGGGTGCCGCGCCGGTCGGCGTGGTGACCGGTGATCTCGACCATCGCCTCCAGGGCGAAGGCCGTCGCCGCGATGAACGACAGTTTGCCGGCGACCGCGTCGTACGCGCCGATGGGTCGCCCGCCCTGCACCCGGGCCCCCGCCCACTCCCGGGCGATCTTCACGCTCCACTTCGCCGCTGCCGCGCACACGGCCGGCAGCGAAAGCCGCCCCGTCTCCTGCGCGGCGAGCGCGATGTCGAGCCCCGCCCCCTCCGCACCGATGCGGTGGCACGCGGGGACGGTCACGTCGTGCAGCCGGATCACACCGTTCTCCAGACCGCGCAGACCGAGGAACTCGCTGCGGTGCTCCACCGTCACGCCGGGGCTGTCGGCCTCGACGACGAAGGCCGTGGTCCCGCCGGGGCCCTCCCCGGATTCCGGGACCCGGGCGAGGACGACCAGCAGGTCGGCGATGACACCGTTCGTGGCCCACAGTTTGACCCCGTTGAGGGTGTACGTGTCCGACGAGAGGTCTCTGACCGCGGTGGTGCGCACCTGGAACGGATCGTTGCCGAGCTCCGGTTCGGTAAGGGTGAACGCGGAGATCTCCCGGACGCACCGGGGGAGAAAGGTCCGCCTCTGCTCCTCGGTGCCGAACAGGGCGAGGGGCTGCGGGAGACCGATGGCCTGGTGCGCGGCCAGCAGTTCGCCGAGGGACGCGTGCACGCTGCTCACGAGCATGAGAGCCCGGTGGTAGCAGGCCCCCGAGAAGCCGAGGCCCCCGTACTCCCGAGGGATCCTGATGGCCAACGCGCCGAGGTCCTTCAACCGCTCGATGACGCGATCCGGGATGCTGCCTGCACGCTCGATGAGGTGACCGTCGACATCCGTGACGCAGAACCGCCGCAGCCGGGCGAGGAACTCCTCCTCCGCCGCGCTCAGCTTCAGGGGGGCGTCCGCGGGCAGGGTCAGCAGGTCGGTGCGGAGCCGCCCGAGGAACAGCTCCGCACCGAAGTCGGGCCCGGTCACCGCGCCTCGCCGGGCACGGCCTCGATGAAGGAGAGCGGGCCTGCCGCGCCGAGACGCACCGCACGGACGGTGAAGCCGGTGTCCTCGAGCATGGCCCGGAACTCGCTCTCGGTACGCTCCCGGCCACCCGTGTTGACCAGCATGTTCACGTCCGTGAAGAACATGATGGGGAACTCGGGGGAGGAGGTCTCGGGCAGGACGGTCCCCACGATCAGCAGCGTGGCCGCATCGGGCATCTGCGCCCGGACGGAGCGGAGCAGAGCGCGGGAGTCTTCGTCCCCCCAGTCCTGGAAGACGCTCTTGATGACGTAGAGGTCCCCGTCGGTGGGGATGTCCTGGAAGAAGTCCCCGGCCATCACCTCACACCGGTCGGCAACTCCGGCGGCCGCCACCACACCGGGTGCCTCGGCCACGCCGCTCGCGCTGTCGAAGACGACGCCGCGCAGATGCGGATTGCCGGGCAGGACCGCGGCGAGCAGGGTGCCGTCACCGCCGCCCAGGTCCACCACCTTCTTGAACCCGGAGTAGTCGTACCCCGCGGCGAGCTGACCGGCCGCGATGCGAGACTCCTCGCCCATGGCCTCGTTGAACAGGGCGCTGAGTTCGGGCTGCTCGGAGAGGTGGGCGTAGAACTCCTTGCCGAAGACGTGGTCGTACGCCCGCTCGCCCGAGGAGATCGCGTGGCCAAGACCCTGCCAGGCGGAGAACAGGGACGGATGGCAGAACATACGGGCGAAGGCGCGCAGCGAGTCGGGGGAGTCGGAACGAAGCTGCGCACCGACCTCCGTCAGGGCGAAGCGGCCCGGCTCGGGCTCACTGGTGATGCCCACGGCGGCGAGCATGCGCAGGAGACGCCGCAGAGAAGGCTCGTGCGTCCGGGTCTCGGCGGCGAGTTCCGCGCTGTCCCGGACGCCGTCCTTGATCAGGTCGGCCAGGCCGAGTTCGGCGGTCAGGCCGATGGCGTGGGCCGTCATGTAGCCGCCTATCCGCTCGATCAGCGCGGCCCGCAGGCTCATCCGCTCGGCCGGGGTGTGCTCAACTGTGCTGCTGGTCATGGAAGTTCGGTCCCTCTCCGTGGACGTTGCGGGATCAGAGCCGGTGTCGCACCCAGACATTGGGTTCGACGTACACGGCGTGGTCGCGGCCGACATCCACCGCGACCGGGGACAGCGCGCCGGGAACGATCACGTGTCCGCTGCTGTCGAAGGGCAGGCCGGTCCACTCCCGCCACTGCGCGAGGCTCCCGGAGATCGTCATCGACGCCGGGCAGACCTTCAGGACCTCACCGCCCGCCCTCGCGTGCACGCGCAGCCAGGGGTCTTCGGGCAGTCCGTCGGGCCGGGAGCGCGCCACGTACCTCGCCATGGGAGTGAGCGGCTCGGCTTCCTTGCGACTGGGCCGCACGGGGACGACGATGTCGTGCAGCCCCGATCGCCGTGCGTGGTCGGCCAGCGCGGCGAGTGTGCGCGCCGACAGGTCCTCGCCCCGGCGCCCCGGCACCACGGCGATCTCCAGGGCGCACAGCGCGGTGAATCTCCGCCTGCCATGGGTGTCGGCGAGGCACTGACGGAGCGCCTCGTCCCAGCCGGTGTCGGGCAGTGAGGCGGCATCGCCGTCCCAGGCCAGGGGCACGGTGGCGGCGCGGGCCACCACCGTGGATCCGCCCTCGTACACCACGAGCTGGTGCTCGGAGTGCCGTTCGAACGCCCAGTGCACGAGGACGGGGTCGGGCCGGACGTACGCGGGCCAGGACGACTCCATGGACAGCATCGCCTGTTCCAGGTCCGGGCGTTCGGCGAGCGACGCGGCACGCAGATGGCTGCCGATCACGGGGCGGGGCATGGCGGACCTCCGGTGGAGCCCTGAAGGGGCATCAGTCGGCCAGTCGGCCGGCGGGCAGCGTGGCGGTGGACAGTGCGGTGCCGCGGTGCGGGGCACGCAGGAGCTCGACGTAACGTGCGCGGGGCACGGGCCGCGCCCCGAGGAGGCGGACGTGCTCGCCGTCCTGCTGGACGTCGACGGCGGTGCCGCCGGCCTCGGCGAAGCGCCGGACCAGGTCGACGACCGCGGTCTTCCCGGCACCGCTGCGCAGGGTGAACTGGGAGTCGGCGCTGAACACGGCCCCGACACGGACGCCGAAGGTGCCGCCGACGAGCGTGCCGTCCTCCCAGACCTCCACGCTGTGCGCGTAACCGAGCTGGTGCAGTCGGCACAGTCCGGCGACCAGGTCGTCGGTGAGCCAGCGCTCGGAGCGCCCTTCCCGGCACTGGGCGACCACACGTTCGAAACAGGCGTCGGCGGTGGTGGTCCACCGCGAGGCGTTCCGCAGCTGGCGGCGAAGGCTGCGCTGCACACGGACCTGCTCGACGAGGATCAGCGGCCGGGGATCGGGGGAGCACCAGGCAACGGAGTAGGGGTCCCGGGAGCCGGGGAGTACCAGGACGCGCCCGGTCGCCACTTCGGGCTCGTACAGCATCTCGTTGAGGAACCGCTGTTCGACACTCTCGGTGGGGAAGGGATACAGGCCGCGGCGGTAGGCACCGAGGAGGTTCTGGGGGCGCAGGTCGTCGCCGAAGGCCACGGGCCCTTCGGCGGGGGCGTTCGTCAGCTCCAGGGATTCCCAGGCCGACCGGAGGCGGGTCACGTCAGGGAGCACGGCCGCCTCACAGGAAGTCGACAGCGGTCAGGTACCGGATGTAGCGGTCGAGCATCTCACCGTCGACGGGGGGAATGCTGATGCCGCTGTCCGCCAGGGCGGTCTCGACGTTGTCCCGGCCGAAGGCGGGGAACGTCGTCTCCAGGTACATCTCCGCCACGCTCATCTCACCCGTGGAGCAACGGTCGATGAACAGGGGAGCGAAGGGGGTCATGGGGTGGCCGGGCTGCTCCACGGCGGTCTTCACCACCTGCTCGAGCCACTCGTCCCAGGGAACGTCCCGGATGGTGTGCCCGTGGGCGCGCAGCCGGTCGGTGAGCACGGAGACGTTCACCTTGCCGGGGTTGGTGAGGTGGTACACCTCGCCGCCCGGCAACCTGGTCGCGGCGATGTGCGCCACGGCGGCCGCGAACACGTCCACCGGCGTGTAGTCCAGGGGAAGCTCGGCCACGGGCGCCATGCCGGTGTCCACGATGAACTTCTTCATCGCGCACATCTCGGTCGCCGTGTTCCAGGCGCCGCACTTGCGGTCCCCGGAGATGTCGGCGGCCCGGTAGATGGCCACGGGGAGACCTGCTTCGGCGGCGTTCTGCAGCAGTGCCTCGGCGACCCACTTGCTCTCGACGTAGCCGACGGACAGCCGATCGGCGTGCGCGGCAGGGGTCTTCTCCGTGACGTACCGGACGCCGGCGGTGCCGAAGCCGGAGATCACCGCCATGGTGGAGGTGTAGTGCACCGGCGCGTTGCGATAGCGGGCGGCCAGACGGATGACCTCCCGGGTGCCCTCCACGTTGGCGGCGCGCATGTGCGTGTACGGGTAGATGAAGTTGACGAGCCCACCCGGGTGGTGGATCACGTCCACGACGCGCGCGAGGCCGTCGAAGTCCGCCTCGGTCAGACCGAGCCGGGGCTCGGCGAGGTCCCCGGGTACGGCGACGACGCGCCCGGAGGAACAGTGCTCGGCCAGGTCGTCCCGGAAGTAGTGCAGGGCGTTGGACCGGACACGCCGCATGGCGTCGTCCGCGTCGTCGGCACGGACCAGGCAGTGCACCGTGGCCTTGGTGGTCGCGAGCAGTTCACGCAGGAGGTAGACGCCGAGGAAGCCGGTGGCCCCGGTGAGCAGGATGTGCGCCGGGTCCTGCCAGTGCGCGGGGTCGGTGGGGGTGCGTCGCACCTCCACGCCGAGCTCGGCCTCGGCCGCGAAATCCACCTGCCCGGCGTCGTTCTCGAGCGTGCCCGCCCTGGCTGCTTCGACGGCGGTGGCGAAGCCGCGCAGGGTGGCGTCGTCGAGCAGGAGCCGGATCAGCGGCCGTACCTGAGTGATCAGGACGCCGATCGAGGCACGCACCTTCGCGATGAGCTCGGCGGCCAGGAGCGAGTTCCCGCCCAGCTCGAAGAAGTTGTCCCCCGCACGTACTCGCTGTACGCCGAGCACCTGGCGCCAGATGCCGGCCACCGCCTGTTCCAGCGGAGAGAAATCCCGGTCCTCGGGCCGGGGTCCGAGGGCCTCCCGCGGCGGCTCGCCGGCGGTCATGGAGCACAGTTCCGGTACCGGCAGGGCATCCATGTCGACCTTGCCGTTGCTCGTCACCGGCATCTCGGGCAGGGACACGAGCGCCGACGGCACCATGTAGGCGGGCAGTCGTCCGGTGAGGTAGGCGCGCACGTCACGGGAGCCGAACTCCGGCCCGCCCGCCGGGGTCGTCACGTAGTACGCGGCGATCTCGAGCTCCCCCCGCCGGCAGTAGGGCTTCACCGCGGCGTCCGCGATCAGTTCGTGCGCGGTGAGCGTCGCCTCGATCTCCGCGGGCTCGACCCGGAAGCCGCGCACCTTGATCTGCCGGTCCGCGCGACCCAGCACGCGCACCTCGCCGCCGCGGGACAGCGTGCCGAGGTCACCGGTGCGGTACAGCCGGGCCCCGTCGCCCTCGGCGTGCGGGTCGGGCAGGAACCGGGTGTGGTCGGCCCCCGGGGTGAGGTACCCGTGGGCGACGCCCGGCCCACCTATGTAGATCTCGCCGCGCGTTCCGTCCGGGACCGGTCGCAGGTCCTCGTCCAGCACCCGTACGACAGTGCCGGGCAAAGGAGTGCCGACGGGCACGGGGCCGTTCTCCGGGAGGCTCTGGGGCGTGATCTCCATCGTGCAGGACGTGATGGTGGTCTCGGTCAGTCCGTACGCGTTGACCAGCCGCGAGCGCGGCATGAGCCGCAGAGCGATGCGGCACTCCTCGGCGTGCACGGCGCTGCCGCCCACCAAGGTGAGCCGGACCGGCAACTCGACGTGTTCCAGGGCGAGTTCGGTGAGGAAGGCGCGCCAGTACGAGGGCGTCAGATCCATCACGGTGACCTGGTGGGCGAGGAGTTGCCCGGCGAACTCACTGGGGGCCCAGATCCGGTCGGGAAGAACCAGCGTGGCCCCGTTGAGCAACGTGACGAGCATCTGCTCGACGGAGGTGTCGAAGGTGATCGCCGCGAACTGCAGCACCCGGTCCGAAGATCCGATGCCGTACCGCTCGTTGATCTCGCGGAGGAGGTATGCCACCGAGGCGTGGCTGACCCGGACTCCCTTGGGGGCGCCGGAGGACCCCGAGGTGTAGATGACGTAGGCGCTGTCCGATCCCTCCATCCCCGCGACGGCAGGGCCCTGGACGGTGGAGGATGCCTCCGGGGGAAGGGCGGGGTCGACGACCGAGACTCCGAGGCCGTCGAACCGGTGCGACGCGGAGGGAAGCGCGATGACGGTCGTGCAGTCCGTCTCCTCCGCGAAGGCCTTGATACGACAGCCGGGGACGCCGGGCTCCACCGGCAGGTAGGCCGCGCCCGCCTTCAGCGTCGCGAACAAGGACACGATCAGGTCGATCGACCGCTCCAGGTGCACCATCACCACGGATCCACGCCGCACTCCCTGGCCGCGCAGGCGGTGGGCCAGCTCCTCGGCCCGGCCGTCGAGTTCCGCGTAGCTGATGTGCTGCTCGCCCTGCCGCACCGCCACCGCGTCGGGCCGCTCCGCTGCACGGAGCGCGAAACGCTCGTGGACGAAGAGTTCGCGGGCGTCGCGCCCATGGGCGGACGGTGTTCCGTCGTGTGCCATTGATCCCCTCGGTTCCGTTCTGGACGGGGCCGGCGGGCAGCGTCCGGGCGCGCCTCATCGCCCCCGCGGCCGTGGTCGTCCCCCGCGATTCCGCTCGGGTGAAATGGATGCTCAGCTTTGCTTCCGCCGTCGCAGCCGAACAATTCGCAGTCGCCAAAGTCGGCACCAACCGAACGGGACCGGGGCTCGGACGGCGGCCGTGGCGCGGTGCCGCGCCCGTTCCGACGCGGCACCGCGCCACGGGACGACGGCTTCGCTACTGCTGCGCTGTCACCGCGGGGGCGCCGGCGTCCGCTCCGGCCCGGGTGGTGGCGCTCCAGGCCTCTTCCAGGATTCCGGTGAGCGCCGTCACGGTACGCACGCCGGACACCGGAACGCTCCCGCTGACCAGCATGAAGGGCACACCCATTCCGCCGAGCCGGGTCAGCTTCCTGGAATCGGCGCGGACGGCGTCGGCGAAGGCCGCTGGATCGGCGAGCACCGCGCGGGCGTCCTCCGGGGCGAGGCCTGCCTCCTCCGCGAGAGCGACGAGCCGCTCGTCGTCGTTGAACAGCGACCTCTCATCGGCGTAGTTGGCCAGGAACAGCAGATCGAGCAGCTCGTGATCACGCCCCCGCTCCCGGGCGAACTGCAGGAGCCGGTGCATGTCGTGGGTGTTGCCGTGGTCCCGGTTCTGGATGTACCCGAGGCCGTCGGCCGCGGTGAGCCGGGTGAGCCTCCGCTCGTTGTCCTTCGCCTGCTCCTCGCTCCAGTGGTGGGAGGACATCAGCATCGGAATGACCAGCTGGACGTCGCTCTTGGCGCGATGAGGGTCCAGTTCGAAGGACCGGTGCACGACCTCGAGGCGATCGCCGTGGGCGAAGGCGGCTTGCGCCTTCTTGAACCGGGCCCGACCGAGGTAGCACCAGGGGCAGGTGATGTCCGACCAAATGTCAACGCGCACAGGGAAGCTCCTTCTGGCAGGACCGGCATCCTGGACACGCCGGCCCCTCGGTGGGTACGTCTCGACAGGGGCGGAACACGCCGGGAACCCACGTGCCCGCACCGCCCGCCGCCCGTAGCAACTCGCACGCTCGCGCCAAAGGTCCCGGTCCGTGACCCAGGCACACTTCGAGGAGGAAACGATGGGGGACACCTTCACGCGACAGGATGCGGCGGCAGCCGAACCGGTGCACGTCACCGTGTGGGAGGACGGAGAAGGCGACCGGCCGACCGTGGTCCTGGCGCACGGGATCCTCACCTGGGGCGACGACGAACAGTACGGTTTCGCGGCACAGCGGCCGCTGGCCGACCGGTACCGGTTGCTGGTGATGGACCGCAGAGGCTACGGGCGCAGCCCCGACATCGCGCACAGCGACTGGTCGGTCGACGCCCAGGACATCATCGGCCTCCTCGGTACCGGCGCCCACCTGGTCGGGCACGCGTACGGTGGGGTCAGCGCCATGGCTGCCGCCGCACGCCGTCCGGACCTGGTCCGCTCACTCACCCTGATCCAGCCCGGCGCGTTGCGGCCGGCCGAGCGGCACCCGGTCGTCGCCGAGGCGCTGGAACGGGCCCGCGCGGCCACCGCGACGCTGCCCGTCGGCATGACGCCCCTGGAATACCTGCGGGCGGCCACCGGGTCGGTCGGCATGGCGACACCGGAACCGACACCGGCGCGGCTGCGCGCGGCGGCCGCGTCCATGACCGAACGTCCCTGCTGGGACGCGGACATCCCGCTCGGACCGCTGGCCGAGGCACCCTTTCCGAAGCTGATGATCTCCGGTGACTGGACCGGGGCACCCGAGCAGTACCGGAAGTACGCCGGCGAGCCGCTGATCGCCTGCGCCGACTTCGTCGCCCGGGCCATCGGTGCCGGCCACGTGGTAGTCCCCGGGTACTACCCGCACACCCAGCAGCCCGGCCGGGTCAACGCCGCACTGAGGGAGTTGTGGAACCGCGCCGACCCAGGGTGACCGGCTGCCGGTTCCGGTGCTCCGTCGATCCATCGCTTGACTTGGAGCGCGCTCGAATTCCGAGGATGGGCGGCATGGACCTCACACCCTGCCAGATCGTCCTCGGGACGATGGACTTCGGCACCCGCGTTGCCCCCGACCGGGCCTTCGCGATCCTCGACTCCTTCGTCGCCGGCGGCGGGGTCTGGCTCGACACCGCCAACTGCTACTCCTTCTGGACCGACCCCAGCGGTGTCGGCGGCGCCAGCGAGCGCGTCATCGGCGCGTGGCTCCGGGCCCGCCCCGGCGTGCGCGACACGGTACGGATCGCCACGAAGGTCCGCCACAACCCGCTCGTCCCGCACGCGCCGGAAAGCGCCGAAGGTCTGTCGGCGCGCGCCGTTCACGCCGGTGTGGAGGAGAGCCTGGGGCGTCTCGGAGTTGATCAGGTCGATCTGCTCTGGGCCCACGCGGAGGACCGTACCGTGCCGCTGGAGGAAACGGTCGGCGCCTTCGGCGAGTTGGTCGGGAAGGGAGTGGCCGTCCGGGTCGGTGCGGCGAACCATGCCGCCTGGCGCGTGGAGCGCGCCCGGTCGCTCGCGCGGGACCGGGGCGTGGAACCGTGGACGTTCCTGCAACTGCGCCACTCACTCGTCCAGCCGCGCCCCCTCACCCCGGTCGCGGAGGGCGGCCACCGCCTGCTCACCGCCGAGGACCTGGACCTCGCGCGGTCGGAGGGGCTCGCCGTGTGGTCGTACAGCTCGCTGATGTGGGGTTCCTACGTGCGCGCGGACAAGCCGCTTCCGTCAACCTATGATCACCCCGGTACCACTCGGGTGCTCTCGGTCCTGGACGACGTCGCCGACGAGCTCTCCGTCACGAGGAACCAGGTCGTCCTCGCATGGCTGATGCACCAGGGGATCGATCCCATCGTCGGCGCGAGCCGGGTGGAGCAGATCGAGGAAGCACTTGCCGCACGCCGTGTGCGGCTCGCCGACGAGCACCTGGCGCGCTTCGCCGAAGCACGGTAGCGGTGGTTGTCATGCGCCTTGCGGCAACCGAGGCGTCCTGGGGAACGTTCCTCATTGACGCCAAGTCAATGAGGAACGTCCCCCAGGACGGTTTCATGTCGCGCGGCGCAGGGGAACGACGACGCTCTCGCCGAGGGCCTTGGGGCTGAGGCGGTAGTAGCGGATGTGGGCGAGCCTGTCGGACTCCTCGAGCCACCCGGACTGGATGACCTGCTTGCGGGTGCGGGAGAAGACGGGGGCGGACATGCCCACCAGCGCGGCGAGGTTGGCCGCGGTCTCCACCACCGCGCCGGCCCGGTCGGTCGGGTGCAGCGCGTAGAGCATGACGACCAGACGCTGGTTGGCGGTCATGCCGGCCGTCGCCTGCAGCAGTTCCAGGTTCTTCTGCTTGCCCTCACTGGTCACTGCGCCTCCCACCGGGCAGGGGTCATTTCGTTGAAGCCGGGGATGTCCGGAGGGTTGCACGTTTTCACCGCTTCGCGCTGCTCGAGTCCCGTTCCATGGAAGGCAATGTACGGGCTGATCCGGTAGAGGTTGTAGTTGCCGATCCGGCCTCGCACCACCAGGATCCGGTGCTTGACCAGCTTCCTGTTGATCTTTCCGACGGCATCGGTGGACATACCGACCCGCCGGGCGATGTCCGCCCCCGTCGCACGCAGCGGATCCATGCCCTCGGGTGAGACGCCTATCCACCACAGGACCAGGAACTTCTGGCTGGGGGTGAACGCCTTGGACTCGGTGATCGCCTCGACGCGCGCCTTGTCCACCTGCGTGTGCCGCCCCGAGAAGGCGTACGGCGCATAGGGGACCGGCTCGCCCGTCTCGGCATCGACCAGTCTGCGTAATGCTCCCAACGGGCCCCTCCGTGCGCAGGGTGGCGGACAAGCATCGGTCATGGCTGCGATGCCGACCTGATGAACCTAACGGACATGAGCAGGAAGTCAATCAACTCGGTTCACAGACTGGACCGTTGCTCTCCCCGCGTCACCGAAGGGCCAATTTACCCGCCTCTGCTCATTGCTCTCACGTCAATCCAGGCAGCCCTCAGGATCGTGGCACTCGGTTCCCCAGAACTGCCTCCCAGTTCCGTCGGACTGCCTGGCGGTTCGACGGAACTGGGCTGAACGGCACGTCTGTGCAGGTCAGGGACCATGTGCGGCCGACGCGCTCTCTTGCTTGTACCTGACGGTCGGCGACGGGCACGGGGTGCTCCCACCGCCCCCGTCGGCACAGCGCGCACCGGTCCTCGGGCACACACTTCGGCCACGGCTCCGGTGTCGTTCCCTGGATCCGTTCTCGACCACGATTCCGCGCCCGTTCGAACCCGTACCACCGAAAGCCCGCCACGATGCGGCCGCAGTCGACCGAGCAGGCGCGCGTGTGTTTCCAGCAACCCGTACGGGCCCCGGCCGCGTTGCTCTGCATGTCAGGGCCGAGGCGGTGGATGCGTGCCTGCCGAGTTCCGGCAGCAAGGGGCGTGAGTCCACGAATCGGGGCCCGGGAGTGCGCGAGCAGACCGCCGGCGGTCCGTGCCGCGACCGCTGCCGCGGCACGGACGGTGTGATCCGTCAGCGGGCGGCCGTTCGGGTCCATGCTCATCACCACGGTCCGCTCGGCGGTGGGCGTCGGCAGCGGCGGCAGGGTGCGCATGTTGCGCGGCGAGCCGACTTCAGCACGGGATGCCCGAGCCGTGGTGAAGGGAGTGATGACGGTCGGCGGGGCGTGAGCGGTGCTGCGTCCGGGACCTTCCGGTCGTGGTCCGCGGCGCTGTCCCGTCAGGCGGCCAGCATCTCGGCGTGGACCCTGGCGCCCCGGTCCCCGGCGATGTCCACCGAGGCCAGGACCGAGGGCAGCACGATGCTGGGCAGCAGGTGCCGCAGCAGGGCGTTGACCCGGACGGGGAGGTCCTGGTACTCGCTGAGCGCGTGGGACATGGACTGGACTCCCGCGTACGAGCCCACGAGAACGTCCGAGGTCTCACCGGGCAGGACGTGGGGCAGCAGCTCTCCCTGGGCGCCGGCCTTCTCCAGCCGTTCGCGGGTGACGTCGCTCCACTGCCGGAAGGGCCCGGTGCGGTCGAGTTCCGTGGAGAGCTGGTCCATGGTCAGCCGCACCGCCGCCCGCACCATGGGGTCGCTCTGCAGCCGGTGGGTGTGCAGCATGACGATGTCGACGACTTCCTGGGTCTTGGACGGCCTGTCGGGCACGCTGAAGTCCCGGTTCTGGGCCGCGAGCACCTCCTGGGCGAGCTCGTCCTTCGACGGGAAGTGGAAGTACAGGGCCCCCTTGGTCACACCGGCCTTGGCGAGGATGTCGGCGATGGTCGCCGCCTTGTACCCGCGCTCGTTGAAGACCGTGGCCGCGGCCAGCATGATGTTGTGGCGCGTCCGAATAGCCCGCTCCTGCGCTGCCATGCTGCCCTCCAGCTGTCCGACGAACCCTCGGAAGGCTTCGCATACAAACCGTCCAGTTCGTATTTTAACGTCAACCAGCATGCGGCAAGGAAGTGCACGCCGGTAACTTCGGAGCGGACAGGCGATGATTGGCCACAGGTCGGGGGAGGACGGGTGATTCTGGTTACTGGTGCCACCGGGACGGTGGGGCGCGAGGTCGTCCGTCGGCTGCCGGCCGACGCGGAGGTGCGCGTACTGACGCGGGACCCCGCGCGTGTGACGGGCGCCGATCACGCCACGGTCCTGCGCGGTGACTACGGCGATCCGTCGTCGCTGGACGCCGCGCTGCGCGGAGTGCGCAGCGCGTTCCTCGTCACGACCCGGGTCGCCGGTGACCAGGACGCGCGTTTTCTGCGGGCCGCCCGCGCGGCGGGGGTGGAGCACGTGGTCAAGCTGTCCGCCGCCGGCGTCGAGGACCCGGCGGCCGACGACCTGATCGCCCGCTGGCAGCGGGAGAACGAGGAACTGCTGTTCGCTTCCGGTCTGGCCTGGACCCTGCTGCGACCGCGCTCGTTCATGTCCAACACGCTTTCGTGGGCGCCGGCCGTCCGCACCGAGGACGTCGTGCGGGACCTGTACGGCGAGTCGCCCAACGCCTGCATCGACCCCGGGGACATCGCGGAGGTGGCGGTGCGCGCCCTCACCGGCCCCGGGCACGCCGGCCGCGCGTACACCCTCACCGGACCCGAGGCGGTCACGGCGGTCGAACGGACGGCCCAGCTCGCGCATCTGCTGGGCCGTCCTTTGCGCTTCGAGGAGCTGGGGCCGGAGCGGGCTCGTTCCCGGTGGAGCGAGCGGTATCCGCCGGCCGTGGTGGAGGCGCTGCTGCGCAGTGCGCGGCGGCAGCGGGAGGGTGCCAAGGCTCAGGTGACACAGACCTTCGCCGGGTTGGTCGGCAGACCACCTCGGACGTTCCGGGAGTGGGCCGCCGACCACTTGGACAGTTTTTCCGGGAACTGACGTGCCCCGCGGACCGCGGGGCACGTCAGTCGGTGCGCGCCGCCGCCGTCACGGTGCAGGAGAAGACGAGCCCGCCCTGCTGGTGTCCCGTCACGTGGACGGCCAGGTGGCCGTCGGCCTGGGGTGGCAGCGGGTTGGCCTCGATCACGCACGGGATGTCCAGCTCGGCGTACTGCAGGAGTTCGCTGGTGATGCCGAGCGGGAACAGCGAGGACCGCCCCAGGACCCCTGCCGCCGCCTGCCGTGCCGCCTCGAGGAGCACCATGCCCGGTACGTGGTCGCCGGGGTGGTCGAAGAGCACGGGGTGCTGCGTGTCCAGTCGCAGCTGCCAGCGGTTCGGTTCGCCGATGGGGGAGAGCACCACGTCGGCGGGGGACATGCGTCCCACGCTCTGCGGCGCGGCGGGGGCCGTCAGCGGCAGGGGACGGTGATCGCTGCTGAACACGTGCTCGGGGCGCACCCTCCGGTACACGGCGGGGGAGACGCAGGAGAAGGAGTACAGGCCCGTCGCGGCGACGTGGCCGTCGCGACGCACGGCCGTCTCGTAGCGGAGGGCGGCCAGCCTGCCACCGCGCATCTTGATGTCCCTGCACGTCACCTCGAGCTCTAGCGAGGCCGGCGCCTGATGGATCATCATGTGTTCCGGATGGACACGGAGGCTGAGGTCGTGCAGCAGGTAGTGGTGACCGAAGGGGACGCCGAACTCGGCATGCCCGAGAAGGGAGCCGACCTGGCGGATCGTTTCCGCGGCGATGAGAGGGTCGTGGAACCGACCGTCGACCGGGGTGAAGAAACTGTGGCTCCGCGGCCACTGGGCGGCCACTTTGAAGCGCGTCTCGTCCACGCGCTCCCAGTCGGTCAGCATGACCTCGGCGACAGCCGCGCGGTGCACCAGCTCCTTGGGAACGGTTGTGGTGAGGTTCGGGTAGCGAAGCAGGCCGGATCCCCATCGCGAAGTCTCGACGTGCAGTTCCTGGGCCTGGCCGATTGTCGAGCGTGTTGCGGGAAACGCGCTGGTAGCCATTCCTCCCCCTGAGAATCGACATATCGAAAGCGCACCGCCATCGGGTGGCAGACGAAAAGAAAGATAGAGACCAACCGGTTTGATTACTAGGGGAATCCTGCCCTCCGGCGAGGTTGTCTCGGAGGGAACCCTTCCGGAAACCGTCCCTCCGCCCGGCACCCTGCTCTCTTGCCCGCAACGGAACCTCTTCGATCTTGACGGCGGCCGTGACGGGTCTCAAGCGGAACTGCAGCGGTTGTGTAGCGCCGTGGCGGACGGTGGCCGCACGTCGAGAGGAGGGGACATGGCCGAATCGGACAACATCGGGCCCGCACTGCGGATCGAACGTGGATGTGCCAGTGACGAGGAGTTGGCCGCGGTCGCCGTCGTGCTGTACTCGCTGTCGGCCGGGCGGGGTGACGAAACGGGCACGGAGGACACTCCCGAGGCCCCCCTGTGGCAGCCCGAGCGGTCCGCCGCGGCCTATCGGTCCCCTTACAGCTGGCGGTAGGCCGGCATCTTCCATGGCTGATTCCTGTGCGCGCCACGCTCCCCGTATACAAACCGCACGGATGGTTTGTTACGGTGAGGCCATCTACCGGGCCGCGCCATGAGGGAGGGACGAATCGTGACGATACTCAATGACATTCCTCGAGCGGCGACCCTTGCGGAACCGACGGACGCGCGCGGGCGGGTGGCCGAGCTGCACGGGGTGCGTGCGCAGGCGCTGGCCGGGCCGAGCGAGAAGGCGACGGCGGCGCAGCACGCCAAGGGCAAGCTGACGGCGCGGGAGCGGATCGAGCTGCTGCTGGACGCGGGTTCGTTCCGTGAGGTCGAGCAGTTGCGTCGGCACCGGGCGACGGGGTTCGGGCTGGAGGAGAAGAAGCCGTACACGGACGGTGTGGTCACCGGCTGGGGCACGGTGGAGGGCCGTACGGTCTTCGTCTACGCGCACGACTTCCGGATCTTCGGCGGTGCGCTGGGTGAGGCGCACGCCACGAAGATCCACAAGATCATGGACATGGCCATCGCGGCGGGTGCGCCGCTGGTCTCCCTGAACGACGGCGCGGGCGCCCGTATCCAGGAGGGTGTGAGCGCCCTGGCCGGGTACGGCGGCATCTTCCAGCGCAACACCAGAGCCTCGGGTGTGATCCCGCAGATCAGCGTCATGCTCGGTCCGTGCGCGGGCGGGGCGGCGTACTCGCCCGCCCTGACGGACTTCGTGTTCATGGTCCGCGAGACCTCGCAGATGTTCATCACCGGCCCCGACGTGGTCAAGGCCGTCACCGGTGAGGAGATCACCCAGAACGGCCTCGGCGGTGCCGACGTGCACGCCGAGACGTCCGGTGTGGCGCACTTCGCGTACGACGACGAGGAGACCTGCATCGCCGAGGTGCGCTACCTCCTGTCGATGCTCCCGCAGAACAACCGCGAGTACCCGCCCTGCGCTCCCTGCTCCGACCCGCAGACCCGCCGCTCCGAGGTGCTGCTGGACCTGGTTCCGGCGGACGGCAACCGGCCGTACGACATGGCCAGGGTCATCGAGGAGATCGTCGACGACGGCGAGTACCTGGAGGTCCACGAGCGCTGGGCCCGCAACATCATCTGCGCCCTGGCCCGCCTGAACGGACAGGTCGTCGGCATCGTCGCCAACCAGCCGCAGGCCCTGGCCGGCGTCCTGGACATCGAGGCCAGCGAAAAGGGCGCCAGGTTTGTCCAGATGTGCGACGCCTTCAACATTCCGATCGTGACCCTCCTGGACGTTCCGGGGTTCCTGCCGGGTGTGGACCAGGAGCACGGCGGGATCATCCGGCACGGGGCGAAGCTGCTCTACGCCTACTGCAACGCCACGGTGCCGAGGATCTCGCTGATCCTCAGGAAGGCCTACGGCGGTGCCTACATCGTCATGGACAGCCAGTCGATCGGCGCGGACCTCACCTATGCCTGGCCGACGAACGAGATCGCGGTGATGGGTGCCGAGGGCGCCGCGAACGTGATCTTCCGCCGGCAGATCGCCGACGCCGAGGACCCCGAGGCCATGCGGCAGAAGATGGTCAAGGAGTACAAGGCCGAGCTGATGCACCCCTACTACGCGGCCGAACGCGGACTGGTCGACGACGTCATCGACCCCGCCGAAACCCGCGAGGTGCTCATCCGCTCCCTGACCATGCTCCGCACCAAGCACGCCGACGTGCCGTCCAGAAAGCACGGCAACCCACCGCAGTGACGGAGCAAGTGATGGTCAAACAGGAACGTGCGGTGCGCACGCGGGAAGCCCTCATCAGGTCCGCGGCCGAGGTCTTCCACCAAGAGGGCTTCACCGCTGCCTCGCTCACCGTGATCAGTTCGAGGGCCGGGGTGAGCAACGGGGCCCTGCACTTCCACTTCGCCAGCAAGGCGGTGCTGGCGGACGCGGTCGAGGACGCGGCCGCCGGCGTACTGCAGACCATCATGGACCGGAGGAGCAGTGCGGCGTCCTGCATCCTCCAGCACATCGTCGACGCCACCCACGAACTCGCCTGCGGGCTGCGGAACGACGCGGTCCTGCGGGCGGGGTTCGAGCTGAGCGGGGAGGCGGGCCGGGTGCCGCGCACCGACCTGCGGCTGCGCTGGAAGAGCTGGGTCACGGACATGGTCGAACGGGCGGGGCACAGCGGCGAGTTGCGCGAGACCGTGGCACTGGAGGGCGTCGCGTCCGCCGTGGTGGCCGCCACCGTGGGCTTCGAGGTGCTCGGCAACCGGGACGCGGCATGGCTGTCCCGGCGCACGGTCTCCCAGTTCTGGCTGCTGCTCCTGCCGGCGCTCACCTCGGTGTCCTTCGCCGGCGACCTGGAGGCCGGGGGGTCCTCGCCACGATAGATCCAGAACCGTTCGGTTTGTTTTGGCGCCCTTCCTTATCCGGACAATCCGGTCATGCTCGAAGGAAGGGCGCTCTTCTTGTCTCCGTGGGCCCCCGCTCCGTCCCGCTCCGTCCATGGCTTCTCGCCGAAGATTTTCAGCCATAGTCTCCCGTCGCTGCACAGGGCTCGATTCCGCTTGCCGGTGACGCGTTGCCGGGGCCCCACGGAGCAGGAACGCCTGTTCCCGGAGCGGATGTGGGCAGACGTTCGACGAGTGTTTGACCGAATCGCGACGGTACCGAGACGTAGCCAAGGGCGCACATTGACAAACCGACTGCGCTGTTTTTTTATCGAGACTGCAACCGCGCACCGGTCCCCGGTCGGCGGGAGATGCACAGGCCGGCCACGGCCTGCGGCCTGAACTCATGGGGGAAACGTGGACATCGAAGTGCTGGGTGCGCTGTCGGTGCGCGAGCACGGAGTGTCGGTCGTACCGACAGCGCCCAAACCGCGCCAGGTCCTTGCCCTGCTCGCGCTCAACGCCGACCAGGTGGTCCCCGTCCCGGCGCTCATCGACGAGTTGTGGGGAGACAACCCTCCGCGCAGCGCACGGACCACGCTGCAGACCTACGTCCTGCAACTGCGCGAGCTGATCGCCGAGGCCCTGGCCCACGACGAGAACGAACGCTGCACCGCCAAGGACATCCTGGCCACCGTCCCGGGCGGCTACCGGCTGGAGACGCGCCAAGGACACGTCGACTACCGGGAGTTCGAGCAGCGCGCGGGCGTCGGCTACCGGGCCATGGACGCCGAGGACTACACCGGCGCGGCCCGCCGGCTGGCCGACGCGCTCTCCCTGTGGAACGGGCAGGCCCTGACCGACATCCAGGCCGGCATCCGCATCGACACGGAGATCAAGCGGCTGGAGGAGGCCCGGCTGTGCGCGCTCGACCAGCGCATCGAGGCGGACCTGCGGCTCGGACGCCACCGCGAGCTGCTGTCGGAGCTGACGGTCCTGGTCAACCGGTACCGGATGCACGAGAGCCTGCACGGGCAGTTCATGCTGGCCCTGCACCGCTCGGGCCGGCGTGGTGAGGCGCTCAACGTCTACCAGCGGCTGCGCGGCACGCTCGTGAACGAACTGGGCCTGGAACCCTCCGCCGCGCTCAGCCGCCTCCAGCGGTCCATCCTCATGGCCCGCCCCGAAACCCCGGTCTCCGCCGGCGGCAGCGGCCGGCTCGTCACCCGCTGAACCGGCCCGTCCCGTCCCAGCCGGGCGCATGACGTGCCGTGAGCCGGTGAGCCGGGTGAACCGTTCGGACAGCTCCCGCTGCTCCTGGTGGAGCAGCTCCACGTGGTCGCGCAGCAGAGCCGACTCCGCGCACAGGGCCCGCGCATCCCCGTCCGCCCGCTCCGCCGGCCATGCCCCGGCCGCGTCGGGCGCCCCCTGCGGAGGCCGCAGGGGCCTCCGCCCCACCGGTGCGGTCCCGTCCACGACGGGGTCGCACCGCCGCACGACCGCCTTCATCCGGCCGCGCGGCACCGGACCCGGTTCGACGCCCTGACCGTGGGCCGGCAGCCGGCTCCGGCTCAGCCCGTAGCCCAGTGGGGAGGTCTCCACCCACGCGCGGGGCGGGGTGCCCGAGCCGGGCGCGGGCACCGGCAACAGGCGGCGAATCCGAAACTCCCTCGCGCCCTTGCCCGGGAAGCACCCGATTCCGCATCTGCGGACCCGTATCACGGCCCAGGTATTCGCTCACGAATAGCGGATGCACTTCCTTCGGCTCGGACACTAGCCGTCCGTGGTGTCCGGCGCGGGATTTTCCGGCGGGCTGCCGCCCCGTGTGGAAGAATCCTCGAGGGTTCTTCAGTCTTCGTGGTCCCGGCTCGTTCAGAGCCGGTCGGACGTCAGCTCCGGAAATCCCACCCGGACCTCCCGCCGGTGATAGGCGCTCAGTACGGCCAGCAGTCGGGGCCAGGGCAGGTCCGGTGCCAGGGCGGCCTCGTCCGGGCGGTCGGACAGCGCCAGACGTTCGAGGAGACCGCGGGTGAGCGGGTCCGCGCCGCGGTCGGCGGCCGTGCTCTGCGATGTCGTCGCCATGGCTGGGAAAGTAACAGCACCCATACGTTCACGACAGTGCTTCACAGCGGAAACTCCCGTCCACGGGCGGTATGTCAGTGATAGGTGGGCACAGAATCACTTCCCGCCTTCCGGGGCGGGTCGAGAATTACTTGAGTCACCCTCGTGCGCCGATACAGGAAACGTCCGGTTCTCCTTGCCGCGGCGTGGCGGGAATGACACGGGCAGGCTCGACGGGACAGTATCTGATTGTTCAATCAACGGCTCAGAACCAACCGCCCTGACAAGTTGCGGAGGGAATCGTGAAAATAAAAGTCCTGGGTGCGTTGAACGCTGAATTCAATGGAATCCCGGTCGTGCCGACCGCCGGCAAGCCCCGGCAGCTCCTGGCGCTGCTCGCCCTGTACCCCGGGCGGGTCGTGCCGGTGCCCACGCTCATGGAGGAGATCTGGGGCATGGACCTGCCGCAGAGCTCGCTGACCACGCTCCAGACGTACATCCTCCAGCTGCGCCGTCTGCTGGGCACCGCGATGGGCCCGGACGTACCGGGCTCGGCCAAGGACGTGCTCGCCACCCGCTACGGCGGCTATCTGCTCCAGATCCCCGCCGAGGCGGTCGACGCGTTCGCCTTCGAGCGACTCGTGGCCGAGGGACGGCAGGCGTTCGAGAAAGGCGAGGACGAGCGTGCGGCCGCGGTGCTGCGCGAGGCGCTCGACCTGTGGGAGGGACCCGCCCTGGTCGACGTACGGGTCGGACCGGTGCTGAGGATCGAGGCGCTGCGGCTGGAGCAGAGCCGCCTGGTCGCCCAGGAGCGCCGCATCGACGCCGATCTGCGGCTCGGCCGGCACGTGGAGCTGATCGCGGAGCTGACCGACCTGATCGCCCGCCACCCCCAGCACGAAGGGCTGCACTCGCAGGCCATGGTGGCGCTGTACCGCTCCGGCCGGCAGGCCGCCGCGCTCGAGGTGCACCGCAGGCTGCGGCAGCGGCTCATCGAGGAACTCGGCGTCGAACCCTCGCCGCAGCTGCAGCGGCTGCACCAGGCGATGCTCGCCGTCGACCCCCGGCTGGACATCGCCGCGGGACCGCGCCGCACCTCTACGTTCGACCTGTACGCGGCGTGAGGACCGGCGGTGGTCCGGCTCACCGCGCACGGGACGCCGAACCGCGCACGGGCCGCCGATGGGACGGGAGACCACCGGCGTCGGTGCAGAGTCGAGCGTCGCGCGAGCCGTGCGGGCCACGCTCGGTGCGTACATGTCCGCACCATGCGGACCGGCGCCGTGCGCGGGCACCACGCGGCCGGCGATGACGACGTCGGCCTCGGCGGTGGCATCACCGCCCCGCACGTCGCACCGCGCCGAGACGCCGTTGTCCCGGACCGCGCCGGGCACAGCCGCTCACGAGGAGGGGGACGGATGGCTTCCCGCACCCAGGTCCACAAGGCGGGGGCCGCACGGGTCACGCTCAACTGCCTCGCCCACGCGGGCGCCGGCGTGGCGAGCTACCGAGGCTGGTCCACGGCGGTCGGCCCCGGCGTCGACGTGGCCGCCCTGCCGTTGCCCGGCCGGGACAGCCGCCGCCGCGAGCCACGCCTGACCGAACGGGCCGGCCTGCTCGCCGATCTGCTGCCGGGGCTGCTCGAGACCGCACGGCGTGGCCCGTACGCGCTCTACGGCCACAGCATGGGCGCCCTCGTCGGCTACACGCTCACCCGGGCCCTGGCCGACGCCGGCGCGCCGCCGCTGTTCCTGGCGGTGGGTGCCTGCCCGCCCCCGCACACCACCACGGCCCTGGCGGGCGCGGCGGACCTGCCCGACGAGGACCTGCTGCCGCTGCTCGACGACATCGGCTCGCTGCCGCCGGGCGCCTCCGCGTCCCCCGGCGGGCTGTGGCGGCGCTCCGTCCTGCCCGTGCTCCGCGACGACCTGCGGCTGGCCACGTCGCTGCGCAACGCGGCCCTCGACCCGGTCACCGGGGGGCCCGTGAACGTCCCCGTCCTCGTCTTCGCGGGCCGGGACGATCCGCTCGCCGCCCCCGCCGCGCTGCGGCACTGGCAGCAGTGGACCACCAGCCTGACCGAGCTGCACACCGTCGCAGGGGGGCACTTCTTCGCGAGTTCCCCGAACCTGGCCGAACGCGTCGGCCGGGCCTGCCGCGACCAACTGGCCGCGCTGCCGACGGGAGGCGGCCTGTGAAACGCGTCGTGATCACCGGGATCGGCGTCGTCGCCCCAGGCGCGGTGGGCACCAAGAACTTCTGGGACCTGCTGACGGTAGGCCGCACCGCGACCCGCAGGGTCACCCTCTTCGACGCCGCCGACCACCGCTCGCGCATCGCCGCGGAGGTCGACTTCGAACCCGCCGCGCACGGCTTCACCCTCGCCGACACCGAACGGCTCGACCGGGCCGCGCAGTTCGCGCTGGTCGCGGCCCGCGAGGCGGTCGCCGACAGCGGAGTCGGCGACCGCCTCGGCCGCGACCCGCTGCGCACCGGCGTGAGCCTCGGCAGTGCGATCGGCTGCACCACGGGCCTGGCCACCCAGTACGCGATCCTCAGCGACTGCGGAAGCACGTGGGCCCTCGACCACACGGAGGCGGCCGAGTCCCTCTACGACTACTTCGTGCCCAGCTCGCTCGCGGCGGCGGTCGCCCGGGACTGCGGCGCGCAGGGGCCGGTCGGCCTCGTCTCCAGCGGCTGCACCTCCGGCCTGGACGCCATCGGCCACGCCGCCGACCTGATCCGGGAGGGCAGCGCCGACGTGGTCGTCGCCGGCGGCGCGGAGGCACCCATCTCGCCCATCGCCATGGCCTGCTTCGACCGCATCCGGCTCACCAGCTCGCGCAACGACGACCCCGCGACGGCCAGCCGGCCCTTCGACCGCACCCGCGACGGTTTCGTGCTCGGCGAGGGCGCGGCCGTGCTGGTCCTGGAGGAGCTGGAGCACGCCCGCGGGCGCGGTGCCCAGCCGTACGCCGAGCTGTCCGGCATCGCCGCGCACAGCAGTGCGCACCACATGACGGGGCTGCGGCCCGGGGCGCAGGAGATGGCCGACGCCATCCGGGCCGCGCTCGACCAGGCGCGGCTGAACCCCGCGGAAGTGGACTACGTCAGCGCCCACGGCGCCGGGACCCGGCACAACGACCGGCACGAGACGCACGCGTTCAAGGCGGGCCTGGGCGGCTACGCCCACCAGGTGCCCGTCAGCTCCATCAAGTCGATGATCGGGCACGCGCTGGGTGCCGCCGGCGCCCTGGACCTGGCGGCCAGCGCGTTGGCCATCCGGCACGACACCGTGCCGCCGACGGCCAACCTGCACGAGCCCGACCCGACCTGCGACCTGGACTACACGCCGCTGTTCGCGCGGGAGCAGCGCACCAGCACCGTGCTCAGCGTCGCCAGCGGCTTCGGCGGATTCCACACCGCCGCGGTGCTCACCCGGCCGCGGCTGAGGGAGGCGGCGTGAGGGAACGGACGGTGTTCACCGAACCGGCCCGGGCGGCGGCGGACGACCGGGAACGCCCGCGGGAGGCCCTGGTCACCGGCATCGGTGTCGTCGCGCCCAACGGTCTGGGGACGCGGGTCTGGTGGGACGCGGTGCTGCGCGGCGACAGCGGCCTCGGCCCCATCACCCGCTTCGACGCCTCCGGCTACCCCGTGCGCATCGCGGGCGAGATCGCCGGCTTCGTCGACGAGGAGCACATCCCCAGCAGGCTGCTGCCCTCCACCGACCGCAGCACGCGCATCGCGCTCGTCGCGGCCAAGGAGGCGCTGGAGGACGCCGGGGTGGAGCCGGAGGGGCTGTCCGGGTACCGGGCGGGCGTGATCACCGCCAGCTCCGCGGGCGGCGCCGAGTTCGGGCAGCGGGGTCTGGCCGCGCTGTGGAGCAAGGGCGCCCAGTACGTGAGCGCGTACCAGTCGCTCGCCTCCTTCCACGCGGCGGCCCCCGCGCAGATCTCCATCCGGCACCGGCTGCGCGGCCACGGCTCCAGCATCGTCAGCGAGCAGGCGGGCGGTATCGACGCGCTCGCCCGGGCCCGGCGGCGGATCCGTGACGGCACGCCGGTCATGGTCACCGGCGGGGTCGACTCGACGCTGTGCCCCTGGGGCTGGGCCGCGCACCTGGCGGACGGCCGGCTGAGCCGGTCCGTCGAACCCCGGGACGCCTACCGGCCGTTCGCGGCGACGGCCGACGGCCACGTGGTCGGTGAGGGCGGCGCGCTGCTGGTCCTCGAGGACGCCCGGACGGCGGCGCGCCGAGGTGCCACCGGCTACGGCGTCGTCGCCGGCTGCGCGTCCACCTTCGACGGCCCTGACGAGCCGCGGCTGCGGGAGGCCGCCGAACTGGCCCTCACGGACGCCGGCCTGACCGCGGACCAGGTGGACGTGGTCTTCGCGGACGGGGCGGGCGAGCGGGCCGCCGACCGGACCGAGAGCCGGGCCCTGTGCGCCCTGTTCGGGCCGTACGGGGTGCCGGTCACCGTGCCCAAGACGATGACCGGGCGGCTGGGGGCCGGCGGGTCGGCGCTGGACCTGGCGGCGGCCCTGCTCGCCCTGCGCGAGAAGGTGGTGCCGCCGACCACCGGCACGACACGCGTCGCGGACGACTGCCCGCTGGACCTGGTCACCGGAGTCCCGCGGGAGCTGCCGGAGCTGCGCGTGGCGCTGGTGCTGGCGCGGGGGCGGGGCGGTTTCAACTCGGCCGCGGTGGTCCGCACGCCGCAGGCCGACTGACCGGGGCTCGCCGGGCGTCTGCGGCCGTGGCTCACCCACCCGGGCCTGGACCGGAGCGTTCGTCCCGGCGGAGCAGCGCCCAGAGGGCGTGTCGCTGGGGCGAACGCAATCGTCCGCTCGACGCCTGCGCCCAGCAGGCAGACCACGCGGGACTGAACCTTGCCGGGCACGAGATCGTCCGCGTACGAGCCGCTCAGCGCCTTTACGGGGTGGTCTGAGCGGTCCGCCGACCTCGGGGTCAGAACAGGGTGGATCCCGGTGAGGCCCCGGCCGGGGGCTGGGCGTAGTCGGCCATCCACGGGTTGGCGGCCAGCAACTCCGCGCGGAGACGTGTGTCTTCCTCGGCCGCGGCCGCCGCTGCCTCCGAGGCGACGTCCTCGACGGCCGGGGCCGCCTCGGCTGCGCGCCGGGCCCTGCGGCGCTTCACCACCGGTTCCAGTGCCTCACGCTCCATCGCCGTGTCGTCCTCCTGCCGTGGAGAAGCCTGCCGTGGAAGAGCCTGCCGTTGAGGGGACTGCTGTTGAGGGGCCTGCCGGGGGAGGCCGGCCGCGAGGGCGGCAAAGGCGGCCGTGGCCTCGTCGGTGCACCGCCGACACACGCCCTCAGCGGGGACGGCACCCGGGAACGGGCGGCCGCAATCGAGGCACTCGGGCGCCCGGGCCTTCCCCGCACCGGACCCGCCCGCGGGCGGGGTCCTCCCGGCGAGGCGGTCGGCCCGGCGAGTCTCGCGGCGCTCCGAGCAGGCCCGGCATTCCTCGCGGGTGTCGATCATGACCCCGTCCTCGCATGACGGGTCCGGGCAGTAGGGCGTCGGGGCGATCAGTTCCAGGGCGACGCCGACCGCCGACCGCAGGCGGCCGTCGTGGAGGGCGGGCTCATACCCGTAGGTCGTCCACCGAGCGGTGATCCGCTCCCGGAGCTGCTCCACCGTGCGGGACTCCAGTGCCTCCAGGACGGCCGTCCGGTTCCGTCTCGGGATGTGCCCGTACGGCAGCTCGGCCACCAGCGGCGGCGGCAGCAGGGCCTCCACAGCGTGCACGGCCGCCGTCTGCTTCCCGGTCACGTCGGCCGGGTCCCGCTGCCCCGGCACCCAGGCCTTGCCGCCCTTCCTCGACGACGAGCCGTCCTTGCCCGACGCGGCGGAGCCGCTGCGCCCTCGCGCGCTACTACCTGCACCAGTCCTACGGACGTCACCGGCGCTACGCGCCGAAGGCGCTGGTTCTTCTCTGGAAGACGGATCTGGAGCAACGGCTTTGGATAGGGCGTCACCCATGACGCCATCGGACGCGTCACCCGTGACGCCACCCGTCGCGTCACCCATGACGCCACCCCCCTCGGGAGTGCCGCCTCCGGGGGTGGCGTCACCCATGACGTCACCCCCCTTCTTGGACTTCTTCCGGCGGGCCCGCTCCCTGCGCCGCTGCTCCTCGCGCTTGGCCTCCTGCGCCCGCAGTTTCTCGTCGTAGGCGGCCCTCCAGTCCGCCAGGTCGAAGCCGGGGGCGTGCTTGCTGATCCACGCGTCGACGTCCAGGCCGGGGACCGTGTGGCCGTACCGGGCGACCAGCTGCGGCGGGGTGCCCGCAGGTGGCGTGACGCCGTGGATCAGCCACGCGTCGTGGATCTCGTAGAGGTTGGCGTCGTTCTCCTCGGGCTTGCCCTCCACCTTCCGGCGGTGGACCGTCACCAGCCCGATCTCTTTCTCCAGGTAGTCCGCGGCCCGGTCCACGGTCTGCTTGGAGCAGTCCAGGCACGAGGCCAGCGCCTCGCGGTACGGGTAGCCCTGTCCGGTGTCGCGGGAGCCGACGTCCGCGTACGTCACCAGCAGGTCGTACAGCGGCTTCGCCTTCCCGGCGTTGAGGCCCGGGTCCGAGTCACGGGAGACGCACACGGCGAACATGCCGAAACGGAGGCCGCTCGAGCCGGGACGGCTCACGGTGGGACGGTGGGAGTTGGACGGACGGCGACTCATCGGGCAGCTCCGGCGAGGACGAGGCGCACGGAGGCGCGGTGTGCGGTGTGCGGGTACGGCAAGGTGATCCCACGGTGGCGAGGGCTTGCTCTGTCTCGCACGCGGTCGACGTGGGCAGTGCGGACCTTTGTGCGAGCGCCGGCCCGAAAGCAGCCCGGGGTGTTCACGCCCGCGGCTCTCCACCAGCCAGGCAGGCGGATGTCACCCGTCACGTCGTGGGCGGCCGCTCCATGGCGACCGCGCTGGTAGTGCAGCACTTCGGGTCCACCTCTCCACCCGATGTGCCCTTGTTGCTTCCGATACGCTGACGAGTCCGCTGGCGCCGCAGCGCGTAACTCTCGTAGGATCAGGGCTCCGACAACGACACGTCGGGTCTTTGGAGCCCGGTCCCCTTCTTCCGCCAAGAATGTCGGGGGGCCGGGCTTTTTCTGTTTGCGGGTGACCCTACCGCTCTGACTACGGAACGAAATATTCCGACTACTTGCTGTAAGTGTTGACCGGTAAACCTCTCCGTCAGCAGCCACGTTGTAGACCTGGGCGGTCAGACCGGCGGAACACGGGCGGCGCGGCCCCTGGCGTTTCGGAGCCAGGGGCCGCGCCCTTCCTACTGAGCCGTCGGCAGGCCGGAACGGATACCGACCGCTGCAGGACTGATGGTCCGGTGTACTCGGCGATTCCTGTACACGGGCGCCAGCGGTCGTACCGGCAGAGTCGCCTTGGCGATCAGCTCGTGCAACTCGCGATCCGCCTGGGCCTCCAGCTCACGCGCCTCAGGGTTCTCATCCTCTCGCGAGCGCCTCAGTAGCGCGCAGTACTCCTCACGCAGCACCTTCCGGTAGACCTCGTTGACCACAGGGTTCATCCGCTCGGTGGTGCGGGCGAATTCCTCGTCGGTCCTCGGAAAGCCGCAGACTCTGATCCATGCTCTGAGCCAGGGCGTCATGCCGAGGCCGCAGACCTTGCACGCCTCCAGGAAGGCCACGTACTGCTGGAGGTCGCGCGGAATGGTCCGCGCGGTGACGATCATGTGCGCGGTGCTGTGGGGCACCCAGTTCTTCGTCTTCCGCTCGATCCGGCGGTACGGCGGCCGTCCGGCATACGCCCACTGATCACGCATCGCTCCACCGAGATCCGCGCGGTTGCGAGCCAAGTCCGGTTTCGCCAGCACGGTCGAGCGGCGCTCGCGGAGCTTGTGCTCGGCTGCCGCATGTTCCGCATGGTCGTGCAGGAGGGCGATCCGCCTCAGGGCGGTACGCCTCAGATCGCCGTCCTCCATCCGGTCGTGGCAGGCCGACGCATAGGCGAACGCCAGCGGGAACGGCGGCAGGTACCTGCCGCCGGCCGCCCGCTTCAACTGCGCGGTCGAGTACGGCACCAGCTCGGCAAGCTCGGCGTACGTCAGATCCGCCGCATGCCGCAGCGCCCGCAGGTGGTGTGCGAACGCGGCCCGCTCCGGCACGGTCTCATCGACGGGAGCCTCGGGACGTCCCACGCCGCCCCCTCAGCTGCCCGCACCGTTGTTCAGCGCAGCCTGAAGGAAGCGCTGAACCAGACGACGGTTCCGCAGCCTCACACTCGCCGAGACCAGTACGGCGACGGCGATCGCGCCGCCGGCCGACAGCAGCACCACGATGTCCCTGATGCTCATGTGCGCGACGATCCGCAGGATGACCGTGGCGGCGACGAAGCCCAGTACTACCAGGGCTCGCGCCATGTCGAAGCCGTACGCGGCCGACGACGAGACGGACGTCTCGTGATTCCTGTCCATGGAAAAATCCTCTGCACCAAGGGGCGGCGCCACTGCGGCGACCGCCCCGTTCCCTGTCCTTGCGCTGCTGACTCCTCGAACCCGGGGGACCGCGCGGGGGTTTGGCCGGCCCCGAAAATCCGCGGTCACGAGTCCGTGACGGAGACCGGTCACGGGCCGGTTGGCATGCGGCCCAGGCGTGACGTCGGTCCTCCAGCCCCTAGCCTTCCAGCAACTCGCCCCGGTAGCAGGTGACTTACTGATTGGCTCATTCTTCGTCCAAGAGGGAACGCCGAGGCCACACACGTCTGGCCTCGGCGTTCACCACGCCGTCGCGGGGTTGGCTCATCATCTGTCCAGCTTCAGAACCCGTTTTTCTGGTTCGCCGTATCTACACTCACATCTAGTAAGTGGCGGGTGAATGCGCGAACTCGGTTCGCGAGCACCTTGCACCACGTCCCCTGTATTGCTGCTGACTCCAACAGTCCGGGGAACAGGATGAGGGTCGCGTGTGGCACGCGGCCGCGGTTCGGGGGCCTCCGCCTGGCAGCGGGGAGCCCCCGAACCGGCATGCATTCATCACCGTCGGCCATGCCACACCGTGCCAGGTGCCCTGACCGAAGGAGCCCTTGATGTCGGAGGCGATCGTGGCCGCGTCCACCATCGACTGAAGCACGCCGACCGTGGTTCGCAGACCGCAGGGCGCTGTCCCCGCTGTTCTGGACACACGTCAATCCCTACGGCCGCTTCGAGCCGGACGCATGGTGTACGCGTCCGTCGGCACCGGGCTGGTGCGCTGCCAGTAGCGGTCGCAGGAGGCGGTGTGCTCGGTCCAGGTCCGCACGGTGGAGCCACGCGGTGCAGTGGCGCGCAGCGCGGCCCCGAACTTCTGCGGGGCCGGGGGCTACGCGGCCTTGCGGTCGTTCTGGGCGTCGTCGGTGAGTTCGCGGGCGAGGCGGCGTTCCAGGTCGGTCAGGGGCAGGTCGGGGCGCAGGCGTTCCGGGTGGCCGGGGGGCGGGTGCCGCCACAGGGCTTTCGGGCGTACCTCTTCCTCGTACGGTGCCGTCTCGCCTACGACGCACAGCCTTCCGTAGGCGACCAGCCCCTCCCACAGGCCGCGGACGAATCGGCGCGGGCACCAGCGCCCCATCCCTGCCACCTCCCGTATCGCTTCTGTGACCGGCGCGGTCGGCCCCGGGAAGCCGGGGCGACGGCGCACGGGAGGTCACGGTCCGCCGCCGGGCTCGAGGATGCGCCGGGTTCCGGTGGAGCGCGCACCGGGCGGAGGGCCGGGGCCGCTCCAGTGGGACGCGAGCGGGGCGCGTGCGGATTCCGAGCGGTTCCGGACAAGGTCGGGGACAGCCGCAGCACGACGGGCCCCGCCGCAGCCGCCTGCCCGGGTGGACTGGACCGCGGCACGCCGGCGGCCGAGCAGGGACTGGGCACGGCTGAGACGGTCTTGGACGACGAAGGGTGTGGACGATGCCGGATGCGCGAGTGCACCGTACTGCCTGTGAAGTGACCGCCCCGGCCCCGGCCGGAGTGCTGTACGGACTGATCGCCGATGCCACCGTGTGGCCGCTGTTCTTCCCCCCGTGTGTCCACGTGGAGCAACTGGACTTCGACGGGACGCGGGAGCGCCTGCGCATGTGGGCCCTGGCGGGCGACAGGATCAGCTCCTGGGTGTCGCGCCGGCGCCTGGACGTCGGACAGCGGCGGGTGGAGTTCCGCCAGGAACTGACCTCCGCACCGGTCGAGTCGATGACCGGGGTCTGGACGGTGCGCCCCTTCGGTGACGTCTCCCGGGTGACCCTGGAGCACGCCTTCACCGTCGCCGGCGACGCGCCCGCCGACGTGGCCTGGGTCGAGCGGGTCACCCGCGCCAACAGCCGCACCCAGCTCGACCGGCTGGCCTGGCTCGCCGAGCGCTGGACCCGCCTGGACGACCTCACGGTGACCTTCGAGGACACCGTACGGGTCAAGGCACCCGCCGAGCTGATCCTCGACTTCCTCCACCGGACCGCGGACTGGCCCGAGGACCTGGCGGACACGCGCCCGCTGACCGTGCTGGAGGACACCCCGGGGGTCCAGGTGCTCACCCTGGACGGCCGGTCCGCGACCGGCACCGAGGCGGTGCGCATCAGCTTCCCGGGCGCGGGCCGCATCGTGCACAAGCACACGCGTACGTCCGGACCGCTGGCCGCCTACACCGGCGAATGGTCCGTCGAGCCCGACGAGTCGGGAGTCAACGTGACCGTGCGGCACAACGTGCTGCTCGGCGACGACGCCGTCGGCCCGGGCGAGAGCGCCGCCCGGCGGGCGTGCGACGAGTTGGGCCGGGCCGGCCGGCGCGTGCTGGACCACGCCGCACGCCACGCCTCCGGCGTGGTGCGGGTCCTGTGACCGCCGCGACCGGCACGGCCACCGGGCCCGCGGGGGAGGGCCGCACCATGGGGCCCACTCCGGGCCCCGCTCCGGGCCGCACCACGGGCCCCGCCTCGGGCCCCGCCTCGGGCCCCGCCTCGGGCCCCGCCTCGGGCCCCGCCTCGGGCCCCGCCTCGGGACCCGCGTCGGGCCCCGCCACGGTGTGGGACACCGGCGAGCCCGAACGCGCCGCCCGGCTGGAGGCCGCGCTCGGCGACCCCTTCGACCCCGGCAACCCGCACGGGCACCTGGCCCTGGTACGGGCCGACGACACCCGCGAGGCACCCGAGGCCACCGAGGCGCTGCTCGCCGACCACGGGCTGTCCGCCGAGTTCGTGCCCCACGACCTCGGCGGCCGGCTGACCGACCTCGAGCAGCTCGCCCGCGTGCTGCGCCCGCTCTTCCGCCGCGACCTCGCGCTCGGCTACGGCTTCGGCGTCACCTCGCTGTTCGCCGCCTCCTCGGTGTGGACCGCGGGCGACGCGCCCCAGCGCGCGGCCCTCGCCGAGGTGCTGCTCGACGGCGGCCGGGTCGCGATCGTGCACCGCGAGGTGGCGCACGCCAACGCCATCCTGCGCCGCGAGGTCGGCGCGGCGCGCACCCCGGGCGGCGGCTTCCTGCTCAACGGGAGCAAGGACGCGGTCATGAACGCCGACCGCACCGACACGTTCGTCGTCTATGCCCGCACCGCCACCGAGGACGGCTCCGGCAGCCACTCGGTACTCCTGCTGCCCGGGCCGCCCGCCTCCGGCGAGGTGCGCCGGCTGGCGCGGGTGGAGTTGCCCGGCATGCGCGGGGCCCGCTTCCACGAACTCCAGCTCACCGACGTGTCGCTGCCCGAGAGCGCCCTGGTCGGCTCCCTCGGCGAGGGCGTGACCCTGGCCCTGCGCAGCTTCCAGATCAGCCACTGCCTCATCCCGGGCACGGTGCTCGCGGGCGTGGACAGCGTGCTGCGGCTGGCCGTGCGCGCCGCCACCGAGAACCGGCCCGACGGACAGCCCGCCCGCCGCTGGCACAGGGCGCTCAGCGGGGTGTTCGCGGACCTGCTGGCCTGCGACGCCATGGCCGTCACCGGGCTGCGCGCGCTCAGCCTCGTACCGCAGGACGCGTACCTGCTCGCGGCGGCCGTCAAGTACACCATGCCGGACCTGCTGCGCGAGGACCTGGAGGAGCTGGCCGCCGTGCTCGGTGCCCGGGGTTACGACCGCGGGCCGCTGTACGGCGGCTTCCAGAAGCTCGCCCGGGACCTGCCCGTGGCCGGACTCGGGCACTCCGGGACGGCCGTCTGCCAGGCGGTACTGGTGCCCCAGCTGCCGGCGCTGGCGCGTACGGCGTGGTTCCGGACCGAGGAACCGCCCGCCGAACTGTTCCGGCCGGGAGCGCCGTTGCCGCCGCTCGACCACCGCAGGCTCACCCACTTCGGGACCGACGACCTGCTCACGGCGACGCTGATCGGGGCCGCCGAACGGCTGGCCGGGCAGGCGGCGTCCGGGCCGCTGCACGCCGCGCTCGCCGCGCTGGCCCGGACGCTGGTGGAGGAACTGCGGGTGCTGCGCGCGCGGTGCGCGGCCCTGCCCGCCGCCGGAAGCACGGCGGTCGACCCGCTGGCCTGCGCCCTGGCCGACCGCTACGCCCTGGTGCTGTCCGCCGCCGCCTGCCTCGGCGTCTGGGAGGGCCAGGCGGGCGGCGACGCCTTCCTGGCCGACCCCGCCTGGGCGGTGCTCGTGCTCAGCCGCATCGGCCGCAGACTCGGCGCCCCGGTGCCGGATCTGCCGGCGGGGGTGCAGCAGACGGTCCTGGCGGAGGTGCTCGGGCGCTGCCGCCACGGGCGCAGCCTGGATCTGTACGGCACGCGACTGGCCTGCTGAGCACGGTGGGCCGGGCGGCCGGGCGGGTCGGGGCGGGCTCGTGCCGAAGAGGGTGGAGAAACGTCCAGGGGCCGTACGAGGCTGTAGCCGGCGGTCCCCTTGCTAGGAGGTTTGATGGACCGGGTCAGATGTGCCGTGCCCCTTCACGTGTCGCGGCCGTCCGGGCCCTGGCCCGGAGTGCGGGAGAACCTCTCCCAGCTCGGCAACGCGCTGGTCTGCACGACCTGGAGCGAGTGGCTGCCCAGCGTGCTCACCACCCGGCGGCTGCGGGAGCTGCTCGGCTCCGACTGGCAGCGCTACCGGCGCACCCCTGACGCGGTGGTGCGCTACCGGTTCGCCGCGTCCCGGCTGCTGATCAAGTACACGGCCGCCGCGGCCCTGGCCGTCCCGCCCGAGTACCTGGACCTCGCCTACCGGCTGGGCGGGCGTCCCTACCTGCGCGGCTTCGACCAGATCGAACTGAGCCTGAGTCACACCGGTGACCTGATGGCCGTCGGCCTCAGCCGTATCGGCCGCATCGGGGTGGACGTGGAACCCGCCGATCGGCCCGTACGCCTGGAGCTGCTCGAGACCCAGGTCTTCACCCCGGCCGAGGCCCGGGAACTGGCCGAACTGCCGGAGGGGGAGCGGCGCGCCCACGCGCTGCGCCTGTGGACCCTGAAGGAGGCCTACAGCAAGGCCCTCGGGCAGGGACTGCGCTTCGGATTCAAGGAGTTCGGCTTCAGCGGTGGCCGGCTGAGCACCCCCGACGGCAGTGTCGTCACGGACGGAGAGTGGGGGTTCGCGACCTACCCGGCGATGGACCGCTACCTGCTGAGCGTGGCCTGCCACGACGCCGGGCTGAGCACCGCCGGCGACACCTCCGTGGGGACCATGCTGGACCAGGGGTTCATGTCGGCGATGACGGCTGAGACACCGTAGAGAGGGGCAGGCAGCTCGATAAGCGGCTGGTCCGCGTCGTCCAGCAAGAAGAGCCGCTCCAACTCCGTACGGGACGGCGCCGTCGTACATCGCGTACTTCGCGGCCTGCTCACCCGTCAGAAGCTCGACCGGCACCCCGGCCCTTCAGAGAGCCAGGGATCAACAAGGCTGGCGAAGGCTCCGGCCCCACCAAAGCCCGAACAGGCGGCACACCCGTCCCGGAGATTGGCCCGGGACCGTAGGGAAGCGTTCCCGCCAGGGACGCTGACCTCAGAACCACGGTAGCGCTCTCCCCAGCGAACATCTGCGGGTCTCACTGCATGGCTCTTCCTCGACCGCCAGCCTCCGCCTGCGTGAGATCAGCGTTCCCCCGAAGCGCGGCAGGGGCCCCAGGAGTCCATCCGCCGATCTCGACGTGCAGGCCGATGTCGCCCCGAGCCGCGGGGACCGGGACGACATGGCTGACCAGCGAGTGAGCTTGCAGAAGTTCTACGATCAGGTCACGGACACCCTCGCAGCTCGGTCCCTACGGCGGTGTGATCTCCAGGTCCTCGGGATCCATCCCGGCCCCCGTCGTCGCTTCTCCCCCTTCAACGACAGTCGGTGGCGCGAGTCGGACGAACCCGGCACCGCTCCTCAGACCAGCGCGTTCGAATCCTGAGCTGGGGAACTCCCACTGGAACCAACGCAGGTACTTTACGAGTCGTTGTCCACGTACAGTCCCCAGGCGCCGCGGCTGGAGCTCCACTCGCAGTACCAGTAGCTATAGGCGGCGTTCTCTCCGTCGGCCTCGCACCGCGCCAAGCTGGAGTACCAGCCGACGCGGATGATGGCGGAGGCGGTGTTCGGTGCGGCTGCCGTCATGTTGCTGTCGGCCTGCGCGGAAACGGCCTGCGCGGGAGCGGCCTGCGCGGGAGCGGCCAGGCCCCCCAGCACAAGGGCGGACCCCAGGGCCGCACCAGCGAGGACATTGCGCATACGCATAACTCGTCCTTCTCTCTCGACGGATGGGTTCTCGCATGGTCATGGCTGGTGCCGGACATGCTGCAAACCCGTGAACGAATGCGATCGGCGCGGGCACAGAGCACGGCCGGTCGCGGTCGTCGTCCAGGTTGCCGAGAGCGGGGGTTCCCGGCCTTGTCATTCCGTGCAGGGTTGTAGACGATTCGCGCGCGTCTCTGGCAGCAGGTCCCTGTAATCCCGCGGTGGTATCCCGTAGGCGGCCCGGAACAGGCGGCCGAAGTGTGCCGTGTCGGTGAACCTCATCGGGCGGCGATGGTCTGGACCTCGTGACGTGGAAGTGTGGATCGGTCAGGTCGAGGCGGCAGCGCTCCAGACGGCGGTGGCGTATCCAGGGCTGGTGGCCCGGGATCGGCCCGGTTGGAGCCCGCTCGGTACCGGAGGGCGGCCGGAGGAAAGGTGCGCCGCCCGGCGCCGCTCCGGGCAGGGGCGGTCCCGGGCGCGGGCCGGGACCGTTGCACTTGCCGGACACGGATACGGCGCGCGCGGGTGGGGCCGGTTCTACGGTGCGCGGAGCGGCCCTGCCAGGAGTCGCGCCGTCATGAGCCGCCCTGCCACTGCAGAAGCGTTTCTCCGGTGGGTTCCGAGCAGCGTCAGCCCTCCGTCAGAGGCCCGGCAGCCGCCTCTGCCACGATGCCCGGGGAGTATCGCGCCCCCGGCCCGCCGCTCCCCGGGACTTCCGTGACCGCGGAGCCCGTTGGAGGGAGGCAGCGACTTCTAGGAGGGCGACCATGGCGAGGCAGAGCCGCCCGCGTGCCGTGCGGGGCCGTCCCGGTGCGCCCCGTCCGCCGGGCGTACCGGTGGTCTGGCCGCAGTACGACCTGCTGGGCGACGCCGGGGTGCGCCGGCGGCACACCGGACGGCACGTCGAGCAGCTGGCCTGGCGCTGGTGCGGGCCGCTGGACACCGAGCGGTTCACCGCGGCCTGGCAGTCGGTCGTCGACCGCGAGACCGTGCTGCGGGCCGCCTTCGCAGGGGAGCCGAAGCCACGCGTGGTCTTCCACGACCACGTCCGCGCCGAGGTCGTACGCCACCGTGCGGGCACCGTCGACTGGGACCGGCTGCTGGAGCGGGACCGCCGGCGCGGCTTCGACCTGCGCCGCCCCTGCCCGCTGCGCGTCACCCTCGTCGACCTCGCCGGCGACCCCGTGGACGCCGGCTCCGGGGCCGTGACCCTGGTGCTTCTCACCTTCCATCACGCGCTGCTGGACGCGTGGAGCGTGTTCGTCCTGCTGGAGGAGATCTGCCGGGCCTATCTCGCGGGCGGAGCGCTGCCCGGCGGCGAGCGCAGGCCCGACCTGCGCGACTGGGTGCGCTGGCTGGAGCGGCAGGATCCCGCCCCGGCGCGGGACTTCTGGCTCGGGGCGGTGCCGGGTGACACCGTCGCCGTGCTGCCCGCCCGGCACGGTCCGCGCACCCGGCAGCGGGGCCTCGGCCGGGCCGAGGTACGGCTGAGCCCCGCCGAGGCCGGGCGGCTGCACCGCTGGGCCGCCCTGCGTTCCGTCCCCGACAGCAGCGCCCTCCAGACGGTCTGGGCCCTGCTGCTGTACCGCGCGGCGCGGCACGACGGGGCCGCGACGGTGGGCTTCGGCGTCACCGTCTCCGGGCGCGGCATCGCGCTGGAGTGCGCCGAGCGGCTGCCCGGGCCGATGCGCAACTGCCTGCCGATGGTGGTCCGCGTCGATCCCGAGGAGACGGTCGGCCGGCTGCTGACGGCGTTGCGGGACCGCGCCCTGGACATGGCCGCCTACGAATGGGTCTCCACCGGCCAGATCCACCGGTGGACCGGCCGCTCGACCGGTGGATCGGCGGGCGGTTCGGCCAGTGGCTCAGCCGGGGGTTCGGACAGCGGTTCGGACGGTGGGGAGTTGCTGGCGAGCCTGGTCTCGGTGGAGAGCGGACCGCGCCCGCTCACCGGTGTGCGGGCCGAACTCGCCGTCGCCGGCATCACTCTGGAGCCGCAGCGGGCGAGCGGCGCGTGGCCCGACCTCCCCGTCGCCCTGCTCGTGCACCGCGGTGGTGACGGCTCCCTGACCTTCACCGTCGTCCACGACCGGAACCGGATCTCCGACGGCGACGCGCACCTGCTGGCCGACCACTGCGCCCGGCTGCTGCGCCACCTGCCCAGCACCGGCGAGACCACCACCGCCGCCGCCCTGCTGGAGGTGCTCGCCGGGGAGGCGCTCCCGCGCATCGCGCCCCGGACACGGGGCCCGGGAGGGAAGGCGTCCCGGCTCCGGCCGCACTCCACGGGCGGCGGGGCGGCCGTCGATCGAGCCACGAGTGAACCTTGACACTCTGGGCCGACCGAAAACCGAGGAGGTGCCCATGCACGACGGCGACAACGAACTGCGTGAGGGCGACACGTCCGTGTTCGTGAGGACGCTCCGGGGCGGTCCGCCACTGCGCCTGGCGGGCGCGGAGGAACGCGAGGACGAGGACGAGCGTGTCATCGTCCGCAGCATCGACTAGAAGGGCGTGCGGGACCGGTCCGACCGCCGCCGGCCGGCGGCGGCAGCCGGCCACGCCCACCCCCGCGTGGGCGAGGCAGCGCGGCCCGACCCCTGTTCCGTCCACCCCCTCGACCTGCGTCAGGAAGCCATCCGTCACCCTCCTCCCGGCACGTCGCGCCGAGTGCCGACCTGTTGCCGGACGGCGGCAGCGCCGCACACCGGGTCACACGAGCCAAGCAACCTCGGCTCGGGCGACACTCGACTCGCTTCGCACGGCGCTAGGCGGCGTACAGGTCGAACGTCGACGTGCGGCGGGGGCCGGCGACGACGTCCAGACGCGGGTCGACGGCGAGCATCGCCTGGTGTATCCGCTGCAGCTGCGGCGAGGGTTCGACGCCGAGTTCGTCGATGAGCCGCTGCCGCAGCCGCCGGTAGACGTCCAGCGCGGCGGCCTGTCGGCCGGAGCGGTACAGCGCCACCATGGCCTGCGAGTGCAGCCCTTCGTGCTGGGGGTGGCGGGCGATCAGGTCGGTGAGCTCGGCGATCAGCTCCACGTGCCGGCCGAGCCGCAGATCGGCGTCGATGCGGCGCTCCTGGGCGACCAGGCGGCTCTGCTCCAGCCGCATCACCTCGATCTCCAGCACCGGTCCGACCCGTACGTCGACCAGGGCGGGTCCCTCCCACAGGTCGAGCGCCTCGCGCAGCACCGCGGCCGCGCGGGCGTCCTCGCCGTCCTCGAACGCCTGCCGTCCCTCGGCGACCAGACGCTCGTACCGGTAGACGTCGATCGCCTCGGCGGGGATCTGGAGCAGATAGCCGCCGTAGCGGGTGGCGAGCACGTCCTTGGCCGAGCCCGGTACGTCCGGGCCCATCGCGGTGCCCAGCATGCGGCGCAGCTGGAGGATGTACGTCTGGAGCGTGGTCAGCGAGCTCTGCGGCAGGTCCATGCCCCAGATCTCCTCCATGAGCGTGGGCACCGGCACGACCCGCCCGGGGTACAGGGCGAGCAGCGCCAGGACCTGGCGGGGCTTCCCCGCGGTGGGCACGATCGATATTCCGTTGACTTCGGCATTCAACGCACCCAGGACTTTTATGTTCATGATTCCCTCCGTGCCGAGATGGCGGCCGTCGGACCAGAGTGCTGATCGAGCCCTCAGATACTGTCGCTTCGCGGTTTCTTGTGGCATTCACACGGGCCGATCACTAGGTGAGTCATAACCATTGCAGAGTGGCACCCCAGATCTGTTCGAGTATGTCTTGAGCCGCCCTTCGGGTCCGGGCCGGAGGGGGAGCGTGAACAGGGGTGACCGCCTTGAGGAACCGTCCACGCGGACCTGTGGGCCGCTGGTGAACGCGGTATTCCGAAATCGGGGACACTATCGTGCGCCGGATAAGCGGTCTCGTCGAAATTCCGGGTGAGGACGAGATGGAGTTCAGGATCCTGGGCCCTGTCCAGATCTACGACGGCGACGCGGACGTGTCCGTCGTGCCCACGGGCGCCAAGCAGCGTGCCCTGTTGGGCGCATTGGTGGTGAAGGCCGGGCAGGCCGTGCCCGTGGAACGGCTGGTCGACGAACTGTGGGCCGAACGCCCGCCGGCGCACGCCGCCAACGCTCTGCAGGCCCATGTGGCCAGGCTGCGCCGCCTGCTGCCCCGGCCCGCGCGCGGCCCGGGCGAACCCCACCACGAGTGGCTGGTGACCCGACCCCTGGGCTACGCCCTGCGTCCGGACCGCACCCTCACCGACGCCCAGCGCTTCCACCGCCTGATCGCCGAGGGACGCGCCCTGGCCGTCACCGAGCCCGTCCGCGCGGTGGACGTCCTGCGCGAAGGCCTCGCCCTGTGGCGCGGCCCCGCCCTGGAGGGCTGCGGCCGCGGCGCCATCTGCTCGGCCGAGGCCGCCCTGCTGGAGGAAGGCCGGCTCGTCGCCCTGGAGACGCTGTACGACGCCTGCCTGCGGGCGGGCCTGGCCCAGGAGATCACCGGTGAACTGGAGGAGCTGACGACCGCTCACCCGCTGCGGGAGCGGTTCTACGAACTGCTGATGACCGCCCTGCACCGCAGCGGCCGGCAGGCCGAGGCGCTCGGCACGTACGAGCGGGCACGCCGCAGACTCGCCTACGACCTGGGCATCGAACCGGGCCCGGTGCTGCGCAGCCGTATGGAGGCGATCCGGCACCACGGGCTTGCGGGGCCGCTGTCGGCCGCCGACGGGCACGCCGGCTCCGGGACGTCCCGCCGGGCCGGGCCCCGGGACACGACGGTGACCCGGACCGGCCCGGGCGGGACGGACCTGGGCCTGCTCCACGACGAGATCGCCGGGCTGCGGCACCGGCTGGAACGGCTCGCCCGCGAGCAGCAGGACCTCGCCGACCGGCTCGCCCGGCTCACCGCCCGGGAGGTTGCGGGGCTGTGACCCGGGCTCGGACGTCCCGGAAGGTTTGGGCGTCCCGGGCGTGCCGGGCGTCCCGGGCGTCCCGGGTGTCCGGGATATCCCCGACGTCCTGGACGCCGCGGCCGCTCGGCTCCTGCCGCATTCTTCGCGCCGGCCGCTGTTCCGGCGCCGTCAGCGGCAGTCGTCGCGGACGCCTCGCGGGCGGCGAGTCGTGCACCGCGTCGCGTCGCGCACAGAGCTCCGGGCCGGTGCCGCCGAGCGCGTGCAGCATCCCGACGGCGACGAGACTGTCCCACACGCCGCACAGATACCGGTACGGGAAGAATTCGTTCTGCCGCCCCATGACCGCTCCCCTCGTGGCGGCACCATGCACCGCCGGGGTCGAAGCGGTGCCGAGCGACGGCGGAGCACGGCTCGGGCGTCCGTCGAGCACCCGTCCGACGCCCGTCACCGTGCGGCCCGCGGGTCGTCCTCGACCACGCCGCGTACCACGCCACCGGCGCGGTACGGGTCCTGTGACCGCCGTCCGGCACGCGGTGGCCGAAGCCGACCTGCGCGGCGCACCACGTCACGGGCGGGGAACAGGAGTCGGCCGCCCCTCCTGGACGCGGCGCCGGGGCACCCCACCGCCCCGGCAACCCGCACGCCCGGCCGGGCCGGTGGCGGCCACGTGCCGGTGCGGTGCCCGGTGCGGTGCTCCCCAGCCGTTCTGCGGCGGATGTCAAGCCGCGTCAGAGAGCTGTCAGCCCGATGGCGGCGCCCTCCTCCATGATGTGCCCGGGAGCAGCGCGTCCGTGGGGCGTGCGCGCGCTCCCCGGGACCGACCGCGGTGAGCCGCCGGCCCGTCCGACAGCAGGCAAGCGGATCCTTCAGGAGGGCGCCGATGGCGAGGCCGAGCCGCCCACGCCGCCGGCGGGGGCCCGACCGACGGACGGCCCGCGCCGCGGCCGTGCGGGTGCCGCGGCCGACCGTGCCGGTGACCCGGCAGCAGTACGACGTACTGCTGGACTCCTTCGCGCACCGGCACACCGGTCGGCACGTCGAGCAGGTGTTGTGGGACTGGCGGGGCCCACTGGACACCGAACGCTTCATCTCCGCCTGGCAGTCCGTCACGGACCGGGAAGCGGTGCTGCGGGCCGCGGTCGACTGGCAGGCCGACCCCCGCGTCGATCCGCCCGGCCCGCGCATCGTGCTGCACGACCACGCGCGCGCCGACGTCGTACGCCACCGCGCGGGGACGGTCGACTGGGAGGACCTGCTCGAACGCGACCGGCTGCGCGGCTTCGACCTGCGCCGCCCCGCACCGCTGCGCCTGACCCTCCTCGACCTGCCCGACGACGGCACCGCCCGCCCGGGCGGACCGCTCGCCGTACCCCCCGACGCCGTACCCCCCGACTTCGCACTCCGCGACGCCGCACCGGCCACGCGGGTGCTGCTCACCTTCCACCACGCGCTGCTGGACCCCTGGAGCGCGTTCGTGCTGGTGGAGGAGTTCGCTCGCGCCTACCTGGCCGGCGGTGTGCTGCCCGGTGGGGAGCGCCGGCCCGACATCCGGGACCGGGCCCGCTGGCTGGAACGTCAGGACCATGCCGCGGCCCGGGACTTCTTCACCCGGGCGGTACCGCCGGGGCGCCCGGTGCTGCTGCCCGCCCTGCCCGGCCCCGAGACGCGGCAGAGCGGCTGCGGCCGGACCGAGGTCCGTCTGAGCGCCGCCGAGACCGGACGGCTGCACCACTGGGCCGGCACCAGGGCGGTGCCCGACTCCAGCGTGCTGCACGCGGTGTGGGCCCTGCTGCTGTACCGGGCGGCCGGATCCGACGGGCCGGTGACGGTCGGCTTCGGCGTCACCGCCTCCGGGCGTGGCATCGCCCTGGACGCCGTCGAACGGCTGGTGGGGCCGATGCGCACCGTCCTGCCCATGGCCCTGAGGGTCGATCCCGCCCACCGGCTGGAACGGTTGCTGACCACGCTGCGCGACCGGGCGCTGGACATGGCCGCCTACGAATGGGCCTCCGTCGGACAGGTGCGGCAGTGGACCGGCCGCACGGCCGGCCCCGAGCTGATGGAGAGCCTGGTGTCCGTCGAGGCCGTCCCGCGCCCGGCGGCCGACCTGCGAGCCGGGTTGTCGGCCGCCGGCATCCGCTTCGAGGGGCAGCGGGCCGGCGGCGCGCACACCGTCTTCCCCCTCGCGCTGCTCGCCCACCACCTCGCCGACGGCTCGCTGGCCCTGTCCGCCCTGCACGACCGGGCCCGCCTCTCCGACGCCGACGCGGCCCTGCTCGTGGCCCACTGCACCCGTCTGCTGCGCCACCTGCCCGACACCGGGGAGAGCGCCACCGTCGCCGACGTGCTGGCCGTCCTCGGCACGGACCGGGCACCGTGCGCGGCATCCGGGCGGCGCCGCGAACGGCCCGTCGAATGGCTTCGCCGGCACTCCACGGGCGGACCGTCCGCCGTCGAGGGAACCGCGAGCGAGCCTTGACACCCTGGGTGACCGGCGGGAGGGAGGCTCCCGGGCGCGAGGGCGAGAAGGGGAGCCGCGGCCGCCCCTTCCGGGACTCGTAGCCCGCCGCCCCGCGGGTGGTGCCCTCCCCGCCCGGGACGGCCTCACGGGCCGGCCCTCATCTCCACGTTCCCGAGAGCGTAAGGACGAAGACGATGTCTCTGCCCGAGCAGCGCCCTGCCGTGCCGGTGGTGTCCGCCTCCCTGGAGGCGTTCCTCACCGACACCCAGCACGTCGCCGCCTTCACCACGATCCGGCCCGACGGGTCACCGCACGTGGCGCCGGTGCGGTTCACCTGGGACGCGTCCTGTGGTCTCGCGAGGGTGATGACGGTCGACTCGTCCCGCAAGGCCCGCAATCTGCTGGCCACGCCCGGCGGCCGGGTGGCCCTGTGCCAGGTGGACGGGTTCGCCTGGGCCACGCTGGAAGGCACCGGTACCGTCGTGCGCGACTCGGAGCGGGTGGCGCAGGGGGCGAAGCTGTACGCCCGGCGGTACTGGTCCGCGCCGCCCCACCCGCCCGGCCGTGTGGTCATCGAGATCGCCGTGGACCGGGTGCTCAGCCTCAACACCTGAGCGCCGACGGCCCCACCGGTACGGGACGCGGTCGGCGCATCCCGTACCGGACGGTGAGGGGAGCGCCCGTCCCGGCGTGCCGGCGCCTGCGCGCTGTCGCGCGGGACAGACTTACGCCGCCGGGACAGACGCCCCCCTCACGCCGCCGGGACGGCAGGTGCGGACCTCACGCCGCCGGTGCGGGGGAGCCGTCCGCCCACAGCAGCCGGAAGGACAGCTCGGACAGCCGCCAGCCCCGGCCGGTGCGGCGGGCCCGGCCCGTGACGAACGTGCCGGTGGCGAACAGCGGGGGCAGCTCTCCCTGCGGAGGGGTGTGCCGCGCGTGGTGCACGTGCGTGGAGATCAGGTTGGCGCGCAGCGTGGCCCGGTCGCCGTCCAGCACCACCACCGGTGCGCCACCCAGGTGCTGCGTGGCCGCGAACGCCGTCAGCGCCGTGCTGTGGTAGGCGGCCATGCCGGCGCGTCCCTGATGCCGGCTCATCGGGAAGGCGACCACCGCGTCCTCGGTGAACAGGCCGTCCGCCCAGTCGTCGTCGAGCGTGTCGTCGGTGTCGTCGAGCGAGACGAGATAGCGGTTCAGCAACGCCGCGACCGAGGCGCGCGACTGCTCCGAAGACTCCGCTGAACTAGTTGCAGATTCGACAGTGTTGCGGGTGTAGGTCATACCTGAGAATTCCATCCTCCGCCCTCCTCCCGGCAACCTCTCTGACGAAGATCTGACATTCCCGAGGTTTCTCTGGCATTCATTGTCGAAGTCCTGTACCAACGGCTATTTACGGCCGTCCGCAGCCCTCGTAATACTGGCCGGACACCAGTGGGGAGAGGGCCAAATGAGCGACTTCGACGCTGACGTCATTGTGGTGGGAGCCGGACCCACCGGACTTATGCTTGCGGGTGAATTGAGGCTCAATGGAGTCTCGGTCACCGTGCTCGACAAACTGAGCGAGCCCATGCGGCAGTCCAGGGCTCTGGGGTTCTCGGCGAGGACCATCGAGGAATTCGCCCAGCGGGACCTCATGGCCCGCTTCGGCGAGGTCGGTGTCATTCCCGTCGGCCACTTCGGCGGCGTGGGCCTGGACTACCAGGTGATCGAGGGAGGCTCGTTCGGCGCCCGCGGCATCCCGCAGGCCCGCACCGAGGGCGTCCTCGGCGGCTGGGCGCAGGAGCTCGGCGCCGAGGTGCGCCGAGGGGTCGAGGTCACCGGCCTGGACACGGCCGAGGACGCGGTGACCGTCACCGCCCGCACCGCGGACGGCGACATCCGGCTGCGCGCCCGCCACGTGGTGGGCTGCGACGGCGCCCGCAGCACCGTGCGCACCCTCGCGGGAATCGACTTCCCCGGCACCGAGCCGACCATCGAGCTGCGCTTCGCGGACGTGGCCGGCATCCAGCTGCGCCCGCGGTTCAGCGGCGAGCGGGTGCCGGACGGCATGGTAATGGTGATGCCGCTCGGTCCGGACCGCAGCCGCGTCATCTACTTCGACCGCACCGAGCCGCTGCGCACCAGCCCGGACCCGATCACCTTCGAGGAGGTCGCCGCGACCTTCCAGCGGCTGTCCGGCGAGGACATCAGCGGCGCCACCCCGCTGTGGGTCAGCTCCACCACCGACGTCAGCCGGCAGGCCGTCACCTACCGCAAGGACCGGGTCCTGCTGGCCGGCGACGCCGCCCACATCCACCTGCCGATCGGGGCGCAGGGCATGAGCGCGGGCGTCCAGGACGCCGTCAACCTGGGCTGGAAGCTGGCGCTGGAGGTGCAGGGCCGGGCCCCCGAGGGCCTGCTCGACACCTACCACAGCGAGCGGCACCCGGTCGGCGCCCGCATCCTGACCAACACCCTGGCCCAGCGCACCCTCTACCTCGGCGGCGACGAGATCGCCCCGCTGCGCGAGGTGTTCGGCGAGCTCGTGGAGAACTACGAGTCCGTGCGACGCCTGCTGGCGGGCATGGTCACCGGCCTGGACATCCGCCACGACGTCGGCGAGGGCGACCACCCGCTGCTCGGCCGGCGCCTGCCGGAGCGGGAGCTGGTCGTGGACGGCGAGAAGATGTCCAGCTTCGCGCTCCAGCACACCGGCCGCCCGGTGCTGCTCGAGCTCGGCGGCGACCACGGGCTGCGCACGGCGGCCGCGGGCTGGGCCGACCGGGTCGACCTGGTGGCCGCCGACTTCGACTGCGAGGCCCCCGTCGACGGCATCCTCGTCCGCCCCGACGGCTATGTCGCCTGGGTCGCGCCCACCGGGGCCGGCGCCGACGGCCTGGCCACCGCCCTCACCCGCTGGTTCGGTCCCGCAGTCTGACCTCCGTCCCGCAGCTGTCGTCCGTACCGTCACAGGAAGCGAAGGAAACCCATGCCCACCGTCTCCGTCGAGGCCAAGCACCTCACCGTCCTCAACCTGTTCACCACCGACGCGCCCGAGAAGCAGGACTCGCTCATCCAGGAGATGACGAAGATCGTCAACGCGGCGACGTACGAGGGCTGGATGTCCAGCACCGTGCACGCGGGCGTCGACAGCCCCGGCACCGCCAACTTCATCCAGTGGCGCAGCGGCGAGGACCTCGAGAAGCGCTACCAGGGCGAGGAGTTCAAGCACCGCACCCTGCCGGTCTTCGGTGAGATCACCACCTCCATCCGGCTGCTGCAGAACGAGATCGCCTACACCCTGACCGCCGACGGCCCGGGCAGCGAGGTGACGATCTGCCCCAACCGCGGCAACTACACCGTCATCGCCGTCCACAAGGTCGAGCAGGCCGACCAGGACGAGCTGGTCGACGCCCTCGGCCCCGGCCAGGCGGGCATCGTCGACGCCCCCGGCTTCCGCGGGCACATCGTCCTCAAGGGCCTGCGCGCCCGCGGCCTGGAGGGCTCCTTCGTCGTCTCCTACTCGCAGTGGGAGAGCAAGGAGGCCTTCGACGCCCACCGGGACCTGCCGGAGGAGAAGTGGCCGGAGGGCCGCAGCAAGGCCCACGCCCGGATCAGTGCCGTCACCACCGAGGTCGACGTCAACACCTACCAGGTCGTGCTCACCCGCTCCGCCGACGACGCGTGAACCGGCGTGCCGCCCGCCGGCACGCCCCGCCGTTCTCCGACGCCCGGTCCTTTCGCGGGGCCGGGCGTCCGCCGCACCCGACGGGGTGCCCGTGAGCGCGGCTCAGGCCGGCCTCAGGTGCTTTGCGGGTCCGGCCCTACCGCCGGGCCGCACCGTCGAGAGCGATGGGGCCGCTCCCGACGGCCACCCGGGCCACCCGGCCGCCCCGTCCGCTTCGCGAAATCTCCCATGCAACCGCCGAGGAGCTGAACCCCTATGCACAGCACGCTGATTGTCGCCCGGATGGCCGCGGCCTCGAGCAACGACGTGGCGCGGCTGTTCGCCGACTTCGACGCGACCGACATGCCCCACCGCATGGGAACGCGGCGCCGCCAGCTGTTCTCCTACCGGGGCCTGTACTTCCACCTCCAGGACTTCGACGAGGACAACGGCGGCGAGCTGATCGAAGGCGCCAAGACCGACCCGCGCTTCATCGGGATCAGCGAGGACCTCAAGCCCTTCATCGAGGCCTACGACCCCAAGACGTGGCGCTCGCCGGCCGACGCCATGGCCGGCCGGTTCTACCACTGGGAGGCCTCCGCATGAACCGGCGACGCGTCGTCATCACCGGGATCGAGGTCATCGCCCCCGGCGGTGTCGGCCGGGAGAAGTTCTGGGACCTGCTGAGCAACGGCCGTACCGCCACCCGGGGCATCACCTTCTTCGACCCCGCACCGTTCCGCTCGCGGGTGGCCGCCGAGGCCGACTTCGACCCGTACGAGCACGGCCTGACGCCCCAGGAGGTGCGTCGGCTGGACCGTGCCGCGCAGTTCGCGGTCGTCGCCTCGCGCGGCGCCGTCGCCGACAGCGGCATCGACCTGGGCGCCCTCGACCCGCACCGCGTCGGGGTCACCGTGGGCAGCGCGGTCGGCGCGACGACGGGCCTGGACGAGGAGTACCGCGTCGTCAGTGACGGCGGCCGCCTCGACGTCGTGGACCACACCTACGCCGTCCCGCACCTGTACGGGCACATGGTGCCCAGCTCGTTCGCGGCCGAGGTCGCCTGGGCGGTCGGCGCCGAGGGCCCGAGCACCGTGGTCTCCACCGGCTGCACGTCCGGCATCGACTCCGTCGGCTACGCCGTGGAGCTGGTCCGCGAGGGCTCGGCGGACGTGGTGATCGCCGGCTCCTCCGACGCGCCGATCTCGCCGATCACCATGGCCTGCTTCGACGCGATCAAGGCGACCACCCCCCGCCACGACGAACCGGAGTTCGCCTCCCGCCCCTTCGACGCCACCCGCAACGGGTTCGTCCTCGGCGAGGGCACCGCCTTCTTCGTCCTGGAGGAACTGGACAGCGCCCGCAGGCGCGGGGCGCACATCTACGCCGAGATCGCCGGGTACGCCACCCGCTCCAACGCCTACCACATGACGGGCCTCAGGCCCGATGGCGTGGAGATGGCCGAGGCGATCGAGCGGGCCCTGGACGAGGCCCGGCTGAACCCGGAGTCGATCGACTACATCAACGCCCACGGCTCGGGCACCAAGCAGAACGACCGGCACGAGACCGCCGCGTTCAAGCGGAGCATGGGCGAGCACGCGTACCGCACCCCGGTCAGCTCCATCAAGTCGATGGTCGGGCACTCCCTCGGCGCGATCGGTTCCATCGAGATCGCCGCGTCCGCGCTGGCCATGGAGTACGACGTGGTCCCGCCCACGGCCAACCTGCACACCCCGGACCCGGAGTGCGACCTCGACTACGTGCCCGTCGTCGCCCGCGACCAGCTCATCGACGCCGTCCTGACGGTCGGCAGCGGGTTCGGCGGCTTCCAGAGCGCCATGGTGCTCGCCAGCGCGGAAAGGAGCCTCGTATGACCACCTCGGTGGTGGTGACCGGCCTGGGCGTCGCGGCGCCCAACGGACTGGGCACGCAGGACTACTGGTCGGCGACGCTGGGGGGCAAGCACGGCATCGGCCGCATCACCCGCTTCGACCCGTCCGCCTACCCGGCCCGGCTGGCCGGCGAGGTTCCCGGCTTCGTCGCGGAGGAGCACCTGGGCAGCCGGCTGCTGCCGCAGACCGACCGGGTCACCCGGCTGGCGCTGGTCGCCGCCGACTGGGCCCTGAAGGACGCCGGCGCCGACCCCCGGGAACTCCCGGAGTTCGACATGGGCGTCATCACGGCGTCCGCCGCCGGCGGCTTCGAGTTCGGCCAGGGCGAGCTCCAGAACCTGTGGAGCCGGGGCAGCCAGTACGTCTCCGCCTACCAGTCCTTCGCCTGGTTCTACGCCGTCAACAGCGGCCAGATATCCATCCGCAACGGCATGAAGGGCCCCTCCGGGGTCGTCGTCAGCGAGGGCGCGGGCGGTCTGGACGCCGTCGCGCAGGCCCGCCGGCAGATCCGCAAGGGCACCGCCCTGATCGTCACCGGCGCGGTCGACGCCTCGGTCTGCCCCTGGGGCTGGGTCGCCCAGCTCACCACCGGCAAGCTGTCCACCAGCGACGAACCGACCCGCGCCTACCTCCCCTTCGACCGGGACGCACGCGGTTACGTGCCCGGCGAGGGCGGCGCCATCCTCATCGCCGAGGAAGCAGACGCCGCCCGGGCCCGCGGCGCCCGGATCTACGGTGAGATCGCCGGCTACGGCGCCACGATCGACCCGCGCCCGGGCAGCGGGCGCGAGCCGGGCCTGCGCAAGGCCGTCGAGGTCGCCCTCGCCGATGCCGGGGCGTCCGCCGCCGACATCGACGTGGTCTTCGCCGACGGCGCCGGCGATCCGGCCGGCGACCTCGTCGAGGCCCAGGCGATCACCGCCGTCTTCGGGGACCGCGGAGTGCCGGTGACCGTGCCGAAGACCATGACCGGACGCCTGTACTCCGGCGCCGCGCCGCTGGACCTCGCGGCGGCCTTCCTGTCGATCCGCGACGGGGTCATCCCCCCGACCGTGCACACCGAGCCGTGCCCGGACTACCCGATCGACCTGGTCCTCACCGAACCCCGCCCGGCGCCCGTACGCACCGCGCTCGTCCTGGCCCGCGGCAGCGGCGGCTTCAACTCCGCGATGGTCGTGCGCGCCGCCTAGTCCCCGTCGTCGATTCCCGCAGTCGAGTCCCGTCGTCCCGCGCCGAGCAGGCGGGGACGACGACAGGGGCCGGCGCGGCCCGTCACCGCACAGCCCGAACCACACACGAAAGGACCCACCATGGCCACCAAGGTGTTCACCCTGGACGACCTCAAGCACACCCTGCGGGAGGCCGCAGGGGTGGCCGAGGGCGTCGACCTGGACGGCGACATCCTCGACACCGAGTTCGAGGTGATCGGCTACGAGTCGCTCGCGCTGCTGGAGGCCGGCAGCCTCATCGAGCGCGAGTACGGCATCTCCCTGGACGAGGAGGCCGTCAGCGAGGCCAACACGCCGCGCTCCTTCATCGACGTCGTCAACGCGCAGCTCGCGCCGGCCCAGGCCGCCTGAAGGGGGACCGCGAGATGACGCAGAACAGCACGCCCCGGGTCGCCCTCGTCACCGGTGCCACCAGCGGTATCGGCCTGGCCTCGGCCCGTCTGCTGGCCTCCGCCGGCCACCGTGTCTTCATCGGCGCGCGCAGCGCCGAGAACGTCGCCGCCACCGTCAAGGACCTCCAGGCCGAGGGCCTCGACGTGGACGGCGCCGTTCTCGACGTCCGCGACAGCGCGTCGGTGGAGACCTTCGTCCAGGCCGCCGTCGACCGCTTCGGCACCGTCGACGTGCTGGTCAACAACGCGGGCCGCTCCGGCGGCGGCGTGACCGCCGACCTCACCGACGAGCTGTGGGAGGACGTGCTGGAGACCAACCTCACCAGCGTCTTCCGGGTGACCCGGGCGGTCCTCAACACCGGCGGCATGCGGCACAAGGACCGCGGACGCATCATCAACATCGCCTCCACGGCCGGCAAGCAGGGCGTCGTCCTCGGCGCGCCCTACTCGGCCTCCAAGCACGGCGTCGTCGGGTTCACCAAGGCCCTCGGCAACGAGCTGGCCCCCACCGGCATCACCGTCAACGCGGTCTGCCCCGGCTATGTCGAGACCCCGATGGCCCAGCGCGTGCGCCAGGGCTACGCGAACGCCTACGACACCTCCGAGGACGCCATCCTCGAGAAGTTCCAGGCCAAGATCCCGCTCGGCCGCTACTCCACGCCCGAGGAGGTCGCGGGCCTCGTCGGCTACCTGGCCTCCGACACCGCCGCCTCCATCACCTCGCAGGCCCTCAACGTCTGCGGCGGTCTGGGCAACTTCTGACCCTCGCCCCACCCGACACCATCCGAGGAGAACCTCATGACGACGCGTGAGGTCGAGCACGAGATCACCATCGACGCCCCGGCCGCCGCGGTCTACGAGCTGCTCGCGGACGTGACCAACTGGCCGCGGATCTTCCCGCCCACCATCCACGTCGACCGGCTCGAGGAGCAGGGCGACGAGGAGCGGATCCGGATCTGGGCCACCGCCAACGGCACTCCCAAGGACTGGACCTCGCGCCGGACCCTGGACGCCGACGGCCTGACCATCACCTTCCGCCAGGAGATCCCGGCGCCGCCCGTCAAGCACATGGGCGGCACCTGGATCATCGAGCCGCTCGGCGAGGCCGCCTCCCGGGTACGCCTGCTGCACGACTACAGCGCCATCGGCGACGACCCGCACGACCTGCTGTGGATCGAGCGGGCCGTGGACAAGAACAGCACCTCGGAGCTGGCGGCGCTGAAGGAGAACGTCGAGCGCGTGCACGCCGCCGACACCGAGCAGCTCACCTTCTCGTTCACCGACACGGTGCAGATCGCGGGCAGCGCCAAGGACGTCTTCGACTTCATCAACGAGGCCGACCGGTGGGCCGAGCGGCTGCCGCACGTGGCCGTCGTACGCCTGGCCGAGGACACCCCGGGCCTCCAGGAGCTGGAGATGGACACCCGCGCCAAGGACGGCTCGGTGCACACCACCAAGTCGTACCGGGTCGTCTTCCCGCACCACAAGATCGCCTACAAGCAGGTCACGCTGCCCGCCCTGATGACCCTGCACACCGGCGAGTGGACGTTCGTCGAGAACGAGGAGGGCACCAGCGCCTCCTCGCAGCACACCGTCACCATCAACACCGACAACATCGCACGCATCCTCGGCGCCGACGCCACCGTCGCCGACGCCCGCGAGTACGTGCACACGGCGCTGTCCACCAACAGCCGCGCCACGCTGTCCCACGCCAAGGCCCACGCCGAGCAGAAGAAGGCCTGACCGTGGCAGCGGAGCGCCTTGCGGCCGATGTGGTCGTCGTCGGGGCCGGTCCCGTCGGGCTCATGCTCGCCGGTGAACTGGCCCACGCCGGCGTCGACGTGGTCCTCCTGGAGAAGCGGCACGCCTCCAACCAGGAGTCCCGGGCCTCCACCCTGCACGCGCGCACCATGGAGATCTTCGACAGCCGGGAACTGCTGCCCGACTTCGGCACCCCGCCCGACGAGCCCCGCGGCCACTTCGGGGGCGTCCCCCTCGACCTCACCCTGCCCAGCACCCACCCGGGCCAGTGGAAGGTGCAGCAGACCAAGACCGAGGCGGTCCTGGAGGAATGGGCGCTGTCGCTGGGCGCCGACCTGAAGTGCAAGCACGAACTCGTCGCCGTCGGCGAGGTGGGGGACGGGGTCGAGGCCGAGGCCGTCGGCCAGGACGGCGTACTGCGCCTGCGCTGCCGCTACCTGGTGGCCTGCGACGGCGAGAACAGCACCGTGCGCCGGCTGCTCGGCGCCGACTTCCCCGGACAGGACGCCGGCCGCGAACTGCTGCGCGCCGACGTCTCCGGCATCGACGTGCCGAACCGGCGCTTCGAACGCCTGGAGCAGGGGCTGGCCATCGCCGCGCGCCGCCCCGACGGCGTGACCCGGGTGATGGTGCACGAGTTCGGCTCGACCGCGCGCGAGCGCACCGACGAGGCCCGGTTCGACGAGATCGTCACCGTCTGGAAGCGGGTCACCGGCGAGGACATCAGCGGCGGCACACCGCTGTGGGTCAACGCCTTCGGCGACGCCTCCCGCCAGCTCACCCACTACCGGCACGGCCGGATCCTGTTCGCGGGCGACGCCGCCCACCGGCAGATGCCGATCGGCGGGCAGGCCCTCAACCTCGGCCTCCAGGACGCCTTCAACCTCGGCTGGAAACTCGCGCTGCGCCTGGCCGGCAAGGCCGGCGACGAGTTGCTGGACACCTACCACACCGAGCGGCACGCGGTCGGCCGGCGGGTGCTGGCCAACATCCGGGCCCAGGCCCACATGCTGCTCGGCGACCGCACCGTGGAACCCCTGCGCACGGTGCTCGGCGAGCTGATCGCCCTGGAGGACGTACGGGCCCGTCTCGCGGGCATGATCAGCGGCCTGGACGTGCGCTACGACGTCGGCGGCCCCGCCCACCCGCTGCTCGGCGCCCGGATGCCGCACACCGCGCTGCACGTCGGCCGGCGCCGGCTCCACCCCGCCCGTCTGCTGCGCAGCGGTGGCGGCGTCCTGCTGGACCTGCGCGGCGGCGACGCCGCCGAGCCGCCCGCCGGATGGACGGACCGGGTGAGCACGACGGCGGTCCTCCCGGAGGACCCCGGCGCCCTGCACGGCGCCGACCGCGTGCTGCTGCGCCCCGACGGCCACGTCGCCTGGGTGGGCGAGGGCTCCGGGGAGGAGGGACTGCACGCAGCCCTCCGGCGCTGGTTCGGCCCGCCCGGGCGTCGGTAGGCCGCCCCGGACGTCCCTCCACCGCAAGCGTCAAGTCGCATCCGAAGAAAGGGAACACCATGAAAGGGACAGCGGTGGACACCGATGTCGTCATCGTGGGCGCGGGGCCGACCGGCCTGATGCTCGCCGGGGAACTCGCCCTGGGCGGAGCACGCGTCGTCGTGGTCGAGAAGCTGACCGAGCCCGCCATGGAGTCGCGCGGCCTGGGCTTCACCGCCCGCACGATGGAATCCTTCGACCAGCGCGGACTGCTGCCCCGCTGGGGCGATCTGGAGACCATGCCGGTCGGGCACTTCGGCGGCGTGCAGTTCGACTACTCCGTGCTCCCGGACGCCCACTTCGGCGCGCGCGGCGTGCTGCAGTGGAGGACCGAGGAGGTCCTGGAGAAGTGGGCCGCCGAACTCGGCGTGGACATCCGGCGGGGCTGGGATTTCACCTCGCTCGCCGACGGCTTCCTGGACGGCGACACCGTCGAGATCGCCCTGGACACCCCCGACGGACCGCAGCGGCTGCGCGCCTCGTACCTGGTGGGCTGCGACGGCTCGCGCAGCCGGATCCGCAAGGCGGCCGGCTTCGACTTCCCCGGCACCCCGGCCTCCCGCAAGATGTACGTCGCCGACGTCGTCGGCTGCGACCTGCGCCCCCGCTACCTCGGTGAGCGGCTGCCCAAGGGCATGGTCATGGTCGGTCCGCTGGGCGACGGCGTGAACCGGCTCATCGTCTGCCCGCACGGCACCCCGGCCAGCGACCGTGACGCGACCGTCCCGTTCGAGGAGGTCGCCGACGCCTGGGAGCACATCACCGGGGAGGACATCCACCACGGCGGCGCGAAGTGGGTCAGCTCCTTCACCGACGCCACCCGCCAGGTCTCCGAGTACCGGCGCGGCCGGGTCTTCCTGGCCGGTGACGCCGCCCACATCCACCTTCCGGCCGGCGGGCAGGGACTGAGCACCGGTGTGCAGGACGCGGTCAACCTCGGCTGGAAGCTGGCCCTGGTCACGCGCGGGGCGGCACCGGAGGCGCTGCTCGACACCTACCACGCCGAACGGCACCCGGTGGGCCAGCGGCTGCTGATGAACACCCGCGCCCAGGGCACCATCTTCCTCGGCGGCGAGCAGGCGGACCCGCTGCGCGAGCTGTTCGCCGAGCTCGTCCAGTACGACGACGTCAAGAAGCACCTGGCGGGCATCGTCAGCCACCTCGACATCCGCTACGACCTCGGGGCGGAGGCCGGCGCCCACCCGCTCGTGGGCCGCAGGATGCCGCCGCGGACACTGGTGGGCGAGGACGGCGCGATCCGTGTCGCCGAACTGCTGCACGACGGGCACGGGGTGCTGCTGGACCTGGCCGACGACGCCGGGGTACGGCGTACGGCGGCCGGCTGGCAGGGCCGCGTGGACGTGGCGACCGTGACCGCCGCGGACGCCGCCGGCACGGAGGCGCTGGCCGGTGCGACGGCCGTGCTGCTCCGCCCCGACGGCTACGTGGCGTGGACCGGCACCTCGGCGGACGAGGGACTCGCCCCCGCCCTGGAGCGCTGGTTCGGCGCGGCGGCCCGCTGAACCACTCCCTCGGGACGACCGGGGCGCTCGGTGCGCACCCCTTTCCCGCCCCGGCCCCTCCGGGCGGCCGGGGCGTCCGGTGCGCACCCCCCACCCCTCCCTCGCGCCGAACGCCCCGCGTCGCCCTCCCCGCCCGGCTTCGAAGGCACCGCTCTCACACCGGGCTGCCCCACCGGCCCGCACGGCCGAGGCCCCACGGGACGTTCGGGGACCACCAGCGAGGCCGTTCACACGATCGAGGCCCCGGCCGCTCCCCGCGAGGGAAGCGGCCGGGGCCTCGACGTGGCCGGCGGGGCGATCAGACCGGTACGGCCTCGACGACCGACACCGCGGCCGCCGTCTCCACGACGCGCTCCAGCCTGAAACCGGCGCGGGCCAGGAGGTCGGCGTACTGGGTGGCCGTGCGCTCCCGGCCGCCGACGAGCAGCATCAGCCACAGGTCGACGAGCTTGCCCGAGTGCGGCTCGTCGCCCTGCTCCGGCACGACCATCTCGACCAGCAGCAGCTTGCCGCCCGGCTGCACGGCCGCCCGCACGTTCTTCAGGATCCTCAGCACGTCCTGCTCGGGCCAGTCGTGCACGATGTGCTTGAGGACGTAGGCGTCGGCGCCGGTGGGCACCGGGCCGAACATGTCACCGGCCACGGTCGTACAGCGGTCCGCGACTCCCTGCCCGGCCAGGTACTCGGCGGCCCCGTTACCCTCGACGCGCGGGTCGAACAGGATGCCGCGGGCCTGGGGGGCCCGGCGCAGGATGCCCGACAGCAGCCCGCCCTGTCCGCCGCAGAAGTCCAGCACGGTGCCGAAGGCGGAGAAGTCGTAGGCGGCGGCCACCGGCTCGGTCTCGGTGGCGGACATGTTGCCCATGCCGTTGATGAACACCGCGCCGTACTCCGGATTGCTCTCCAGGAACTCGAACGCGCTCATGCCGCGCAGCTTCGGCAGGCTCGGCTCGCCGGTGACCACCGTCTCCAGGAAGGCGCTCCAGTCCTCCCAGTGGGTCGGGTGGCCCATCAGCAGCGCGATGTCCCGCATCGTCATCGGATGGTCGGCACGCAGCGCCTCCCCCATCGGGGTCAGCCCGTACGTGCCGTCCGGGTGGCCCGTGAAGACGCCCTGACTGGCCAGCAGCCGCAGCACCCGGTCCAGGGCGTCCGGGTTGGCACCGACGCGCCCGGCGAGCTCCTCCGGGGCGAGCGGACCCTCCGACAGCGCCTCGGCCACGCGTAGTTCGGCGGTCGCCCGCAGGGCCTGCGTGATCATCGAGCCCATGATCAGTTCCAGCAGGGCGAAGGGTGGCGGCGCCATTTCCCGGACCTGCTTCTGAAGTTCCGCCCGCTGTTTTTCCAGGTCGCGGACCACTGAGGGGGGCGGCAGTTCGAGCATGCGATTCCTCCCGTGCGGTATATGCACATTCCGTCCCAGCCGCCGAACGGGCAAGGGACCCGACTGACCACGGTAGGAATAATTTTCGGGGCTCACTGGAGGGTTGCTCGAATGACGATCGCGTCTGAATTAACTCTGTTTGAGTGCGGAAAATAAGCGGTCATACACACCCGTCCGCTCCTCTATGGTGGCGCAGGTTTCGCATCCAGCTCTCCGATCAATTGGGGGAAGCATGCAGCAGCGAAGGAGAGACATGTCGAATTCACGCACCTCCTGGAAGAAGGTCCTGCCGGCGGCCGCCGTCGCGGCGGTGATGACGGCCCCGATGGCCGCCGCCGCCCCGGCGCAGGCCCAGACCGACGAGACGCACACCGTGGGGCTGACGGTCGTCGCCTCCGGCCTGAAGAACCCGCGCGGCATCACCGCCCAGTCCGACGGTTCGCTGCTGGTGGCCGAGTCCGGCGAGGGCCTGCCGGGCTGCGCCGCGGGCACCCGCTGCCTGGGCGCCACCGGCGCCATCGTCAAGGTGCCGTTCGGCGGCGCCAAGAGCCGTGTGGTGACCGGCCTCCCCTCCACCGCCGTCGGCACCGCCGACCCCGCCGCCGTCAACGCCAGCGGCCCGGCCCAGGCCGTGCGCGACACCGCCAACGGCGGCTACACCGTGCTGGCCAGCCTCGGCGGCCCCGGCACCCCCGAGCTGCGCTCCTCGCTCGGCGACGCCGCCAGGACGCTGGGCACCGTCTTCCGCACCGGCGACGGCAAGGTCCTCGGCGACCTGGTCACCCACGAGGCCACCCTGAACCCCGACGGCGGGGACGTCAACGGCAACCCGTGGCGGTTCGTGCAGGACGGCTCGGGCTTCCTGGCCACCGACGCCGGCTCGAACGACGTGGTCGCCGGCCCGGGCGACGGCACCACCTCCACCAAGTACCTGCTGCCGAAGAACGGCACCGCCGAGTCGGTGCCCACCGGCATCGTCAAGAAGGCGGACGGCACGCTCTACATAGCCGACATGGGCGGCGGGCAGGTCGGCGGCTCGCGCATCTGGAAGGTGCCGCCGGGCCAGCAGCCGGAGGTCCTCGTCTCCGGGCTGACCAACATCGTGGACATCGCCTTCGACTGGAAGGGCGACCTGCTCGCCCTGTCCTACAGCTCCTCCTCGCTGGCCGGGGCGCCGACGGCGGGCTCGCTGTCCGAGATCGACCTGAGCACCAACGCGGTCACCACCATCCCGACCGGCGACAAGCTGAAGCAGCCCTCCGGGCTCGGGGTCGACATCTTCGGCTGCGTGTACGTCACCAACAACTCCGTCGGCACGAACGGCCAGCTGGTGCGCCTCTCGTACTGAGGGCGGCCGGCGCGGCGGCACGGGCTCCCCTGTGCCGCCGCCCGAGACGCACACCGCACCCCCCTCGCGGCCCCGCCGGGTTCCCCCGCCGGCGGGGCCCACGCCTTGCCCCGGCCGCGCGACCCGAGCTGCCCGGTGGCCTGGCGTCCGCTGTGCGATCCGGACGCCGCCGACGAGGAATGACGCCCCCTCGCCGGGGTGAAGGCTGGAGGCGAATCAGCCGGCCTGGCCGGCGGCCGCCGCGTCGGTGACTCCAGGGGCAGCCGGCTTCGCGGCAGCGGACGGCGTGCGGTAGGCGCGGAGGGGAGCGTTGGTCGCGGCCACGGCGGCGACCGCCAGGACGGCGGACAGCCCGCCGAGGACCAGGGAGAAGGACGCGGAGGTGGCCGACGCCACCAGGCCACCACGGAAGTTGCCGAGTTCGGGGCCCGCGACACCGCTGACGTGTTCCACCGAGGAGACCCGCCCCCGGTACGCGTCCGGGGTCTCCCACTGGACCAGGGCACCGCGGGTGACGACGGACACGGTGTCGGCGGCGCCCGCCACGGCCAGGCAGCCGAGCGCCAGCCACAACGGCCCCGCCAGACCGAAACACGCCAGCGCCAGGCCCCAGACACCGGCTGCGCACAGCTGGACCAGGCCGCCACGGCGCCGGCGCGTCACCGTGCCGGAGAGCAGGCCGGCCGTGATCCCCCCGACCGCGACGGCCGAGAGGAACAGGCCGAGGGTCTGCGGGTCTCCCTCGAAGCGGATCTCGTTGACCAGCGGGAAGAGCGCGACGGGCATGGCGAGGAGTGTCGCGGACAGGTCGGTGGCCATCGAGCCCCACAGCGTCGGGCGGCGCAGGACGATCCGCCAACCGCCACGCTTCGGTCGGCGCCGGCCGCCTGCCGCGTCGGCGCCTTCGGGCCGCATGGCGGGCAGCCGGATCACCGCGAGCATCGAGATCGCCGTGGCCACGGCCTGGGCCGCGTATGCGGCGGGGAAATCCCAGCGGGCGATGATCAGCCCGGCCATCGCGGGCCCGGTCAGCATCGCGGCCTGGAAGGAGACGTTGGTCAGCGCAAGACCGGCCGCGACCTGGTCGCCCGGCAACAACCGGACCGGGAAGGTGCGCCGGGCAGGAGCGCCGAGAGCGCTGCAACTCGTCCCTACGGCTACCAGGGCGAGCAGCACCAGCACGTCGCGGTTGTCCGCCAGCGCCTGGGCGCACAGCCCCGCGGCGGCCAGTAGTTGGCCCGCGGTGGTGGCCCGTACCACCGTACGGCGGTCGAAGGTATCGGCCAACGTGCCGCCGAGCAGTCCGAACAGCACCATCGGCAGGCCGGTGGCGAGCCCGATGGCGCCGGTGCCCACGGGGCTGCCGGTCAGGTCCCAGACCTGGGCCAACACCGCCACGTTGGCCATCTGTCCCCCGAGTTGAGAGGCGGAGGTGCCGATCCACAGATCACGGAACGACCGACTGCCGCGCAGCGGGCGGGTGTCGAGGAACCGGACGCGGACACGTCCCCTCATCGCGGTGGCTCGACGAGGTGGTGGAGGATCCGCTGCCGCATCGACCGGCGTTCCAGTGCCCGCCGTACCTCCTCGACCACGGCGGTCATCGCGTACGGGACCTCGCGGTCCAGCTCGGCGACCGTCTCGTGGGTGGCGCGCCACTCCGCCTCCAGGAACGGCACCAGCGACCGGCCCCGCTCGGTCAGGTCGATGCGCCGGGTGCGGGCGTCGGGCCCCGGCTCGGAGGTGACGAGATCCTCCTTGCGCATGGCGGCGATGGTCTGGCTGATCGCGGAGTGCGAGCGGTTCAGGGACTTCGCGAGCTCCCGAATGGTCAGTGGCCCGGTGTGGGCGAGCCTGATCAGCGGATAGGCGAACCGGGGGCGCACCCCCTCGATGCCACGCTCGACGTAGACCTGCTCGATCTCGGCGTCCATGGCCGCCAGAAGCTCGTGCAGGGAGTGCCAGGGATCGGGGAGCGCCGTGGGATCCGAAGATGATGTCACAGCGCTAATATAACAGTGCTGTGATAAACGTGCTCGTGGAAATCCCCGGGCCCTCACGGAGCGGTGCTCCGTGAGGGACGCGTGGGCGAGCCGCGTCGGAGCGCTCAGCGGTAGAGCACCTTCGAGGACGTGTAGTTCATGCTTCCGACGCCGGTGTAGTTGCCGACGTGGGTCCAGCGCTCCTGGCAGTTGGACCAGCGCTGGTAGCGCTTGACGGCCCAGGTCTGCTTCCAGATGCCGCGCTTGGCGACGAACATGCTGCGGGCCGGGACGCTGTAGGTGATGGCCTCGGCGGTGTTGATGCTGGCGGACAGCTCGAGCTCGAAGCCCTTCATGGTGGAGCTCTTCTGCTGGTTCTTCTTGTTGATCTTCGCCCTTGCCTTCTTCTGCAGGCTGGGCAGGGAGGGCAGGTCGCCGGTGAGCATGCCGCGGGCGGAGTAGGTCTGGGTGAAGGTGAACTGGTGCTGCTGCTGGGTGGAGGCGCCGTTGCGCCAGGTGATCTTCTCAGGGGCGCTGTCCCAGCCCTCGCGGATCAGGACGGGCGTGACGCGGTCGACGGGCTGGCACGTGTCCCCGCTCTTCGCCTTCGTACCGGCGAGGGCGACCTGGTCGGCGGTGCCGCCCTGTTCGGAGGCGGCGGTGAACACGTCGGTGACGGAGGTGCCGGCCACGACGCCGGTGACCAGGGTGCCGGCGAGTACGGCGATGACCAACGGCCGGGCCTTGCGGTTCTTGACAGCGGACATGCGGATGCTCCCTCGAGGAATGAGTGGGTGATGTGGCACCCCTGGGCCGGTGCCTCGGGGTGGGCCGTGTGAACGGCGGCTCGCCGCGGTCGTCGACACCGCAACGGCGAGAGAAGACGTGGCGGACCCGGATGCGCTTCGACGGCCGCGTCATCCGGGTGAGCCGGTCGATGGCAAGAGCGTGCCGGGTGGGGCCGGCGGTGGGCAACGCATGACGGCGTCTGGGACAGTCCTGAGTCGTCCATGCAGGTCACAGGCGGTTTCCGGGGGTGGGACGCCGCCCTTCCACCAAGGTGCCGCGGGGCGTGGACAGGCCGGGACTGTCCTGGACGCCCGAAGGCCTGGCGGGACACCCGCACGGCGCAACAGCCTCCTCTCCGGGCCGCGAAATCCCGGCCCCGCGAAGGAGGTTGTGATGACACAGCAGACCCTGCTCCCGTCTCGGCGGCAGACCACCGGGGAGCCGACCGCCAAGAGGCACGCCCCCGGGAGGCACGCCCCCAAGAGGCACGCCCCCCAGAAGCAGGCCCTCAGGAAGCAGACGTCACAGAGGGAGCCCCGGCCCGCGCCGGCGTCGCACCGCCGGCCGCGCACCCCGGGCCCGGGCAGCAGAAAGGGCCGCCTCGCCGTGTCGGGCGTGGCGGGACTGGTCCTGGCGTTCGTGCTGTCGCTGCTGGCGGGCGTGCTGCTGGCCGTGCACGGTCCGTCGGGCGCACCGGCGGCCGACGGTCCGTCGGTCACGCTCCAGCCGGAGACACCGGCCGAGCCCACACCGACGAAGCCCGCCGAGCCGACGAAGCCAGTCGAGGGGGGAACGGCGGAAGCCGGGCCCGCGAAGGCCGAGAAGGTCGCGCTGCGGTCCGGCGACACGCTCTGGGAGCTGGCCCGCACGCACGGCACGAGCGTGAAGGTGCTGCAGCGGCTCAACGACCTGGGCTCGTCGACGCTGATCTACGCCGGGCAGACGCTGGACGTGCCCGCCGCACCAGGCTCCGCCGGCTCGGCGCGACAGTCCTCGGCGGCGGCGCCCGCAGCGGTCGCAGCGGGCGGGCAGCCCAGCGCGACGTCCGCGGACAAGCCGGCCGAGACCGAGACCGAGACCGCCAAGCCGACCAAGCCGACCAAGCGGGACCGGTCGGCGCCGAGTGCCGTCATCGCCTACGCCCGGGCGCAGATCGGCAAGCCCTACGTCTGGGGCGGCACCGGCCCCGGCGGCTTCGACTGCTCCGGCCTGGTGATGCGGGCCTGGGAGAGGGCCGGGGTGAAGCTGCCGCGCACCACCTGGGACCAGATCCACGCCGGAACCGCCACCACCCGCAGCCGCCTGGTCCCCGGCGACCTCGTCCTGTCCTACGGCGGGGGCCACGTCGGGCTCTACATCGGCAACGGACGGATCATCCACGCCCCCAGGCCCGGCACCACCATCACCACCGCCCCCCTGCCCGCCCCCAGCGTTGTCACCGCTTACCGCCACATACATCTGTGAACGACGCAAAAGGGCAGTGCGGATGACGCGACCTCAAGCGGCCGGCAGCACCCCGCCCGCGCAGACGGCCGAACAAATGGAGAACAGCCTCATGTACAGATCAATGGCCTTTAAGCTTCCTTGGTACCCACGGGACAAGGGAGTGGCGATGGGACGGGGGCCGGATCCGGCAGCGGCACACAATCCTGCGGAGTTCATGGAATTCATGCGGCAGTTACGCCGCTGGGCGGATCTGAGCTACCGGCAGTTGGAGCGCAACGCCACCGACGCCGGCGACGTCCTGCCGCGCGCGACCATCTCCGCCGCCCTCACCCGCGACGAGCTCCCCCGCGAGGAACTCCTGGCCGCCTACGTGCGGGCCTGCGGCGGTGACGACGGCACGGTGTCCGCCTGGCTGGAGGCCCGTCGAAGCCTGGTCATGACCGGTGCGGGAACACCACCGGCCGTCTCCGAGGACGTCCCGCGGACCACTGCCCTCCAAGCGGATGACGACACCCCGCAGGGAACCCCGCAGAGCGGCGAGGAAGCCGCCGACGAGAAGCAGGACCCGGCCACCGACCCGGCCGACGAACCGATCCCCCTCCCGACCGCAGCATCGGCCACCGGACCGGCCGTCGACAGCCCCGGTCTCCCACATGCCCGGTCGAACTGGCGACGGCAGGGCCCGCTGGTCGCGATCGCCGCCTGCACCGTCGCCGGAATACTGACCCTGGCCCTCTGGCCGCACGACAACGGCACCGGCGACGACCGCGCGGACAACGCGCCCACGAGCGCCCCGCCTCCCAGCACCGCGGCCGGCACCACGCCCAGTGCCGCCCCCAGCGACGACGCCGAGTCGAAGCAGCCCGGTTCCTCGCCCACCGCGAGCCGTTCGGCCACCGCCGACCCTGCGGCCTCCCCCCTCGCCTCGCCGGTCGATCACGAGGAAACGACCCCCAGCTCCAGCCGCCCCTCTCCCACGCCCAAGCGGACGGATGACTCCGCCCCCCTTCCGGCCACCGGATGGACCGGTATCCACCCCGCCTCCGCCCCCTCCCGGTGCCTGACCGAGGGCCGCGAACGCAACGGCCGCACCACCCGGGAAATCGCCGTCCAGCACTCCTGCGCCGACGCCCCCCTGCCCCGTGTCTACCTCGAGAAACTGGGCGGGCAGACCTACCGCATCCAGTGGCACCACCCCGAACACGGCACGGGCTGCCTGGCCGTCGACGGAGCCTCCACCACCTCCGGCGCCCTGCTCGCTCCCAGGGACTGCGCGGACAGCGACAGCCAGAAGTTCCGCCTGGAAGCCGCAGGCGGCGGCTTCCGGCTCCGGCCGCTCCACAGCGGCCTGTGCGTCGGATTCCTCCCGCCGGTCACCGACGGCGCCGAGGCCGTGCAGACCGCGTGCACCGGCACCTCCGGCCAGGCCTTCACCTTCACCCCGAGCTGAAGCGCGAGGGTGCGGGGCACTGCCCGCCGACTAGCCGCGCACTTCCAGGGTGATGTGCGGGGACAGCGCGCGGAGGAAGTCGGGCGCGTCGAAGATCTCGCCGGCGGAGGCGACTCCGGTCGCCCTGGTCCGACCCGTGAGGATGCGGTCGAGCGCTTCCACCACGAGCGGCGCGGTGACGGCGTAGATGTCCCGGCCCCTGGCCACGGCACGCCGTTCACCGGCGCCGGAGCGCACGACCGCGTCGACGAGGAAGGTCTGCCCGGACCGTCCGCGCTCGTCGGCCGCGGCCGGTGACGGCGTGTCCGGGGCCGAGAGGTCCCGGGCCGCCTCGATCGCCATGTAGGTGCGCACGTCGGGGATGGACAGGTGGCTGGGAACGGTGACGACATCGGCCATCGTGAACTCTCCGATGACGGCCCGGGGGCCCATCGGGGCGGGAAAGGGCCATTCCAGGGTGGGCAGGTCGTCCTGGTGGTACTCCAGCCGTCCGTTCCGGTAGCGGACGCTCCGGCCGTCCCGCCGCTGCCGGGAGACCGCGCCCGCGGCACGGGTCCCGGCGGTGGGGTGCCAACTGCTCAGCCCGTAGGCGATGTGCGCCTCGTCGGCCGCCGTCCAGTCGCCCATCGCCGTGGTGATCAGCAGGTCACCGAGGCCGCCGTAGAAGGCCATCGCGGGAACGATCACCGCGGCGGCCTCTCGTGCCCGGTCGGCGAAGTGCGTGAACGTGTCGGCGTTGGCCTCGATCTCGGCCGCCACGTCCACGTACGGGATCCCGGCCCGCAGGGCCGCCTCGACCACCGGGGCGGCCGTCGTGGCGAAGGGTCCGGCACAGTTGATCACGGCTGCCGTGCCGGCCAGCATCCGGTCGAGCGCCGCCGGTTCGTCGACCGACGCCGGGTGGGCGTCCAGCCCGGTTTCGTACGCCAGTGCCTTCAGCTTGTCGGCGTCGCGACCGGAGAGCACCGGGACGAACCCGCGCTCCCGCAGCTCCGTCACCACGAACAGCCCGGTGTGTCCGTACGCGCCGTACACCGCGACCCTGGGCCCCGTCGTCATGGGTGCTTCCCTCGCTCGAATGATCCGTCCTGCTCCGTCGCGACCATCCTGGCGGGGGCAGGGGGCCCGCACGAGTGTCCGGAACGACGTGACCCGTACACTTCCGGACGTGGACACTGTCGCGCTGGCCGTCACCGACGGGATGCTTCACTTCGAACTGGCCACGGCGTACGAGGTCTTCGACGCCGCCCCGGCCGGCGTGGCGGGTCCGTGGTACCGCCTCGTCGTCTGCGGGCCCGGCCCCGTACGGGCCGGCCGGTTCCTGCTCGAGCCCGATCACGGACTCGACTGGCTCTCGCACGCCGACACCGTGATCGTCCCGGGCTGGGCCGACATCGACGAGGCCCCGCCCGCCGACCTGGTCGACGCGGTGCGCGCGGCCCACGAGGCGGGCGCACGCCTGGTCTCCCTGTGCACGGGTGCCTTCGTACTGGCCGCCGCCGGCCTGCTGGACGGCCTGCGCGCGACCACGCACTGGGCGCACACCCGGGCCCTGGCCGACCGCCATCCGAAGGTCGACGTGGACCCGGACGTCCTCTACGTGGACAACGGCAGCGTGCTCACCTCCGCCGGCAAGGCCGCCGCGATGGACCTGTGCCTGCACCTCATTCGCCTCGACCGCGGCTCGGCGACCGCCAACGCGGTCGCCCGCCGCCTGGTCGTGCCGCCGCACCGGGACGGCGGGCAGGCCCAGTTCGTCACCGCCCCGGTGCCCGCCCCGGACCATCACCCGCTCGCCGAACTGCTCCCCTGGGCGCTCGAACGGCTCGACCAGCCGCTGACAGTCGAAGACCTGGCCCGCCGGGCGCGGATGAGCTCGCGCCACCTGGGCCGCCACTTCAGGGCCGCGACCGGTACCACGCCCCTGCAGTGGCTGCTCACCCAACGGATCCGCCGCGCCCAGGAGCTGCTGGAGACCACCGACGACAGCGTCGAAACCGTCGCGGTGGCCACCGGCATGGGAACCGCCACAACGCTGCGCCGGCACTTCAACCGCACGGTCGGCCTGCCCCCGAACACCTACCGCCGCACGTTCCGCACGTTCGGCACGCGACACCACTCCGGCCCCGACGACAGCGAACAGCACCACAGCCCCTGAGCCGGTCACGGGAGCACCGCACGCGCCCCACACGTGCCGCCGCGCAGAACACGTGGTGGTCGAGCGGTGGCCGGGCCTCCGGTGGGAAACCGCTCGGTCGCGGCTCGACGGCGACCGGAGACGGACCGCCGTCGGCCGCTCGGATCGGCATTCTGGCCGGGCATCCGCTTGTGCGGACCTCACCCGACGCCCAAGGAGGCCGTCCGTGTCCGTTGACGCCCACACTCCCGCCGCAGCAGGGCCCACCGGCGTGTGGCTGGTCGGCGCCCGGGGCTCGGTCGCCACGACTGCCGTCGCCGGCTGTGCCGCCCTGGCGGGAGGGCTGCTGCCGCCCACCGGCCTGGTCACCGAGACCCCCGCGTTCGCCCACAGTGGTCTGCCCGCGCTGTCCTCCCTGGTCTTCGGCGGCCACGACACCGCCGGCGGCCCGCTGCCCAAGCGGGCCGAGCAACTCGCCGCCCAGGGCGTGCTGCCCCACTGGCTGCCGGGCGCCGTGCACGGCGAGCTGTCCGCCGCCGACGACCGCATCCGCCCCGGCGGACCCTCGGTCGGTGACGAGCGCGGCACCGAGGAACTGATCGACGCGTTCGCCGAGGACCTGCGGGAGTTCGTCCGCACCACCGGCGCCGCCCGCGCCGTCGTGGTGAACGTCGCCTCCACCGAGCCCGTCCCCGGTCCCGGCGAGTGGCCGGCCAGTTCCCTGTACGCGGCGGCGGCTCTGCGCGCCGGCTGCTCCTACGTCAACTTCACGCCCTCGGCCGGACTGCACCACCCGGACCTGGCCGTCGCCGCCGCCGACTCGGGCCTGCCCCACGCGGGCCGGGACGGCAAGACCGGCCAGACCCTGCTGCGGGCGGTGCTGGCGCCGATGTTCCGTCAGCGGGCCCTCGAGGTGCGGGCCTGGTCGGGCACGAACCTGCTCGGCGGCGGCGACGGCGCCGCGCTCGCCGACCCGGCGGCCGCCGCCGCGAAGAACGCCGGCAAGGAGCGGGTGCTGGTCGACAACCTGGGCACGCGGCCCGAGGGCGACGTGCACATCGACGACGTACCGGTGCTCGGGGACTGGAAGACGGCGTGGGACCACGTCGCCTTCGACGGCTTCCTCGGCACCCGCATGGTGCTCCAGACGATCTGGCAGGGCTGCGACTCGGCGCTCGCCGCGCCGCTCGTGCTGGACCTGGCGCGGCTGCTGGCCCGCGCCCACGAGGTCGGCCTGTCCGGGCCACGCCCCGAACTCGGCTTCTACTTCAAGGACCCCGACGGCGACAGCATGTCCCTGGCCCAGCAGTACGAGGCCCTGCTGGCGTTCGCCGGCCGGCTGGGGGAGCACCGGTGAGCCTCGCCTCCACCGGCGTGGTCCGGCGACTGCGCTCCGGGTTCTCCCGCAGCGCCGCCACGGCCGCCGGTCCCACGGCCCCTGGTCCCACGGCCGCCGGTCTCACGGCCATCGGTCCCACGACCGCCACGCCCGGCCGCGCCGCCCGCCCGGCGGTCACCGTCGCCGCCAAGGCCCGGGCCTGGGCCGAACTGCTGCGCCTGCCCGCGGTGCTCACGGTGCCCGGCGATGTCCTGGCCGGCACCGCGGCCGCCGGGGCGCGGCCCGGGCGGGCGACCGCCCTCGCGGTGGGCGCCTCGATTTGCCTGTACGAGGCGGGCATGGCCCTCAACGACTGGGCGGACCTCGACGAGGACGCCGTGGCGCGCCCGCACCGCCCGCTGCCCTCGGGCCGCGTACGGCCGCGGGCCGCGCTCACGGCGGCGGGCGCGCTGACCGCGACGGGTTTGGCCCTGGCCGCCTGCGCGGGCCGGCGGACCCTCGCCGTCGCCGCGCCGCTGGCGGCCACGGTGTGGGCGTACGACCTGAAGCTGAAGCACACCGCGGCCGGTCCCGCAGCCATGGCCGCCGCGCGCGGCCTGGACCTGCTGCTGGGCGCGGCCGCCGCGGACCGTCCGCTGCGCCCGGCGCTCGTCCCGGCGGCCACCCTGGCCGGCCACACCTGTGCCGTCACCCTGGTCTCCCGCCGTGAGACCGAGGGCGGCTCACCGGCGGCCCCGCTCACGGCCCTGGCGGCCACCGCGGCCCTCACCGCAAGCCTCCTCTCCGCCCCACACCACCCGGCCGCGGACCACCCGGCCCCACACCACCCGGCCGCGGACCGCCCGACCGCGCACCACCCGACCCCGCACCATCACGCCGTACGCACCGCCCTGGCCCTCGGCTACCTCACCACGGCCGCCGGGCCTCTGGTGCACGCCGCCCTCCATCCTTCCCCCGCGCTCGTCCAGCGGGCCGTCGGCGCCGGGATCCGGGCCACCGTCTGTCTTCAGGGGGCGTTGGCGGCCCGGGCCGGGGCGCCCGCGACCGGGTTGCTGACCGCGGCGCTGGCCCCGGCCGCGGCCCGGCTGGCGCGGAAGGTGAGCACCACATGAGCCGGCTGCGCCTGGGCTACGGCACCAACGGGCTGACCGACCTGCGTCTGGACGACGCGCTCGCCCTGCTCGCCGATCTCGGCTACGACGGTGTCGGCCTGACCCTCGACCACATGCACCTCGACCCGCTGGCCCCCGACCTGGCCTCGCGCGCCGCCCGCGTCGCGCGCCGCCTGGGCCGGCTCGGGCTGGAGGTCACGGTGGAGACCGGCGGCCGCTACGTCCTCGACTCGCGCCGCAAGCACGCCCCGACTCTGCTGGACGACGACGAGGACGCCCGCTGGATGCGCGTCCGGATGCTGATCCGCGCCGTGCGGGTCGCCGCCGACCTCGGCGCACACGCCGTCCACTGCTTCAGCGGCGTACGGCCGGCCGAGACCGACCCGGACACCGCCTGGAAGCGACTGGCGAACGCGCTGGAACCGGTCCTGGACGCCGCCGAGGAGACCGGCGTCCCGCTCGCGATCGAACCCGAACCCGGCCATCTGCTGGCCACCCTGGCCGACTTCCACCGGCTGCGGGCCGACCTCGGCGACCCGCCCCTGCTCGGCCTGACCCTCGACATCGGCCACTGCCAGTGCCTGGAGCCCCTGCCGCCCGCCGACTGCGTGCGCGCCGCCGCGCCCTGGCTGAGGCACGTGCAGATCGAGGACATGCGCCGCGGCGTCCACGAGCACCTGCCGTTCGGCGAGGGCGAGATCGACTTCCCGCCCGTCCTGGCCGCGCTGGCCGACACCGGCTACCAGGGGCTGACCGTGGTCGAACTGCCCCGCCACTCGCACGCCGGCCCCGAACTCGCCGCGCAGTGCCTGCACTTCCTGCGAAACGGAGGCACCGGATGACCGCCGCCCACGCCGAAACGGACACCGCCGTCCAACCCGCCATCCATCCCCCCGTCCCCCCGGCCGCACCCGGCACCGACCAGGACGCGCACCACTGGCTCGCCCGGGCGTGCGCCGCGGCCGCCGCCGGGGACCCCGCATGGGAGCTGCGCTTCGCGGAGGCCGGCCGCCGGTGCCGCGTCCTCGGCGACGCCGCCCGGGTGGACCTGCTGGCCGCCGCCCGGCCGGACGCCCCCACCGTGACCCGGCTGTACCGGCAGGGCACGGCCGCCGAGCGCCGCGCCGTACTGCTGGCCCTGCCTCGGCTGGACCTCGCGCCCGCGCACGGGGTGCCGCTGGTCGAGGACGCCCTGCGCACCAACGACACCGGCCTCCTGGCCGCCGCCGTCGGCCCGTACGCCGCCCGGCACCTGGACGCCCACGCCTGGCGGCACGCGGTGCTCAAGTGCCTGTTCACCGGCGTGCCGGTGACCCGTGTCTCCGCTCTGGCCGACCGGGCCCGCGGGGACGGGGAGCTGGCCCGGATGCTGCACGCGTTCGCGGACGAGCGCACCGCCGCCGGACGTGCGGTCCCCGCGGACCTGCACCACGTGCTCGCCCTGACCGAGGAGGAACGGTAATGCGCATCTTCGACCCGCACATCCACATGACGTCCCGGACCACCGACGACTACGAGGCGATGTACGCCGCGGGGGTCCGGGCCGTGGTGGAGCCCGCGTTCTGGCTCGGCCAGCCCCGCACGTCGGTCGCCTCCTTCCAGGACTACTTCGACGCGCTGCTCGGCTGGGAGCCGTTCCGCGCCGCCCAGTACGGCATCGCGCACCACTGCACGATCGCCCTCAACCCCAAGGAGGCCAACGATCCCCGGTGCCTCCCCGTCCTCGACGAGCTGCCCCGCTATCTCGTCAAGGACCAGGTCGTGGCGGTCGGTGAGATCGGCTACGACTCGATGACCCCGGCCGAGGACACCGCGTTCGCCGCCCAGCTCCAGCTGGCCGCCGACCACGGCCTGCCCGCCCTGGTGCACACCCCGCACCGCGACAAGCTCGCCGGGCTGCGCCGCACCCTCGACGTGGTGCGCGAGTCGGCGCTGCCGACGGACCGGGTGCTGGTCGACCACCTCAACGAGACCACCGTCGAGGAGGCCAAGGACAGCGGTGCCTGGCTCGGCTTCTCCGTCTACCCGGACACCAAGATGGACGAGGCCCGGATGGTCGCCCTCCTGCGCGAGTACGGCCCGGAACGGGTCCTGGTGAACTCCGCGGCCGACTGGGGCAGGAGCGACCCGCTCAAGACCCGCAAGGTCGGCGACCTGATGCTCGCCGAGGGCTTCACGGAGGACGACGTGGACCTCGTGCTGTGGCGCAACCCCGTCGCCTTCTACGGGCTCAGCGGCCGCCTCGCCCTCGACGTCGCCGCCACCGGCCCCACCCACGAGGGCAACTCGATCCTGCGCGGCGCCCCGGCGCACCCCGTGCCCACCGGGCGGTGACCCGGTGCGCTTTCGCCACCCGGACGGCAGCGTCGTCCACCTCGCGTACTGCACCAACGTGCACCCCGCCGAGGACCTCGACGGCGTCCTCGCCCAACTGGGCGCCCACTGCGCGCCCGTCCGCCGCCGCCTGGGCGTGAACCGGCTCGGCGTCGGCCTGTGGCTGGCCGCCGACGCCGCCCGCACGCTGGACACCGACCCCGGCGCCCTGCGCACGCTGCGCGACGCCCTCGCCCGCCAGGGACTGGAGGTCGTCACCCTCAACGGCTTCCCCTACGAGGGCTTCGGCGCGGGCGAGGTCAAGTACCGGGTGTACGAGCCGGACTGGTCGGATCCGCGCCGGCTCGCCTACACGCTCGCGCTCGCCCGGATCCTCGCCGGGCTGCTGCCCGACGACGTCACCGAGGGCAGCATCTCCACCCTGCCGCTGGCCTGGCGGACCGCGTACGACGCGCCGCGCGCGGCCCGCGCCCGAGCGGCCCTGACCGAACTGGCCGGTCGTCTCGAGGAGTTGGCCGAGACGACCGGCCGCTCCATCCGCGTGGCCCTGGAGCCCGAGCCCGGCTGCGTGGTGGAGACCTGCGCCGACGCGATCGGCCCGCTCACCGCCGTGGGCCACGACCGCGTCGGCATCTGCGTCGACACCTGCCACCTGGCCACCTCCTTCGAGGAGCCGGAGACCGCCCTGCCCGCGCTGACCGCGGCCGGGGTCGGCGTCGTCAAGGCCCAACTGTCCGCGGCCCTGCACGCCGAGCACCCGGACCGCCCCGACGTACGGGCCGCCCTGGCCGCGTTCGCCGAGCCGCGCTTCCTGCACCAGACCCGCACCCTCACCGCGGCCGGCCTGCGCGGCACCGACGACCTCGGGCCCGCCTTGACCGGCGCAGGCCTGCCCGCCGGCAGCCCCTGGCGCACCCACTTCCACGTGCCGCTGCACGCGGCACCCGCCCCGCCCCTGACCTCCACCCTGCCCGTGCTGCGCCGCGCGCTGTCCGTCCTGGTCGGCGGCGACCGGCCGCTGACCAGGCACCTGGAGGTGGAGACGTACACCTGGCAGGCGCTGCCGCAGGCACTGCGTCCCCGCGACGCCGGCCGGCTCGCCGACGGCATCGCCGCCGAACTGTCCCTCACCCGCGACCTGTTGACGGACCACGGCCTGAAGGAACTGCCATGACCCGCCCCGAAGGGCCCACCCCCCTCCTCGTCCTGGACGTCGTCGGCCTCACCCCCGGGCTGCTCGCCCACATGCCGAACCTCGCCGCCCTGGGCGAGCGGGGCTCCCGCGCCCCGCTGGACACCGTGCTGCCCGCGGTGACCTGTTCGGCGCAGGCCACCTTCCTCACCGGCCGCACCCCCGCCGAGCACGGCATCGTCGGCAACGGCTGGTACTTCCGCGACCTCGGCGAGGTCCTGCTGTGGCGGCAGAGTCACCACCTGATCGAGGGCGAACGCGTCTGGGACGCGGCCCGCCGCGCCCACCCCGGCTACACCGTCGCCAACATCTGCTGGTGGTACGCCATGGGCGCCGACACCGACTACACCGTCACTCCCCGCCCCGTCTACTATGCCGACGGCCGCAAGGAGCCCGACTGCTACACCCGCCCCCCGGCCCTGCACGACGAACTCACCGACGCGCTCGGCACCTTCCCCCTCTTTCACTTCTGGGGCCCCGGCGCCGACCTGGTCTCCAGCCAGTGGATCATCGACGCCACCCGGCACGTCATCCGCACCCGCCATCCCGACCTCACCCTGTGCTACCTCCCCCACCTCGACTACGACCTGCAGCGCTTCGGCCCCGACGACCCCCGCTCGCTGAAGGCCGCCGCGGCCCTGGACGCGGCACTGGCCCCGCTCCTGGACGACGCCCGCGCCGAGGGCCGCACCGTCGTCGCCCTGTCCGAGTACGGCATCACCCGCGTGAACCGGCCCGTCGACATCAACCGCGCCCTGCGCCGCGCCGGACTCCTGGAGGTCCACACCCAGGACGGCATGGAGTACCTCGACCCGATGGCCTCCCGCGCCTTCGCGGTCGCCGACCACCAGATCGCCCACGTCTACGTCCGCCGTCCCGAAGACCTCGACGCCACCCGCGCCGCCCTCGCCGGCCTGCCCGGCATCGAGCGACTCCTCGACGACGAGGGCAAGAAGGCCCACCACCTCGACCACCCCCGCGCCGGCGAACTCGTCGCCGTCGCGGAACCGGACGCCTGGTTCACGTACTACTACTGGCTCGACGACGCCCGCGCGCCCGACTTCGCGCAGCTCGTCGAGATCCACCGCAAACCCGGCTACGACCCGGTCGAGCTGTTCATGGACCCCCTCGACCCCTACGTCAAGGTCAAGGCGGCCGGCGCCCTGGCCCGCAAGAAGCTCGGCATGCGCTACCGCATGGCGGTCGTGCCCCTGGACCCCTCGCCTATTCGCGGCAGCCACGGCCGCCTCCCCGCGAGCGACGACGACGGCCCGGTGGTGCTGTGCTCCACCCCCGGCACCCTGCCCGGCCGGATGGCGGCCACGCAGATCAAGCAGCTGCTGCTGGACCTCGCCGACGCGAGCGACGGCACCGGCCGGCGCATGAACGCCCGCCGCGACGCACGCGACCGCGAGCGCCCGCCCCAGCACTCCGAAGCCCACCTGAACCGGGCGCGCTGGACGAAGACATCTCAGCCCGCCGACAGCTGACCCGGCCCGATCCGGCGTCCGCGGTGATCCCACCGGGCAGGTCAGTGTGCTGCGTAGTCCGGGGAGGCGGATCGCTTCCGTGCGGGTGTTCTCCGAGGCGCTGGCGGCGCGACGGCTGTGTCGGCGGTGCCGACGGGGTCGTGGTGACCGTCCGCTGCCTCGGCGACTGATGTCTACTGGCCGGGGTGAACGGCTTGGACGCCTGTGCCGGCGTAGGCCTTGGGGGCCAGGGTGAGAAGAAACCGCCCGGCGGGGTGGGCCGCGGAGGGACGGGCGGCGTGGATGGCGTGGACGGCGGCCCAGGAGTGCCCGAAGCGCAGCAGTTCGGTGGCGGTGACCGCGGCGTCGGTGTCGAAGGCCTCGATCCGGATGAACCGCAGTCCCGTGATGTAGCCCAGCAGCCCGGTCTCCTCTGCTGCCATTCCCTTACCCTGCCGCGCCCCTCTACTGCTGGTAGAGGGGCGTGCCGCGAGCTGGATGTGAAAACAGACGCCCCCGGCCCCGGAAGGCCCCTGGGCCGCAGTCGGCGGCTCGATCAGGTTCGCGCGCATCTGCCGCAGCAGCTCGGTCCGTACCTGCTCCTCGCGATGCTCGTCGTGCCAGGTCACGTCCACCAGGTGCGAGACGAGCCGCAGCGCGCTCCGCTCGGGCGCACCTCGACCTCCGATCCACAGATCCGCGGCTCTGCGCAGCCATCGTCGACCGCCTCACCTTCGGTGGGAACATCATCGAGACCGGCACCGATTCCTACCGGCTCGCCGGCACCAGGGCAGCCCGAGCCCGGGACGCTGCCGCGGGCTGACCAACACCACAGTGATCATCCACGGTCGGTGGTTCCCGGTCTTCACGTCGGCGACTGGGGCCGGGGCCTGGTTGGATGCCACGACCGCTCGACGTAGTTACCATGCCCCAGCCGCGCAGACCACAGGTGGCGGCACTCGCCGCCTGTGACGCTCAGGGGATTATGTCTGTGGCTGGCGACGGGACGTGTCTTCAGTCGTGCCAGGTCTTCACGGCCGCTTTGACGTAGTCGGTGAAGTCGCGCGGCTGTCGGCCGAGTGCGCGCCATACGCCGTCGGAGATATGGCTGTCCATTCCGCGCCGGATGGGGCTCACAGCCTCCGCATAGTCCTCCGCCTCGGCAGCCGGCCATCCCTGGCCGGTGAGTTCGGTGACGAACTCACCGGGAGAGAGCGGGACATAGCGGATGCGGCGGCCGGTCGCCTCGGAGATTTCGGTGACGGCCTCGGCGATGGTCAGAGCCCGGGACCCGGAGAGTTCGTACGTCTGCGCGCCGTGGCCGTCCTCGGTGAGCGCTGCGACCGCGACCGCGGCGATGTCCTCGGCATCGACGAAGGAGGCTGCGCCGTCCCCGGCCGGCAGTCTCAGTTCACCGGCAAGGATCGCGTCCCGGAAGATTCCCTCGCTGAAGTTCTGTGCGAACCAGGCGGGCCGCAGGATCGTCCACGCGATCCCGCTCTCGCGCACCGCGCTCTCACCGTCCACGTGTGTGGCACCGGCGATATTGGCTTCGCCGGAGTAGCCCGGCACATCCACACCGCGTCCCGACAGCAGCACGACGCGCTCGACACCCAGCTGCGCGGCACGCTCGACGAAGGGACGCGTCAGGAGCTGCCCGTCGAGCGGCACGAGGTATACCGCCTCCACGCCCTCCAGCGCGGTGTCCCAGGTGGTGCGATCGTGCCAGTCGAAGGCCGGCTCACCGGAGCGTGACGCCACGCGGACTGGGGCCCCCTGTGCCCGTAGCCGGGACACGACCCGGCTGCCCGACTTGCCCGTGCCGCCAGTTACCAGAATCGGATGTTTGGTCATGAGGCAAGCCAAGCCCCTCCTCGCGAGACGATCCATGGCCAACAAGCTCACTTCGATGCCTGCACGTCTACTGTGGAGGTGTGGATGTGCTCTCCGAACTGCTGGACGGAGTCAGAGCGCGGGGTGCCCTGTTCCGGCAGACGACCATGAGCGGGCCGTGGTCCATGAGATTCGCCAGCGGCTCACCGCTGACACTGGCCACCATGCTGCGCGGCCGGGCGTGGATCGTTCCCGCCGAGGGCGAACCGGTGCCGGTCAGCATCGGAGACACCGCGATCATCCGCGGCCGGGCGCCGTATACGGTCGCTGATGATCCGGCCACTCCGCCACAGGTGGTGATCGACAGCGCCGATTACTGCGCCGCCGAAGGTGACGCCGGCGACAGCCCGGACGGCTCAGCCCTGCTGCTCAGCGGCGCCTACACCGGCCGTGGCGAGATCAGCGAGCGGCTGCTCCACGCACTGCCCGAGGTACTGGTGATCCCCGCCGCGGACGGCCGCTGCCCGCTGCTCGATCTCGTGGTCGAGGAGATCGTCACGGACAGACCCGGGCAGCAGGTGATGCGCGACCGACTGTTGGACCTGTTGCTCCTCTCCACCCTGCGGACCTGGTTCGACCAGTCCGACGCCCACGCGCCGCCGTGGTATCGCGCATGGGAGGACCCAGTAGTAGGCCATGCTCTGCGACTTCTCCATGACGATCCGGCCCACCCGTGGACTGTGGCGAGCCTGGCGGCCAAGTCGGGGGTGTCCCGTGCTGCGCTCGCCCGTCGCTTCACCGCGCAAGTCGGCGAGCCGCCGATGACCTACCTCGCCTCGTGGCGCATCGACTTGGCGGCCGACCTGCTGCGCGAGACGGACGCCACGGTCGGCTCGATCGCCCGGCGAGTCGGCTACGCCAACACCTTCGCGCTGAGCGTTGCCTTCAAGCGCCTCCGCGGCATCACCCCGACCCAGCACCGCATCACGGCGCCGTCCCCCAGGCTCGGGGAATGAGAACGTTGCCCGCTCCCACTCACGAATCCACAGCCCTTACCGGCGAACCGTTCAGCGACGACGCGCTGCTGCTCGCCGGTGTCGTGGCGGTCGTACGCCAGCTCCTCGGAGGCGAAGTGCAGGGCGGCCTGGGCTCGGCCGTCGGAGTTCTCGGCGACATGTTGGCCGCTTGCCCGGGAGAGACGTAGAGCTGCCCGGTGCGGTGCAGGGCCGCAGATGGGATCTACCCAGGCCTCCCGCAGTAACCCTGCTGGAAGGCTGCCCAGAAGCCCTCGTCGATCCCGGTGTCGGTGAACGAGTTCCAGTTGGTGTGGGCGACGAGTTGGTCGCGCCCGTCGCGGCTGTTGAGGGCATAGGTCAGGTAACCGGGTGCGCTGCCGCCGTGGCCGTACGCACGGCCGCAGCTGGTGCTCAGACGGCCGTGGGTTCAGCATGACTGAGGGACTTTCACCGGGAACCCACGGCGTCTTCGGCAGGCAGGCTCGGAAGTGCGGTGGGTTCGTCGCTGTCTCGTCTCAGATGATCTGGTCCCTGGTGATGCCTGTGACCTCCACAAGCACCCGGAACAGCGTCACTGAGCCGGGATCGGCTGGGTGAGGTTCACCGGGTTGCCGTCGGGGTCCTGGATGTGGGCGACGCGCTGTCCCCACGGCATGTCGTTGGGGCCGCCGCGGACCGAGCCGCCCAACGCCGTTACCCGGCCGAGCGTCTCATCGACGTCGTCGACACCGATGCTGAGCAAGACCCGCGGTGCCACCCCGGTCCCCGGATTCGTCTTGGTCACCAGCCCGAGGTCGGTGTCGCCGATGCGCAAGCCGAGGTAGAAGGCCGGCCCTTCCTCCGGTACCCGGAAGATCTCCTCGGCGCCGAACAATTTCGTATAGAAGCCGAGCAGGACGTCCTGGTCGGCAGTCAAGATCACTGGCTGGATGGTGGACATGGCACTCCTGTCGAGAACGGTCGTGTCGCTGGGTGGACCGTTCGAGGACGGTGAACTCATCGGCAAAACCGCCCTGCCAGACGATCTACGCCCCAGACTGCCGCCCACGACCAGTACGAGCACCCCGAAACGACGTCACGCCACGAGCCACCGTTGTTCACGCGCCCCGGCGGCCGGCGCTGCCGCGGGGACGCGGCGATAGGGTGCCGGGCATGTACCCGGTCGACCGTTCGAGTCAGCGCCTGCGCCTCCGCGAACTCACCGTCGACGACGTCGGTGCGGTGTTCGCCATCTATGGCAGTCCTGAGGCGACCGAGCACCTGTCGTTCGAGCCACGCACTCGCGAACAGGTCGGTGTGATCGTCGCCCGCTCCGTGGCCTCGGCCACAGCGGAACCGCGCAGCGAGTACGCGCTTGCGGTCGTCGAGAAGGAGACGGATCAGGTCATCGGCTTCGGACGCATCGCCCTGGACCCTCACCAACAGCGTGCGGCCACCTTCGGCTTCGCTCTCCGCCCGGATGCCTGGGGCGTCGGCTACGGAGTCGAAACCGTACGGCTCCTCCTTGGCCTCGCGTTCGAGGGGATCGGTCTGCACCGAGTCTGGGGCGGGCGCTCCCCCTTGAACGAGGCCTCGGCAAGGACCATGGCGGCGGCCGGCATGACGGAGGAAGGAGTGATCCGGGGCCACGTCCAGAAGGCGGGCCAGTGGCGAGATTCGGTCGTTCACTCGATGCTCGACGAGGAGTGGGAGGGCGAGTAGGCGAAGAGGCATCCAGCGGGCTCCGGCAGATCATCCACTGAACCGTCCCGGGGCAAGTGGAGACCCGGGCTGCCGCAGTTCGACCGGCTCCCCACCCGGGCTCCGGGCCCGGTCGAGGCGGTGCGCCGAACATCGGGAGCATCCGGTTTCCGGCTGTGGCCGGAAGGCTCACCAAAGGGGTCCCTGCCCGTGAAAAAGATCGCCTCGTCGGCTGCGCTGTCCGGGCGGGCCGAGCGGATCGCCCAGCGCACCCGCCCCGACAACTGGAAGAAACCGCCGCGCCGCATCGAGAAGTCCGAGTGCATCACCTGTGACACCTGCCTGCGCAGCTGCCCCGAGGAGCTCGGGGCCATCTTCGACCGCGGACTGGACGTCGTGATCATCCCGGAGCTGTGCTCGGGCTGCCCCGCGTGCGTCCTGGAGTGCCCCGTCGACTGCATCTACATCGACGAGGACTGGACACCGACCGACGAGACGATGTGGAACCACATCGAAGTGACCGCCAAGGACGCGAAATGAGCGGGCTGACCGAACGCGGCGAGTCCCGCCGCCAGATCAACGCGCGCAAGCGGATCAGCCGCCGCCCCAGCCGCCTCGGCATCCCCGCGGGCACGGTCGGACCGGACCGCGAGTTCGACCCCGAGGCAGGGTTCCCGGGACTGCTGAAGCGGGCCTGGCAGCGCGCCGGGGAAGCAGCCGACCTGCGCTCCTTCGTCGAGGTGCTGCTCACCCTCGACGGCCATGTGCCCGCCGACATCCAGCTGCGCGCGCTCACCGCTGCCGAGGAGGCCGCGCTGCACGCGCTGTGCGGCCTGTCCTGGGGCACGGCGGAGACGGACACGGCCGCGCCCTCGCCCGCGGCCGAGGACATCCCGGACGAGCGGCCGGGCGGCGACGACACGGCCTTCCTCGGCGAGATCGGCCTGTCCACCTCCGGCCGGATCCTGCTGCGCGTGCCCTCCCAGGGACCGCTGAAGAAGGACGACCTGGTCGGCGGAGTGCGCCGGGTGCCCTGGACGAGCGGCACCCTGCGCGCCTACCAGCAGCGCATCGAGGCCGCCGAGGCCCGCCTGAAGGAGACCGCGGCCGACTGCCGGCGCTGGCTCGACGAGCAGGGCCCCGAGGGCCGCGACGAGCTGCTGGCGCAGGCCAGGGAAGCGGCGCTGCGCAACGCGCCGTTCGTGCTCTACCAGCAGGAGCGGCAGTACACCAACTTCCGCGAAGCCAACAACCTCACCGGCAAGACGCTGTGGCCCGGCCACCCGGACTGCGTCCTCAGCAGCCTGCACGGCCTGCCGCTCGACCTGTGGTCGGACCACGACGTCCAGCTGATCGTCTGTCTGACCCTGCTCATCCGCTCGGCCGGCTTCGGCCGTGTCGAGGAGGCCAACGGCACCCAGCTGACCGTCGATCACGTCGCCCACATGCTGGAGCGGATCCGGCGCGGCTACAACGGCGTCCCCGGCGGCACGCAGGTCCCGCCCGCCGCCGCACACACCGTCGCGGCCCTGAACGACCTCGCCGTCGCCCTGCGTTCCGCCCGCGCCGAGGCCGGGCGCGGCGCCCAGCTGTACCGCGAGATCCACGGCGCGCTCATGCACAAGATCGAACGCGTGGCGCAGGAACCCGGCGAGCGGACCCGGGCCCTCGAGGAGGCGATGGTCGCCCGCCTCACCGAGCGGCTGCCGCTGACCGGCACCACCCTGCACGAGCTGGGTGAGGACCTCGCCGCGGCCCCCGACCTGCTCGCCACCCCGCTCGGCGGCTACGGCACCGGCCTGGAGCACCTCGTCCACGAGACGGTGGCCGCGGTCACCGACGTGTTCGAAGCCGACTTCGCGATGAGCCGCGGCATGCGGTCGCTGCCCGCCCTGATCGAGGCACTGCGCGAGGAGCGCTGGCCGGAGATCTGCGACTGGGACATCACCCGCTTCTTCTGCTGCGTGGTCCCCCACCCCTCGGCCGTACGGCACTTCGGCGGTTCCGCGGCCGCCCTCGCCGACGCCGCCTGGGCGATGTCCTCGCGCATGCAGTACAACTCCTGGCACTTCATCGCGGGCAACCTGCCCCGCACCGACGAGGTGGCCGCCCGCGACCACTTCGTGCCGCCGGTGATCCCGGACGTCGCGTTCTACTCCGACCAGCACCACCACGGCCACGTCAACAACAAGGTGCGGTTCTCCATCCGCTCCCCGCAGGCCGTCGAGGTGGACGGACGGGTCTTCAACGGCTTCATCGACCTGCGGCTGCTGCGCTGCGCGGGCACCCCGTTCGGCGAGCAGGACCTGCTCGCCGTGCACCGGGTCTCCGCACTCGTGGCCCGGGCCACGGGCCTGGCCGCCACCCTGGCCGCGGCCGGCACGCCGATCGAGGTCACCGCGTTCGACTCGCCCTGGCACTGGTCGACCGTAGCGGGCGACGAGCCCGCCGAGGCTCCCACCGCAGCCGGGCCGGCCCGCCGTGCGTCCTGACGCGCACGGCGGGCCCCGCCCCGTTCCGCTCCCAGAGCGCTCTTGAAGGAGGGTCCGATGACCGCCCGCGGCATCAGCCACATCAAGGACCTCCTCTCCCGGGGGGAGATCACCGTCGTCGAGCACGTCCGGTCCGTCCTGACGGACATCCGCGAGCGGGACACGCTGGGGGCCTACGTCGCGGTCGCGGGCGACGAGGCCCTGCGGGCCGCCGAGCAGGCCGACGCCCGCATCCGTGAGAAGGGCCGCGAGGCCTGGTGGGACCAGCCGCTGCTGGGCGTCACGGTCTCCGTCAAGGACCTGCTCCAGACCCGCGACCTGCCCACCACACGAGGAACGCTGCTGCCCAACGACCGCCCCCGCGAGGACGCCCCCGCGGTGGCCCGGCTGCGCGCGGCCGGCGCCGTCGTCGTCGGCAAGACCACCACGTCGGAGTTCGGGTGGAGCGCCTCCACCGTGGGCCGCGTCGCCCCGCCCACCCGCAACCCCTACGACCCGAACCTGACCGCCGGCGGCTCCAGTGGCGGGGCCGCCGCCGCGATCGCCGCCGGCCTGTGCGAGGGCTCGCTGGGCACCGACGGATCCGGCTCCATCCGGATCCCGGCCGCGTTCTGCGGCGTCGTCGGCTACAAGCCGTCCTACGGCAAGGTGCCCTACTTCCCCAACGGCGCCGACCGCCTCGCCCACCAGGGCCCGCTGGCCCACTGCGTCGCCGACGCCGCCCTGCTCGGCCAGGTGATCGCCGGTCCCCACCCCACCGACCCCGACTCCGGGCTCGGCTCCCTGGACTCCCCGCGCGACCTGCGCGCCCTCAGGATCGGCTGGATCGAGTACGAGGGCACCGACCCGGAGATCCGCCGGGTCACCGAGCGGGGCAAGGAACTGCTCCTGGCCGAGGGACACCGGGTCGAGGACGTGGAGGTGCGCTGCCAGGACCTCTACCCGGCCGTCGTCGACATCCTCGCCGCCACCGAGGCGGCCGGCACCCGGCCCGAGCACGAGGCCTTCTGCGACCCGGGCCGCCTGGAGATCGTCCGCCACGGCCGCACCCTCAGCGGGGTGCGGGTCATCCAGGCCGAGGAGGTGCGCCAGAACCTGCGCGCCACCCTGCGCTCGGTCATGGACCGCTACGACCTGCTCGCCATGGCGACCGTCCCCGTCGAGCCGTTCGACGCCGACGCCATCGGCCCCGCCTGGGCGGCCGACCCGCGCGATCTGATGTGGCTGGCCTGGGCGCCCGCCTCGTACCCCTACAACATGACCGGCCAGCCCGCCGTCTCCCTGCCCGCCGGGCTGACCCCGTCCGGGCTCCCGGCCGGTCTGCAGCTCGTCGGCCCGGTCGGCGCCGACGACCTCGTCCTGACGGTGGCCCGCCGCCTGGAGGCGATGCTGGTGCCGCTGCCCCGCCCGCCCGCGACCGGCCTCACTCCCGTCACCACCGGCGAAAGGACGTTCTGAACCATGTACGCCAGGTCATGGTCCACCCCTGCCGCGGACGGCAGCGTCGGGTCCCCGTCGTTCGTCGCCGACCACGGGCTGTGGGACGCCGAACAGACCGCCGCGGCCGAGCGCGTCGAGTCCGTTCTCGACGACGTCGACTTCGTGCGGATCGCCTTCGCCGACCCGCACGGGCTGGCCCGCTCCAAGACGCTGACCACGCAGGCCTTCCGCGCCGTGCTGCGCAACGGCATGAACTTCAGCCCCGGCCCGTTCCTGTTCGACACCGGCCACGCCGTCGCCGTCGACTTCCTCGGCGAACACGGCATCGGTGTCGACGAGATCGCCGGCGCCGGCAACTTCGTCCTGGTGCCCGACCCGCTGACCTTCCAGGTGCTGCCCGGCGCCGGCCCGCGCACCGCCTGGGTGATCGGCGACGAACACCTGCGCGACGGCACCCCGCACCCGCTGTCCGCGCGCGCCGTCCTGCGCCGGGTGCTGCGCCGCTACGCCGACCAGGGGCTCGCCCCCGTGCTCGGCCTCGAGGTCGAGTGGTACCTCACCCGCCGCCTCGACGACGAACCCGGCAACCAGGGCAACGGCTTCGGCCTCCAGGGCCGGGCGCCGCGCGTGGCCGCCGTCAACGCCGGCTACCAGTTCAACCTGGACGCCGCCTACGACACCGTCGCCCCCGTCACCGACCCCCTCGCCCTGGACCTGCTCGCCCTGGGCCTGCCGCTGAGGTCGATGGAGCACGAGTCGGGTCCCGGCCAGGTGGAGACCACCTTCAGCCCCATGTCGGCCCTGGACACCGCCGACGCGATGCTGTTGTTCCGCACTTACACCAAGCGGTTCTGCGCCGGCCGCGGCCATCACGCCTCCTTCATGTCCCAGCCGCTGCTGGACGCCGCCGACCCCAGCGGCTGGCACCTGAACCAGTCCGTCGTGGAGAGCGGCACCGGCCGTAACGTCTTCAGCGCCGAAGGGCTCTCCGGCGGCCTGTCCCCGCAGGGCAAGGCGTACGCCGACGGCCTGCTGGCCTGGGCACGCGAGCTGTTCGTGCTGTCGGTGCCCACCGTCAACGGCTACCGGCGCCTGGCCGCCGAGCACTCGCTCGCCCCCACCCGCGTCGGCTACAGCGTCGAGGACCGCACCGCGATGCTGCGGATGGTCGGCAGCGGGGCCGGCGCCCACATCGAGAACCGCATGGGCGAGCCGTGCGCCAACCCGTATCTGAACATCGCCGCCCAGCTCTTCGCCGGCCTGGAGGGCCTGTCCGGCACCGCCGCGCCGGCGGCGCCCACCGCAGCCGGCGCCGCACCCGGCGCCGTACCGGCCGACGGCCCCCGCCAGATGGTTCCGCAGTCCCTGCGCGAGGCGCTGGAGGCCTTCACCGCGGGCCGGGCCGCACAATTGCTCGGCGCGCCCCTGGCCGCCTGTCTGGCCAAGCTCAAGGAGAGCGAGCTGCACCGCTTCGAGGGCTGGTGCCGACAGGCCGCCCCGCCGCCGGGACGCGTCACCGAATGGGAGCAGCGCGAGTACTTCGGGGCGTACTGAGGGACCGTCCCGAAGCAGAGCCCGGTGCGGTCCCACGCGCGCCGCACCGGGCCCCCACCGTCCCGCCCGACCGACGAAGGCCGACCGATGATTCCTCGTTACACCCTGCCCGAGATGGCGGACCTCTTCGCCGACCAGTCGCGCTACGCCACCTGGGTCAAGGTCGAGATCCTCGCCACCGAGGCCCAGGTGCGGCTCGGACGCGTACCCGCCGAAGCCCTCGCGGACATGCGCCGCGCCCCGGTACCGCTCGCGGCCAGGGTCGCCGAGATCGAGAAGGAACGCGATCACGAGGTGCTGTCCTTCCTCGCCGCGTACTGCGAGAGCATCCCCGAGTCCTCCGCGCGCTGGGTCCACCTCGGCATGACCAGCTACGACCTGGTCGACACCGCCCTCGGACACACCCTGGCCCGCGCCACCGACCTGCTGCTCGGCGCCGGGCGGCGGCTGCGGCGGGTGCTGACCGACACGGCGCTCGCGCACTGGGACACGGTGATGGTGGGCCGTACCCACGGCGTCCACGCCGAGCCGACCACCTTCGGCCACAAGCTCGGCACGCACGCCTTCGCCGTCGACCGCTCCCTGACCCGGCTGGCCGCCGCCCGCGAGGCCGTCGCCGTGGGCACGGTCTCCGGCTCCGTCGGCACCTACGCGCTGATCGACCCGTCCGTCGAGGCCTACGTGTGCGAGGCGCTCGGCCTCGGCGTCGAGCCGGTGCCCAGCCAGGTCGTCGCCCGCGACCGGCACGCCCAACTGCTCCAGGCAGTGGCGGCCCTGGGCGCGTGCATCGAGCAGATCGCCCTGGAGCTGCGGCTGTTGCAGCGCACCGAGGTCCGCGAGGTCGAGGAGCGCCGAACCAGCGCCTACCAGGGCTCCAGCGCCATGCCGCACAAGCGCAACCCCACCACCAGCGAGCGGCTGTGCGGCCTGGCCCGGCTGCTGCGCGGATACGCCACCACCGCCCTGGAGAACGTGGCGCTGTGGCACGAGAGGGACCTCGCCCACCAGTCGGTGGAGCGGGTCATCCTGCCCGACAGCCTGTCCGTGGGCCACTTCCAGGCGACGAAGGCGGCCGAGCTGGTGGAGTCGCTCACCGTGCACCCGCAGCGGATGCGGGACCACATCGACACCACCGACGGTCTGATCTACAGTTCGTCGGTCCTGGCCGAGCTGCTGGGCGACGGCACCGAACGCGAGCGGGCCTACCGCTCGGTGCAGGCCGCGGCGAACCGCACGATCGCCACCGGCCGGCACTTCGCCACCACGCTCGCCCAGGAGGGCATCGACCTGGGCGCGCTCGAACCCGAGCGCTTCCTCACCCATCACGACGTGATACGCGGCCGATTGGAGAATCTTCGTGAGCTGGACGATTGAGCGGGTGGAGGGCACCGCCCTGGACCTGGACGAGGTGCTCGAGGTGTACCGCTCGTCGGGCCTGGGGGAGCGGCGCCCGGCCGACGACCGCGAGCGGATGGCGGCGATGGTGCGCAACGCCAACCTCGTCCTGGCCGCCCGGGACGCCGACGGCTCGCTGATCGGCATCGCCCGCAGCGTGTCCGACTTCTCCTACGTCACCTATCTGTCGGACATCGCGGTGTCGGGCACCCACCAGCGCTCCGGGATCGGCCGCGCCCTGATCGACGCCACCCGCAAGGAGGCCCCGACGGCGAAGATCGTGCTGCTGTCGGCGCCCGCCGCGACGGAGTACTACCCGCACATCGGTTTCGCTCCGCACCACTCGGCGTGGGTGCTGAATCCGTAGCGGTGTCCCGGGCGGCACCGTCGGCTCGACGCGGTCGAGCCTCGCGCTTCAGCGGGATTCGACCGACGGACCGTAGGGTCGTGGCCAGGGGTGCGCGCCGGTGACCGCCTGCGCGGCAGCGCGCACGGGCCGTGCAGGACCCTTGGGGGAAGGCATGAGTCAGACGATGACGGCACAGGTGCTGCCGGAGCTTCAGATTTCCGTCCCGCAGCCGGCCCGGCCGGTCCAGGGCCTGTCCGGGACCGCGCCCGCCGTGACCGCCACGGCGTGGCGCATCCTGGTCGTGGGCCCCGACAACGGCGACCCACTGGTGACCCAGCTTCGCCGGCACGGCCACGAACCCGTCGGCGTCACCCAGGGCAGCGCGGCCCTCCAGGCGTACGCGGACGTGGACCTCGTGCTGCTCGCGCTGGAACTGCCCGACCTGGACGGGCTGGAGGTGTGCCGGGCCATCCGGTCCGTCAGCCGCGTCCCCGTCATCGTCGTCACCGCCCGGCAGTCCGAACTGGACTGCGTCCTCGGTCTGCAGGCCGGCGCCGACGACTACGTCACCAAGCCCTACGGGCTGCGCGAGCTGATGGCCCGTATCGAGGCCGTGATGCGCCGCGCCCAGTGGCAGCCGACCGCCGTGGAGGAGATCCGGCACGACTCGCTGCGGATCGACGTCAACTCCCGCCGGGTCGTCGTGGACGGCACCGAAGTCGCCCTGACCCGCAAGGAGTTCGACCTGCTGTGCCTGCTGGCCTCGCACCCCGGCACGGTCATTCCGCGCAAGCAGCTGCTCAAGCAGGTATGGGGCGACTCCTGGTCCCGCCGCACGGTCGACACCCACGTCAGCAGCCTGCGCGGCAAGCTGGGCGACAGCGGCTGGATCGTGACGGTACGGGGAGTGGGCTTCAAACTCGGCCACTGCTGAGGCCAGACTCGGCCACTGCTGAGGCCAGACTCGGCCACTGCGGAGGACCGCCCGGGGCACCGGCCGCGAGCGAGAGCGGCGCGAGAGCGGCGCGACAGACACGATGGTCTTTCGCGCCTTCCCGTCGTTCGGGCGTCCACCCGGTTCTTCCAGCGGCAGGCCCTCGGGCGCAGAGGGGGCTCGACCCGCGACGATCGGCGTCGCCGCCTGAGACACCTTGGGCCTGGGACACCCGTACGGGTCACATACTGAACACCCGAGTGCTACTCCCTGCGCCGAACCGCCCCGAGGGCCTGTCACGCCCGCTCCACCGCTCCACCGCTCCACCGCCCCACCGGCCCGGGGACCCGGGCGGTCGGCGGGCGCCGCCGAGGAGGTGACCGGCCTCAGCGTGCCGGCCTCAGCGTGCCGGGCCCGGCCGGGCCGGTGCTCAGTTCGTCGGCGAACGTCTGACACAGCTCCGAGTAGCGGCGCATCAGCTCCGCCAGCTGGTCGGTGCAGTGCGGCGGCAGGTTGGCGATGATGCGCCCCCGGTCGCGGGCGAGCAGCGCACACGCGTCCAGCATCCGCAGCATGCCGCGGCCCATCTCGTTCAGCCGCAGCGACGGGTCCCGCCGCAGCGCCTCGAAGAGGGTGATCAGCTCCTCGGCCGACTGCGCCCGCTCCTCCCGGTCCCGGCCGCCCGGCTCCCGTCCCTCGCGCGCGCCGCGTCCGGCCGCCGCCAGGCCACGCTGCCGCGGCGGCACCGGATCGTCGCCCCGCAGCACCCGGTCGCGTACGTCGGCGACGGTCGCCGGGGAGATCCCCGCGCGCCGTGCGACCGTCCGCAGCGACGCCGTGGGGTCCGCCCGCAGCAACTCCCCGGCCAGCTCCCGCCCCTGCACGGTGCTCAGCGGCCGGGCCCGTCCGTCGAGCCCGACCCGCCGCTCGCACCGCGGCAGACCTTCCATCCGCGCCCGCAGCTCGGACACCTTCTTCGCGGACAGTCCCGCCACCATGGCGATGGCACGGTCCGACCACTGAGGCCGCGCGGCGACGATGCGCTCCGCGGCGGCGGCCCGGTCGCTCTGGGACAGCGGTCGGCCCTGGGCCACGTTCATCGCCACCGCCAGCAGGGCCGCGTCCTGCCGGGACCCCTCGAAGAAGCGGACCGCGATGTGCGTACGGCCCTTCAGCCGCGCGGCCCGCAGCCGGTGCAGCCCGTCGATGACGGACAGGGTGGGGCGGTGCACGACGATCGGCGGCAGCTCGCTCTCCAGGTTCGCCAGGGCCAGCGCCCACTCGCCGTCCACCCCGCCGGAACGCGGGGTGAACGAGGCCGTCAGGTCGGTCAGCCGCACCCGCTCCACGGGCGCCTCGTCCAGAGCATCCCTCAGGGCGAGCAGTCGCTCCGAGCTGCTGTCGTGGTGCACACGAACGGTCTGATGGGTTATCACCGCGACTCCTCACAGACACAACGGGCCGACGGGCCGGGGCGGGGCCTGGCACGGACCCTGGCAACGCCCCCTGACACGGGGCTGACGTATCTCTGACACCGCCCCGCCCCCACCTCGTCGCACCTGCTGCCCGAGCCCTGGAAGTGCCGCAGGCGGGCACGGAAGCCCAGCTCACCGCGGGCCGGACGGGTGGCAGGGGACGCGGCGGGCCGTGAGCGGGATACGAGCGGCACACGAGCGGTCCCTGCTGGACTTCCGTGCGCTGCTCACCGCGCGCGGTGCCCGCGCCGTCAGGGTGGCGCCCCAGCACGGCCGGCGGGCGACCCATGCTGCGCGGCCGCGCGGACCAGCGAATCGAGCGAGGTGAGCACCGTGGCGACGACCATCGACAAGGCGGCGGGCACAGCACGGCGGGAGGCACGCGGGCCCAACATACGGCTTATGCTGCTCCCGCTGATGATCGCCATGCTGCTGTCCCAGTTGGACAACATGATCGTGGGCACCGCGATGCCCACCGTCGTCGGCGACCTGGGCGGCATGGAGCATCTGTCGTGGGTGGTCACCGCCTACACCCTGGCCACCGCCGCCGCCACCCCGATCTGGGGCAAGCTGGGCGACCTGCACGGCCGCAAGGGACTCTTCCTCACCTCGGTGGTGATCTTCCTGGCCGGTTCGGCACTCAGCGGCATGGCCCAGGACATGGGCCAGTTGATCGGCTTCAGGGTGATCCAGGGGCTGGGCGCGGGCGGCCTGATGGCCGGCGTCATGGCGATCGTGGGCGAACTGGTGCCGCCGCGCGAGCAGGGCCGCTACCAAGGTATGCTCGCCGCCGTGCTGGCCCTGTCGATGATCGGCGGACCGCTGGTGGGCGGCACGATCACCGACCACCTCGGCTGGCGCTGGACGTTCTACATCAATCTGCCCATCGGCGCGGTCGTCCTCGTCATGGCGGCGATGGTGCTGCGGCTTCCGGTCCGCAGATCCAGCGCCCGTATCGACTACGCGGGGTCGGCACTCCTGATGGCGGGCATCACCGCGGTCGTCCTGGTCGCCACCTGGGGCGGCACCGAGTACGCGTGGGGCTCGGACGTCATCGTCTCGCTGTGCGCCGCCGCGGTGGTCAGCCTGGGCGCCTTCGTCTACTGGCAGACACGGGCCGCCGAGCCCGTGCTGCCGCTGCACGTCTTCCGCAACCGCAACTTCGCGCTGATGTCGGTCACCGGGTTCGTGATGGGCTTCGTGATGTTCGGCGCGGTGCTGTTCCTGCCGCTGTACCAGCAGGCCGTGCAGGGGGTGTCGGCGACCAACTCCGGTCTGCTGCTGCTGCCGATGATGAGCGCGATGATCGTCGTGGCGATGACGGCGGGCCGCATCACCAGCGGCACCGGACGCTACAAGGCGTTCCCGGTCGCGGGCGGCGCACTGATGCTGGCCGGCATGCTGTTGCTGTCGACCATGGACACCTCCACCTCACGTACCGAGGCGGCGGTGTACATGGCGGTGCTCGGCGCGGGTCTCGGCTGCCTGCTCCAGGTCGTCATGCTCATCTCGCAGAACAGCGTGGACATCCGGGACATCGGCGTGGCCTCGTCCACCATCACGCTCTTCCGCATGCTGGGCAGCTCCTTCGGTGTCGCCGTGATGGGCGCGCTGTTCAACCGCCGCGTCCTGGAGGTGATGGCCGAGCGCATGCCCGGGCAACAGCCCCTGGCCGGAACCCAGCCCGACGCGGCCGGCCTGGCCCGCCTGGAGCCCGCGGTCCGGGAGGCCTACCGCCATGCCACCGCTTCCGGCATCCACAGCGCCTTCCTCATCGGCTCCGTCGCCGGCGCGCTCGCCCTGCTGGCGGGCCTCCTGGTGCGAGAGGTGGCCCTCCGCACGACGGCAGCCCCCACACCGGACGCATAGCCCCGCGCCGGACGCGTCAAGCGTTTCTCGAGCGAGTCTCGGCCGCTGCCGCCAAGACTGAGGGTGCGTGATCGAAGGGAACGCGGCCGGCCCGGCCGACCGCGGACACCCCCTTCAGCCGAGGGACCGGGCGCCGGATCCGACCCCGTCACCGGCGCGCGGTCACCCCGCGCAGCCAGGTCCCTCCTGCCACGGCCGCCGAGCGGTGACCCCGCCGGCCCGGCCATCAACGGCGGCTGACCGCGCGGCGATCCCGCGCAGTTCCACCCGGCACCTCCCGTACGCCACCGGCGACGGGAGGTGCCGCGCGTCCGCCCACCCCCGCGGGGAGTGGCGTCGACGACTGCGGACGGCGGGGGGTCTCATGGGCACGAGCAGCCGCATGACCGTGGCCACGCACGCACCGACCTGGATGGCGTGGGTCTGCCCCAGGCATCCCGACGGCATCGTGACATCCGGACGGATCGCCGCCAGTGTCATCTCCTTGCACTCCGCGTCCCCCCATCAGGCGTGCCCCGTCGGGCGGGGCCTTCCGCCAGCGCTGCGCCAGGTGTACGGCCGCGCGGAGGAGCCGATGAAAGCCGAACCGGCGGCCGTCACCGTCGCCGACGTGGCGAGAGAGACGGTTCCCGGGCTCTGAGCAGCCCCACCATCCATCGGTCGGTCCCTCGGTCGGTCCTCTCGGGCCGGCCTCTCTTCGGCCCCTTGTCATCACCAGAGCCGTCACATCACGGTACCTGGAGGCCCCGGACCGTGTACCGATCGCTCGTAGACCTCGCCGCCGCACCGTTCGCCATCGGCACCGAAGGCTTCGGCGTCGCCGGCATCCTGCCACACCCATAAGCGGCGGCGGACGGAGCTGGACACCACCGCTGGCCAGGGAAGACGTACCTGGACTGTCTCGGACGCCGCAGGCCGTTGCCGAGTGCGCCGGACGCCCCGAGGCTCTTGCTCACCGCCCCGCACCGCTGGGCCGCGCCCCGTCGAAGGCGCTGCCCCGTGCGATGCCGGGTCCGCTCTGCCGCTCACCGGTGTCGACGGCCGCAGGCAGGCGAGGAACGCGCCCGGGACGGCCCGCACATCAGGCGCCCGGCTGCCCAGCACTCACTCATCTCTTCAGCACAGGAGGAAACAGCATGCGCAACACACGAACCCGGCGGATCCGTCCCCTGGTGGTCGCGGCCCTCGCCGGCAGCCTGCTCGCCGGCGGCGGCGCCGTAGCCGTCTCCGGCGGTCTGGTCTCCGCCAGCGCCTCGGGGAAGCCCGCCGACACCATCGCCAACGCCGCGGCCGCCCAGTCCAACAAGGCGAGCAAGTGCCAGGGCTCTGCCGTCGGCGTGGTCGGCAAGTGGACCGAGGGACTGTCTTCGTGCGCGTTCTTCGGGTCGAAGAGCACCCCCACGTTCACCTACGAGCTGTGGGGCGACAAGTACGCCGAGCTGCAGCGCAGCCAGGTCGAGGTCTTCGGGATCGCGCCGAACGGCAAGGGCACGTGGTACAAGGCCGGCGTCATCGCGGGCGGTACGGAGCAGGAGACCGTCTTCATCAAGGTGCCCTGGGGCAACAGCGCGGCCACGCCGAAGATCCGTGTCAAGCCCATCCCGATCGCCGGTGCCGTCGTCACCAAGGTCTCCTTCGCCCACCGCTGACCACACCGCTATCAGCGGCATCGGCCGGGACATGCCCGTTGGGCCCAACGGACCCAGCGGACCCAACCGGCCCTGATCCGGGTCTACGCGTCCGACCGGCCATCGCAGACCGGGGACGGCCAGCGGGCCCCGGCCAGGTCGTCCAGGGGTGCAGACCGGGCGGCATCAGCCGCCGTCGTCCCGCTCCCACCCGTCTCACGGAGCCTGTCCACCGCCGCATCGAGAGGTCGACCGGCGTCCGGACGCCGGCCCCACCCCGGGCGGGACCGTGACCGCCTGGCCCTCACCGGCCGATGGGCCACCACCCCGGCGGGGAGGCCCGCCGGGGCTCGCATTCCTTCAACTCCGATCGGAGCAGTATTCGCATGCATACGGCACACAGCACCCGTTCACGCAAGGCCCGTGCGCTGATGGTCACCGCGGTGGCCGGCGCGCTGTTGGGCGGGGCCATCGCCCTGCCCAGCACCTCGCCCCTCGGCGGTGAGGCGGCCGGCGGCGAGCGCGACACCGTGGTGAACGCCGGGGCGGCCCAGTCCGACACCGCCTCGGCCGACTCCGCCGCGGACCGGGCCGCGGCCGTCGGCAGCACCAAGAGTGACTGCCCGTTCTCGGTGGAGAATCCCTTCGTACAGAACGGACGTCTCTACGCCCGCACCACCATCACCTGCAAGGAACGACACACCATCAGCCTGACCCTCATGCTGCGCCGCCCCCAGTGGCCCTTCGGCACCAAGTACATCGCCGTCGGCAAGGTGCGGCTGAACGACTGGAAGGGCACCAAGTCGCTCACCACCTCCATATCCTGCAACGAGGTCAGCCCCCGAACGGACTACTCGGCCGACGCGGTCCTGTACGACAAGCGCTTCGTCGACTACCCCGTCGAGGTCGACGACCAGGACAGCCCCGGGACGAGCAAGGGCTGCTGACCTCGGGCGGCATGACTCCGGCACCTACCCACGGACCGGTTAGGCCCGTTAGGACTGACGGGCCTAACCACCGCTAGAAACCTAGGTGCTGGGACCGTACACGAAGGGCCCTGCCGGTAATCGGCAGGGCCCTTCGCGTATGTGCCTGATCAGCCAACGGACGGGCCCGTCTTGAGGCGCTTGTTCGGACGCGGCGAGCCCCGACACCGCGGTGTCGGGGCTCGCCGGCGCGACCATGCGGGCCAAGCTGCCCTGCCTGCACCGCTACGCCACGGAAGGGACCGCCCGACGTACCCGGGCAGCCTGGTCGCACCTGTGCCTGGGATGCCACTACCTCCAGTACGAGGTCGGCCCCGCACACGACCAGGTCCGTGTCTGGCGGGTGGAGGTCGGGGAGTTGGTGGGGGAGCTGGCCTCCTGATGTGGGCCCGGACTGTTCGTCACCGTCCGGTCTCTGATAGTCATGTCGCCGGGGACGGGCGTATGCCCGTGGCGGCGCCCTGCGGGGCGTCGCAAGGGAGGGAAAGCACATGAGCACCACCACACGCGACGACGTCATCGCCCTCGAGCAGAAGGCGGTGGACCACGCGTACGCCTGTTACGAGGCGCGGCTGGCCGAGATGAACGGAACGGGGGCCGCCACGGCGTCGGCCACCGGCAAGGACGGCATCGCCAACAAGAAGGACGCGGAGCAGCGGGCAGCGGCCTACGGCAGCCTCGGGGGCGAGTCGCTGGTCTTCGCCCGCGTCGACGCCCCGGAGGAGTCCGGCGGCGAGCCCCGACCCTGGTACGTCGGCCGGCGTCCCGTCTCCGACGTCCGGACCCGCGACACCGTCGTCGTGCTGTGGACCAGCGGTATGGCCACCAAGTGGCTCGAGGCGCGGCAGGAGGCGCCGGGCGACGTGGTTCTGCGGCGGCGGCTGCGCTGCGCGGAGCGTGTCGTCGAGGACTACTCCGATGAGATCGCCGTGCCCGGAGCGCTTTCCGGCACCGTCTCCGAGGCCGCCCTCGACGCCGCCCTCGACGCCGCCCCCGACGCGGGCCTCGTTCCCACGCCCAGGCCCGCCGCCGACGACGCCCCGACGGCCGGACGGCCGGGCGCCGCGAAGCACGGGGAGCGTCCGCCGGCCCACACCCCTGCCGACATCGCCCGTATCCAGCGTCGCAAACGGCCCCTGCAGCCGGACGATTTCCTCCTGCGTGAGCTGCAGCGTTCGCGCAGCGGCCGGATGCGGGACATCGTGGAGACGATCCGCCGTGACCAGATGGACCTGGTCACGGGTTCGCCGACCGACATCCTCGTCGTGCAGGGCGGGCCGGGCACCGGCAAGTCCGCGGTGGGGCTGCACCGCGTGACCTGGCTGGTCAACAACGAGCACTTCACGGCCTCGGACATCCTCGTCATCGGCCCTCATCAGCGGTTCCTCGACTACGTCGGCCAGGTGCTGCCCACCCTCGGCACCCGCGACGTCAACTCCGTCCAGCTGTCCCGTCTGTGGGAGGGCGAGGCCCTCGGCACCGACACCCCGCGGGCGCGGCTGGTGAAGTCCGACGAGCGCATGGCGGCCGTCCTGCGTCGGCGGGTCGAGCGCGAGTGCCGCCCCGAAGCCCTCGACGCCCTCCTCACCGCTCCCTCCTTCGAGGGCGACGAGCCGGCGTTCACCGTCACCGCCGGCAGCACCACCCTGCGCGTGCCGCGCTCCGAGGTCCTCGCCCTCCTCGCCGAGGCGCGCGGCGGTGACGGTGCCCACCGCGAACGCCGCGACCGCTTCCGCAACCAACTCGTCGACCGCCTCCTGGCCGAACTCGTCGCCGTCGCCCCGCGCCGCGGCGCGGACGGCACGATCCGCCGCAGCCTGGAACGCAACCGCAGGGTCGAACGCCTCCTCGACCGGGTCTGGCCCTCACCCGGCGCCCTGGAGGCCCTGCGCAGTCTCTACGACTCGCCCGACCTGCTGCGCGCCTGCGGCGCCGGCGTACTCGACGACGAGGAGCAGGCCGCCCTGCACCGCCCCCGCGCCGCCACCGCCGACGGTGACCCGTGGACCCTGGACGACCTCGTCCTGCTCGAGGAACTCCGGTACCTCATCACCGGCGAGACCCCGCGCCGCTACGGCCACATCGTCATCGACGAGGCCCAGGACCTGACCCCCATGCAGGCCCGCACCCTGCGCCGGCGCGTCGCGCGGGGCGGTTCCATGACCGTCCTCGGCGACCTCGCCCAGGCCACCGGTCCGCGCGTGCACACCGACTGGGAGGAACTGGGCACTCTGCTGTCCGACCACGGCGACTGGCGCGTGGCCGAACTGACCACCAGCTACCGCGTGCCCGCCGAGATCATGGAGTTCGTCGCGCCGCTGGCCCGCACGGTCGCCCCCTCGCTGCCCTACCCGCAGGCGGTGCGCGAAGCCGGCGAAGGTGCCGTACGGACCATCGTGACCGAGCCGTGGCGGCTCCTGGACGACACCGTCGCCCAGGCCGTCCGCCTCCTCGGCAGCAGCGACGGGCACACCCTGCGCTCGGTGGCCGTCATCGTCCCCGACGACTCCGGCTGGCTCGACGAGATCGCCCGCCACCTCGACGAGGCGGACGGCCTCACGCAGCAGGAACGCGAGGCGGTGTCCGTGCTGGCCGCCGCCCAGGCCAAGGGCATGGAGTACGACCACGTCCTCGTGGTGGAACCCGCCACCATCGCCGCTCGCGGCCCGGCCGGCCTGCGCCAGCTGTACATCGCGCTGACCCGCAGCACCCAGACCCTGACCGTCCTGCACACCGCACCGCTCCCGCAGGCCCTCACGAACACCGGCACTGCGGGCTCCGCGGAACAGCCGCCCACCGGCACCATCCCCGGCACCGACGAGGTCGCCGGCAGTACAGCAGGACCGGCCACCGCGGCGGGGAACGCCCCCGAGATCGGCACCGACATCAAGGTCCGCGTGGTCGGCCACACCACCGGCGGCAACTACAAGGTCGAGGCCGTCTCACCCGCCACCGACCGTCCGCTGCTCCTGGCCGTACGCCACGGCTCCACACCGCCCGAGACCGGGGCGGAGCTGGACGCCTGGGTCCTGCGCCACACCTCCAACGTCACCTTCGTCACCGTCGACGAACGCGGACGCAGGCCCATCTCGCCCACCATGGCCGAGCGGTACGTGGACGCGCTCACCGTCGTCGGAGAACTGGCCGACGGCGACGTCGCGGACGACGCCCGGGCCCGGCTCTCCGAACTCAAGGGCATGGCCAACCGCTGCCTGCGCCTGGACCAGCACGACTGGCTGGACGTCTGGCGAGTCCTCGGCTCCCCGGACCGGGACCGCCTGGCCCTGCTGCGGGACCTCGCCGCGAACACCAACCGCGCGCTCGCCTCGGACACCCCCGACCTGGACCGGTTCCGGGCGGAACTCCAGCGCAGCGGCTGGGCCGAGGCCCTGGCCGAGGCACGCCGCACGCTGGAACAGCGCCTCGCGGCCAAAGCCGCCGGCCGTCCGGTGAACGAAAACGGGGCCACCGAGCCTGCCGCCACGCGACCCCCCGAGCCCGCACCCCTCAGGCGGACCGAACCGCCCACACCGCCCCAGCAGCCCGAGCCGGAGGAGAACCACCCCATGCCCAGCACCACCGCCGGCACCGTCGCACCGGCGTCCGAACCGACGGCCGGGCCGAGCACGGACCTGCTCCGGTTCCTGGAGAGCTCGGCCGCGACCGACCGTACCTGCAAGACCCATGAGGCGGTGCGCTTCGAGCTGATGGCGGCCCTCCTGCGGGCCGACCGGCAGCCGAAGGCCGACTCGCTGGTCGTCGACGTCGACTGCACCACCGAGCACGGCCGCTTCCTCTACGAGGTCCTGGGCGCCGGTCTGTCCACGTACCCCGACCTCCGGTCGGGAGCGGCCCGACTCCGCGAGGTCAACCACACCCTGCCGGCGGCCGCCGACCGCCTCTACCTGGTGCTGTCCCAGTCGCCCGCCGAGGACTGGTCGGCCGCCACCGTCCACGACGTCTTCGGTGTCCACCTCCTGTGGCGCACCCCACAGGGCTGGGGCGGACAGGACACCGCAACCGCTCTCGGCCTCGATCCCGGTCAGGCCTGACTCCACCGACCCGCGCGCCCCGACCCGAGCGGTGTTCCGCCAGGACGGGGCGTGCCGAGGGGCGTACCGGAAGGAGCAGAGCTCCGACCGCACCCATGCCGGTCCCTCGACATGTTCTTCCGGGCTCGCGTCGACGGGTGTCCTACGCGTATGTGAGGGGAGAAACATGCCAGGCGAGCGACTTGACGCGGAGTGGGTCCGGTTCTGGTGGGAGCAGGACGGTGCGGCCCTGACGAAGCTGATGCCGGCGTTCCCTCCAAACGCACGGCTTCCCGCCCGGCCACAACGCCGTGACGCTCGCGACCGATGACGGCCACCAGGCGACGGACGCATGCGCGGACCTGACGCCAATTCCCTCCGACCCGGCCACGCTACTGGGTGATCAGCGAGGCTTGCCTGCCGACGTCGACAGCGGGTACTTCATCCACTCAGCCGCGACGGCAGCGGACCATGTCCGCGAGTACGGCCCCGCTCGGATTGCATGCGAATCGATCGCACTGGTTCTCGGCGGCGACGGTGGGGGCCAGCTGTTCGCCATCGGAGACAGCGGACATGTCTGGAAGTCCACCACGGCTTCCTGGTCTGACGACTTCGAGGTCGCCGCGGCCAACTTGCAGTAATTCCTCGAACAGCTCGGTCGGCGGATCGCGAACCAGCCCTGATCGCCGGCCGAGGAGCAAACCCGCACCCCGCCCCACGGAGACGATCTCACTCCGCAGGTGGGGAATCGTGAGCAGATGGGTCACCCCCGAGCAGGGAGTGGCCGATTGAGGTCAAAGAGAGCCATCGACGTCACAACGCAGACGAAACGGTCTGGTGCGGCACTAGGATCTCCGAACCGATCATCAGGGGGCAACATGGCCATCGACATAGCCGAGGTACGCAGGCTCGTGGAGACGAACCGACGGAGGCGCCAGCGTCTGCTCGAGCGCCAGCAGGAGGAGTTCGATCAGCGGGTCGCCCAGGAGAACACCGCCCTGCAGAAGGCACGGCAGGCGCTCTACGACGAGGCCCTCGTCCCCTTCCGTGACGTCTTTCAGTGTCTCAAGCACGTCGACCTGACCGAGCCGACCGCGATCGAGAGACCAACCGTCGACGGCGAGGTGGGCATCGAGCCTCGACGGCCGCGCAAAAGTGCTGTGCAGGCCACTGTCGGCGTGCTGCTGGGCGGCGCCCTCCTTGGGGCCGTCGGCTCGCCCGTCGTCGGTCAGGTTGCCAAGGCAGGTGCCTATCGCGCGGTGCGTACTTTCGGCTCCGCCTCCACCGGCAGGGCGATCAGGAAGCTGTCGGGGGCGGCGGCCCGCAACGCTACGGAGGCGTGGTTCGGCCGCGCTGCCGGCGGTGGCGGGAGGGCGGCCGGGAGATTGGTGCTGTCCAAAATCGAAACGACTTCGGCCGGCCTCTCGCGGGACGTCATCGTGCAGTGCCAGATCCAAACGCTCGCATACGGCCACCAGGCCAGGGCACGGGACCTGGAGCGGCGCGAGAGGAGGATGAGAGAGAAGCAGGACGCGGCGCCCGCACTGCACGAGCGCGGCAAGGACATGCAGCGTGTACTGCAGGAACTCCGGTCCGAGCTGGTGGGACGGCTTCCGTCGTTCACCGCGCTGGTCGAAGCCTGCGACGACTTCGTTCAGTACGACTCCCGTCGGCGCGCGGAGGTGGCGGCGATGGTGGAACTCGACGGCCTCGCCGTCACGGTCATGAATTGCCCGATCACTGACGCGGAGGGCCGGATGACCGAGGAATCGGGGCGGGTCGTCGCCGACGCCGAGGCCCGACTGCGGGCCATGGAAACCGAGACGTGAAGCTCAGGAGAACTCGCGGGATGTCGCACAGTCCCTCAGCGGCCGGCCAACGAGGGGGCCGAATGTCGTCCCTCTACACCCTTCGCAGGGTGGCTGGCGTATGGGGCAGAGCCCCATGTCTTCCCTGACCTGGCCTGTTCTCCCCTTTGATCACCTGGGGTACTGATGTGCTGACGCGGCTTCTGACCGAGCTCCTGCCAGGGCGTCAGCCAGTGGCGAGTCACGACCGCCGGAACCCGAGTATCAGCATCGATGTCAGTGCCTCCTGTCAGCACGGGCGGTTGTGCGGGGGAGTGGTTACGAGGGGGAGGCCTGGCCGGCAGCAGCAGCGGGACGTGCAGCTGGTCGTCTTCGCCGTGGTGGTGGCGGCCGGCATCGGGCTGGTGGTGATGGTGGTCAATCGGCTGCTGGCGCACTGGTGGGTGCTCGTCATGGTCCTGGTGCTCGCCGTGCTGGCGGGCGCCCGGCTCACCCTCACCCGGGAGGCGCTGATCGACGGCGCGGACCGGGCCCGCCGCAGGACCGCGGGGATACTGCGACTCCACTAAGGAGTTGCGTCGCCACCGCACCGGTAGACCCCGGCCAATACGAGAACGGGGCCTGCGCCGCGGGCCCCGGCCCGAGTCGCGCCCGAGCCCCGTTTGAGCGCCCCGGCCGACCGTGGCCTCAAGAGGAGGCGCTGTGGACGGTACGTACGCAGGCGGGCGGGGCGATTCACCAGAGCCCCGGCGGGCCTGCCGATGACGACGGCGGCCGGCTCTCTCTGCCCAGGGCTCCGGGAACCCGCCAGGACCTTCGCCGCCCGGCGCGGGCGGGCAGCGGGGCCGGCCGGGTGCCGGCCGGCGTCCGGGCCACCTCACCCCCATCCTCACCCGGGAGCGAAATGAGCCGCATGAACACCGACGTCATCGTTGTGGGAGCCGGTCCTGTCGGGCTGATGCTGGCGTGCGAACTGCGTCTGGCCGGCGTCGGGTGCGTGGTGCTGGAGAAATCGACGGAGCCGACCGACCAGTCCCGCGCCCTGGGCTTCACGGCGCGCACCATCGAGACCTTCGACCAGCGCGGGCTGCTTCCCCGGTTCGGCGGCTTCGACACCATCCCCATCGGCCACTTCGGCGGGGTCCCGCTCGACTACCGGGAGGTGCCGGGCGGCTCCTACGGGGCCAAGGGCGTGCCGCAGTCGCTGACCGTCGCCGTCCTCGGCGAGTGGGCCGACGAGCTGGGCGTCGACGTGCGCCGCGGCTGGGAGGTGACCGGCCTGGACTCCGGCGACGACGGCGTCGAGGTGACGGTGACCGGCCCGGACGGACCAGCCCGGCTGCGCGCCGCCTATCTGGTGGGCTGCGACGGCGGCCGCAGCACCGTCCGCAAGAGGGCGGGCATCGGCTTCCCCGGCCACGACGCCACCATCGAGATGGCGTTCACCGAGGTGGTCGGAGTGACCGGGGTGCGTCCGCGGCCCAACGGCGAGCGGGTGCCCGGCGGCATGGTGCTCGCCTTCCAGCAGGGCCCGGACACCTTCCGGGTCACCTACTACGACGCCGGCGTCGTCCCCCGCAAGGGCGACGCGGCGCCCTCCTTCGAGGAGGCCGCCGCCGCCTGGCAGCGGCTGACCGGCGAGGACATCCGCGGCGGCACACCGCGCTGGATCGGCAAGTTCACCGACGCCACCCGGCAGGCGGACCAGTACCGCAGCGGGCGCGTGTTCCTGGCCGGCGACGCCGCGCACATCCATCTGCCCATCGGCGGCCAGGGCATGAGCGCGGGCGTGCAGGACGCGGTCAACCTCGGCTGGAAGCTGGCGCTGGCCGTCAAGGGCCAGGCCCCCGCACACCTGCTCGACACCTACCACGACGAGCGGCACCCGGTGGGCGCCCGGGTCCTGATCAACACCCTCACCCAGCGCAGCCTGTACATCACCGGCGAGCACATGCAGCCGATGCGGGACCTGTTCGCGGAACTGATGGAGCTGCCCGAGGTCCGCCGGCACCTCATCGGCATGGTCACCGGTCTGGACATCCGGTACGCCATGACGGCGCCGGACCACCCGCTGCTGGGCCGGCGTCTGCCGAGCACCGAACTGGTCGACGGGGCGGGCGAGAAGACGACGAGCCCCGAGCTGCTGCACACCGCACGCGGGGTGCTGCTCGACCTGGCCGGCGACGCCCGGGTGCACCGGGCCGCCGCCCCCTGGCAGGACCGGGTCGACGTCGTGACCGCGTCCCCGCACACGGCCGGTGCCGACGACCCGTTCGACGGCGCCGCCGCCCTCCTGGTGCGCCCCGACGGATACGTCGCCTGGGTCGGCGACGAGCGTGGCGCCGAGGGCCTGACGGACGCGCTCGCGCACTGGTTCGGCGAGGCGGTGACGGCGGCATGACCAGCGCCCCCGAACACGGCCGGGTCGCCCTGGTCACCGGTGCCAACAAGGGCCTGGGCCGGGAGATCGCCCGTCAGCTCGGCGCGCGAGGGGTGACCGTGCTGCTCGGCGCCCGCGACGCGCAGCGCGGCAAGCTCGCCGCTGAGGCGCTCACCGCCGAGGGACTCGACGCGCACCCGCTGCTGCTGGACGTGACCGATCCCGTCGTGGTCGCGGACGCGGCCGCCACGATCGACGAGCGGTACGGCCGTCTGGACATCCTGGTCAACAACGCGGGCATCACCGGGGCGTTCCACGGCCCGCCCGGCGCGGCCACCGCCGAGCAACTGCGCGAGGTGTACGAGACGAACGTCTTCGGTGTGCTGACGGTGACCAACGCGATGCTGCCGCTGCTGCGCCGCTCCGCGGCCGGACGCATCGTCAACATGTCCTCGACCGTGGGTTCCCTCACCCTGAACGCGGACCTCTTCGCCGGTTTCGGCGACTACAACCTGGTCACCTACCAGTCCTCCAAGACGGCTCTGAACGCGCTCACCCTCGCCTACGCCAGGGAACTGCGGGACACCCCCATCAAGGTGAACGCGGCCAACCCCGGCTTCACCGCCACCGACATGAACAACCACCGCGGCCACCAGTCGGTCGAACAGGGCGCCGTCACGGCGGTACGGCTGGCCCTGCTCGGCCCCGACGGTCCCACCGGCACCTCGCAGGACGACACCGGCACCGTCCCCTGGTAGCGGCCGGGCACCGCCGCCCCCAACCGGTGCCGCTCCCGGCGGCACCGGCCGGCCGCATGAGCGAAGCTCCCCGCCGGGAGGCCGGCCGCATGAAGCGAAGGCCCCCGCCGGGAGGCCGGCCGCATGAGCGAAGCCCTCCACCGGGAGGCCGGCCCCGGCAGCAAGGGCGCCACCTGGGCCACCGCGCACGCGAGCGAGCCCCCGCCGGAGCCCGCCCCGGGTCTCCCGGTGCGGGCCCCGCCAGGGGGCTCGCCGATGACCGGCCCCGGCAGGGGGCCCGGCGGCCCGGTGCGCACCGCCCGCGCACCGCCCGCCCGCCGCCCGGTGTCAGGCGGTGACGAATTCCACCAGCACCGGCCCGAGCACCTCCGGCAGCACCCGGTGCCACACCCCGGGCAGCTCCAGCAGCCGCCCGTTCGGGAGTGCCGCCGCCGTCGCCCGGGCCGCCGCGAGCAGCCAGTCGCCGGTGTGATCACTGTTGATGACCACCGTCTCCAGCCGCATTCCGGCCAGCCGCTCGACCGGCACCCGGCCGTCGCCCATCACCGCGGTGTCGTAGGGCAGGGTGTGCGCCAGCGATTCGTTGGACGGCCACAGCGGGCTGTCCTTCCATTCCTGCACCCACTCCGGCGGGAAGCCCACGTGCTCGGCGAGGAAGTACTCGACGGCCTCACCGCGCCGGTCCTCGGCGAGCAGCGCGTCCAGCTTCTCCGCGAAACCGGCGGGAGGCGTGCGGAAACCCGGGACCCGGTAGGGCGGCTCCAGCAGGGCCAGCTTGCTGATCGACGCACCGGCGAGAGCCGCCTCCAGCACCAGGATCGCCCCGCTGGAGCCGCCGAACACCGCCGCTTGACCGCCCGCCTCGTCGATGACCGCCTGGAGGTCCTCGATCTCCCGCTCGACCGCGTAGGCGGGAGCGTCCCCGCTCTGACCACGCCCGCGCCGGTCGTAGGCGTACACGGTGCAGTGGGGAGCCAGGTGCGGGACGAGTGTGTCGAAGGCCGTGTGGTCGCGGAAGCCGCCGCCGAGCAGCACGAGCGGGGGGCCCTCGCCGGACTTCTCATAGGCGATGGTGGTGCCGTCCCGCGATACGACCTTGTGCATCACAAACTCCCCAGGGACATATTCCTGCCAGTTTTCCATCTCTGTCCGAGAACGTATCCGCGGATTTCGGCGGCGGTCAATGCGGAAAGCGTGGACAGTTGAACACCCGACTGTTCAACCTCGGCATTCCGCAGTCGAACACCGGAAATGCCGTCGGGTGTTGTCGGCGGGGATCCGCTGAATTACCCTCGCCCGGTAAGCGGGCCGGCCCCCGCACTTCCCCGCGGTCAGCCGCGCAGGTCGAGAAATCCCGAGCCGGCGCCCGTACACGGCCGAGACCGAAGCGTCCACGCCCCGCAGCGGGCCGATCGACGGCCCCCGACCGACCAAAGCAGGAGTTATGACCTCCCAGATCCGCACCGCACTGGTCATCGGCGGTGGCATCGCCGGTTCGACCACGGCCATGGCGCTCCAGCGCGCAGGGATCGAAGCCTGCGTCCACGAGGCCCACCACGTCACCGCCGACGGCATCGGCGGCGGCCTGAGCCTGGCACCCAACGGCGTGCACGCCCTCGACGCGATCGGCGTCGGCGACGTCATCCGCCAGGTCGGCACCCCCATGCGCGGCACCGTCCTGCACAGCGGCGACGGCGAACTGCTCGGCGAGATCACCCTGCCGGCCGACCTGCCGCCGTCCCGGTTCGTCTGGCGCGGCGAGCTGTACCGGGCGCTGTACGACGAGGCGACCCGCCGCGGCATCCGCACCCTGCACGGCAAGCAGCTGGTGCGCGCCGAGGACACCGGCGACGGCGTCAGAGCCCACTTCGCCGACGGCACCGAGGAAAGCGCCGACATCCTGGTCGGCACGGACGGCATCCGCTCCACGGTGCGCGCCCTCATCGACCCGGCCGCCCCCCGCCCCCAGTACGCGGGCCTGCTCGGTTTCGCCGCCCCGCTGGCCGAGACGGGGCTGCCCGGCACCGACGGCAAGCTGCACGTCAGTTACGGCCCCGGCGGCTCCTTCGGCCACCTGGTGCACGCCGACGGCTCCGGCGGCTGGTTCGTCAACCTGCCGCACCCCGAGCCGCTGACGCTGGCCGAGGCCCGGCAGACCCCGCCGGAACAGTGGCTGGACAGGCTGCGCCAGGCGTACGCCGACCACTGCGCGCCCGCCGCTGACCTGCTGGCCCGCACCGAGGCGGCCGACCTGCTGATCACCGGCCCGCTGGAGACCATGCCGCCGGTACCGACCTGGAGCCGGGGCCGGATGGTCCTGGTCGGCGACGCCGTCCACGCGGCCTCCCCCAGCTCCGGGCAGGGCGCCTCGCAGGCCGTGGAAAGTTCCGTACAGCTGGCGCGCTGCCTGCGCGACCTGCCCTACGACCAGGCGTTCACGGCGTACGAGGGGCTGCGGCGGGCCCGCGTGGAGCGGATCATCGCCCTGGCCGCTCGCACCAACGCCGGCAAGGCCAGCCCGCTCACGCGCGGAGCGCGCGACCTCAAGCCCGAGCCCCTCGACTGGCAGTTCACCCACCGCATCGACTGGGACGCCCCCGTCCTGCCCTCGGAACCCGCCCTCGAATTCCAGTCGAAATCCGCTTGAAGCCCGCTTGAAGTCCATTCGAGAAATGTTCGAGGCATACTCGAGGGATGATCAGGGGAAAGTGGGCATTCGCTCGATAAGGGCGCATAAAGCTGCTGTGGTCCGCTGGCGCGACTATTACGCGAGTGGCATTCATGTCATGATGGGTGCCACATCGGCGCTCGACGTCGTGGGCGGACATATGTCTTCGACGCTGCAAAGGGAGAGCGGATTGTGGATACTCGCGTCATAGTGGTCGGTGCCGGCCCTGTAGGTCTCATGCTCGCGGGTGAACTCAGGCTCGGCGGCGCGGATGTCACCGTCTACGACAAACTGCCGGCGCCGTCCGGGGAATCCCGGGCCCTCGGCTTCACCAAGCGCGTCGCCGAGATCCTCGACCAGCGTGGTCTGCTCGCCAGGCTGGGCGAGTTCCGTCGCGGCCAGCGAGGCCACTTCGGCGGTGTCGGCTTCGACCTGAGCACGCTCGACGAGAGCCACCACGGGGTGCTCGGCCTGCCCCAGTCGCGCACCGAGCAGCTGCTCACCGACTGGCTGGCCGAACTGGGGGTCACCGTCCGACGCGGCCACGAGGCCGTCGCCTTCACCGAGGCCGCCGACGGCGTCGAACTCGTCCTCGACGGCCCCGACGGCCGCCACCAGGACACGGCCTCCTACCTCGTCGGCTGCGACGGCCCCGACAGCACGGTCCGCGCACTCGCCGGCATCGCCGCCCAGGGCTGGGAGTCCACCCGCGGGATGTACATGGCCGACGTGACGGGCATCGAGCTGCGCCAGCGCCCCACCGGTGAGCACGTCCCGGGCGGCAACATGATCCTGTCCGTCAGCCTCGGCGACGGCTACTACCGCGTCCTCATCCACGACCGGAGCCTGCCGCCCCACCCCGAATCCACCACGCCGTCCTTCACCGAGGTCGCCGACGCCTGGCAGCGCATGACCGGCGAGTCCATCCACCACGGCAGCGCCCGCTGGACGGCCGCCTTCGGCAACGGCGCGGGCCTGGCCGCCACCTACCGGCACGGCCGCGTCCTGCTCGCCGGAGACGCCGCCCACGCCACCCCACCGCTGGCCGGCTGGGGACTGAGCACCGGCATCCAGGACGCGGTCAACCTCGGCTGGAAGCTCGCCGCGGTGGCCACCGGACGCGCCTCCGAAAGCCTCCTCGACACCTACCACGCCGAGCGCCACCCCCTCGGCGAGCAGCTGCTGCGCAACACCCACGCCGCCACCGCCCTCTACCTCAGCGACGAGGAGATGGACCCGCTGCGCGCCGTCATGCGCGAGTTGATGGACGACAAGGGCGCCGCGGAGCACTTCGCCGGCATGGTCAGCGGCCTCGGCGTCCACTACGCCACCTGCCCCGGCGAGCACCCCCTGGTGGGCCGCCGCCTGTCTCCCGACCACGCACTCGACCTGCCCGACGGTCGTCGCACCCGCGTCGCCGAACTGCTGCGCCCGGGCCGCGGCGTCCTCGTCGTCACCGACGTCACCGACGGACCGCAGGACCGGGCGGCGGCCTGGTCCGACCGGGTCGACGTCGTCACCGGCACCTGGGTGCCCGCCGACACCCCGGGCGCGCCGCAGCTGCCGGCCGCCGCACTGGTCCGGCCCGACGGCTACGTCGCCTGGGCGGAACCGGGCGGCGCCGACCTGACCGCAGCCCTGGAGAACTGGTTCGGCCCGGCCCGCGTCACCGCGGGTATCTAGCATCAGACGACCCCGAACCCGCAGGAACTCCAGACCCCCAGAGCGAAGAGGAGACAAGGGAGCGATGACCGCACCCATTCTGGTCACCGGTGGCACAGGCACCCTCGGAAGCCATGTGGTCCCCCTGCTGCAGCAGGCCGGCCACGACGTACGCATCCTTGCCCGCAAGCCCCGCGAGTCCGCCAACGGCATCGAGTACTTCGCCGTCGACCTGATGACCGGCGAGGGCATCGACACCGCCCTGCGCGGCGTGGAGACCGTGCTGCACCTCGCCGGCAGCAACAAGGGCGACGACAAGGTGGCCCGCACCCTGGTGACCGCCGCGAAGAAGGCCGGCGTCCGTCACATCGTCTACATCTCCGTCATCGGCACCGACACGATGCCACTGGGCTGGTTCAAGACCCAGCTTGAAGCGGAGAAGATCATCACCGATTCCGGCATCCCCTGGTCCATGCTGCGCGCCGCCCAGTTCCACGACATCGTGTGGATGATGGCGCAGAAGATGACCAAGATGCCTGTCGTACCCGCCCCCGGCGGCCTGCAGTTCCAGCCGGTCGACTCCCGGGAGGTGGCGGCCCGCCTGGTCGAGCTGACTCTGGGCCAGCCGGCCGGCCGCGTGCCCGACCTGGCCGGACCGAAGGTCTACCCGCTCGGCGACCTGCTGCGCAGCTACCTGTCCGCGCAGGGCAAGCGCCGCCCGATGCTGCCCGTGCGCATGCCCGGCAAGGCCGGCAAGGCCTACCGCGCCGGCCAGAACCTCGCCCTGCGGGGCAACGACGTGGGCAAGCGCACCTGGGAGGAGTTCCTCGCCGAGCGCGTGGCCGCCTGACCACCACCCCTCCCTCCGCTGCTGCCGGGGCCCCGCCAAGGGCCCCGGCAGCAGCGTTTCACGGCACCGACGGCACCGGCACTGCCGGCACCGAGCACGGCCCTCAGCGAGACTCCAACTCCCGTGCCAGGCACCGCTCCAGCGGCGTGAACGCCACATCCCCGCCCACCTGCTCCGGACGGCCCGGCCCCGGCACAGACCCCGGCCCCGACACAGGCCCCGTCAACGGGCCCACCGCTTCCCCGGGGACTGCGTGCCGGAGCGCTCCGCTCGTGCCACCGGGCTCCGGGCCCGTGTGGGGCGTGCCGTACACCACCACGCAACGGTAGATCGCGCGCCGCACGCGGCAGGTGCGCAGCAGATCCCACATGGCGGGTCTCCTCAGTGGTCGGCGGTCAGAGGCCATCCACGCCACCTTGCGGCGGGGCGGCGGAGAAGTACCGCAGATCCGCTCGAGCCCTGCCCCAGCCCACCCCGCCCCCCGCCGGAGTACGGCCTGCTCCCCGCCGCAGTGCGGCCAGTGTCCCGCCACAGCCGCGCCCGGACCCCGTCCGAAGCCGCGCCCGGGGCCCGCTCGACCGACGAGGGCCACCCGCCACCGCACCCCCGGTCCCGGGTCGGCCCGGCCCTCGCCCCCACACCCGCGCAGACCCTCGCCACCAGGCACGACACCCGGCAGCGCCACGGCCACCCGACGCCCGCCCGCCACCGCGGCCCGCCCGCCCGGCCCGCTGCGCGCGCGGACCGTAACGGCAAACCTCCCTGTCCAACCGCGTCCCGGCATCCGCAGTCGGACACCCGAGCCGCGGGTTAGATCGAAGACGCCGTGCGATGCGATCCGAGAGAGGGACCCCATGACCTACATCATCCACCCCGGTGACCGGCCCGAAGGCCGCCGCGGATTCGAGATCGTGCTGTCGAGCATGATGACGGACGGGGCGGCGTCGTTGGTGGAGACGCGCCAGGGGCCGGCCTGGTCCGGCCCCCCGTTGCACACGCACGCGGAGTCCACGGAGACGTACTTCGTCGTCTCCGGCAAGCTGATCGTCCAGGTCGACGACGAGGTCGTCGAACTCGGTCCGAGCGCCATGGCCCACATCACCACCGGCACCCGGCACACCTGGGCCACCCCTCCCGGCGAGGGCGCGCACTTCCTGACCCTGCACATGCCCGGCGGCTACGAGGACTACCACCCCACCGCGTTGCAGGCCGAGAAGGACAACGGCGGCCCCCTCACCCAGGAGGACCTGTTCAAGATCGCCGCCCGGTTCGACTGGCGCCCCGCCGGCGACCGGCCGATGCGGCTGACCCCCGACGGCCGCCTGGTCCCCGCCGCCCAGGCCGACGAGGAGGCCGCCCGCCTGCGCGAGGAGTGGCTCGAGGCCAACGGCCGGCCCATCGAGGTCCAGCCGATCCACGAAGACGGCTTCTACGACAAGTCCGACACGGCCGAGGCCGGCCAGAACGCCTGAACGCGGCGCCAACGCCTGTACGAAGGAGCACCCGTGAGTGACCTGAAGATCGCCGTCATCCTCGGCAGCACCCGCCCCGGCCGCAACGGCAAGGCCGTCGCCGACTGGGTCATGGACCGGGCCGGGGCCCGCACCGCCGCCGAGTACGAACTGATCGACCTCGCCGACCACCCGCTGCCGCTCCTGGACGAGCCCGTCCCGGCGGTCCGCCGCCAGTACCGCAACGAGCACACCAAGGCCTGGGCCGCGAAGATCGCCGCCTTCGACGGGTACGTCTTCGTCACCCCCGAGTACAACCGCTCCATCCCGGCCGCGCTGAAGAACGCCATCGACTACCTCCACCAGGAGTGGGCCGACAAGGCCGCCGCCTTCGTCTCGTACGGCACCTTCGGCGGCGTCCGCGCCGTCGAGCACCTGCGCGTCGTCGCGAGCGAACTCCAGCTGGCGCACGTCCGCCAGCAGTTGTCGTTCTCGATGTTCACCGACTTCGAGAACTGGTCCCTGTTCAAGCCCGGCGAGCAGCACGACGCCACCGCGCCCGTCCTGTTCGGCCAGCTGGAGTCCTGGGCCCGCGCCCTCAAGACCGTCCGCGCCTGAAGGTACGGCGGGCTCGCCGTCGAGGTGCCGACACGAGGCCGGGACGACGCGGACACGACGCGGACACGACCGACACGACCCCGACACGACCACCTGAAAGACCCCGAACGTCGGCCGGCACGGTCGGCCCCCCGGCACGCGGCCTTCGCGTGCTCACCGCCGCTCGAGTCACCCTCACGACCACGTCGACAAACCCTTGAGCTTCCACCCTCCGCCGGCCAATCCCTGCCGCGCGGCCTGCCGTTGCCCGCATCATGCAAGAACAACCCACAAGAAGGGGGCGGGCGAGTTGAGCGTGCACGCACCTGTCGTCGGCGGAGGTGGCGGCTACGGCCACGCCGTGGTCGTCGGCTCGAGTCTCGCCGGGCTCACCGCGGCCCGGGCCCTGGCCAACTTCATGGACCAGGTCACCGTCGTCGAACGCGACTGGGTCCCACGCGGACCCGGTCGACGCCGAGGAGTCCCCCAGGCGAGGCACACGCACAGCCTCATGACAGCCGCCCAGCAGGGTCTGGAACAGCTGTTCCCCGGCATACGCCAGGACCTGACCGACGCCGGAGCGGTGCACGTCCGGATGCCCGAGGACATGCTGCTGCTCGGCCCGAGCGGCTGGCTGCCCCGGGCTGACTCCGGCCTGTCGATGCTCAGCGCCGGCCGCGACCTGATCGACGCGGTGATACGCGACCGGCTGCTCGCCGACCCCAAGGTGACCTTCCTGCGCGAGCACGAGGCCGTCGCCCTCCAGCCCGGCCGCCACGACACCGTCACCGGCGTATGGGTACGCCGGCGGGACCGGAAGACACCCGGCGGGTGGGCCACCCGCCACCTGATATCCGCCGACTTCGTGGTGGACGCCACCGGTCGCGGCTCGCGCGCCCCCCAATGGCTGGCCGAACTCGGCTACGAGCCTCCCCACGAGACCGTGGCCGACGCCGGTACCGCCTTCGCCACCGCCGTGTTCGCCATGCCCGTCGGCCATGTCGCCGACTGGAAGGGCCTGCTGCTCCTGCCCTCGCCCGGCGACCCGGTCCAGGGCATGCTCAACCCCCTGGAGGGCGGACGCTGGTCGGTGTCGGTCTGCGTCGGCGACGGCAGGAGCCTGCCCACCGACCACGCGGGACTGCTGCGCGCCGCGGACGCCCTGCGCCACCCCCTGCTGCACGACGTCCTCCGGGGCGCCACACCGCTCGGCCCGGTCTACGGCTGCCGGGCCACCGAGAACCGCTGGCGTCACTACGAGAAGCTGCGCCGCTGGCCCGACCAGTTCCTCGTCCTCGGTGACGCCTTCGCCGCCTTCGATCCGGTCCACGGCCAGGGCATGACGGCGGCGGTGCACTCCGCCCTCGTCCTCGACCACATGCTGGCCAGCCACGGCACGGCCGTCGGCCTCGGCTACCGGTTACGCCGTGCCCTCGCCCACCGACTGGCCCCCGCCTGGCGGACGAGCACCCGCGCTTCCCGGGCGGCGAAGGACGACCAGGACCCGCGGGCCGGCCTGCGCACCCGGCTCAGCAGGCGCTACCAGGCAAGGATCGCGGCAGCCGCGACCAGGGACCCCTACGCGGCGAAGGCGCTGCTCCAGCTCCTCCAGACGGCCGCACCACCCGCCACCGCGCTGCGGCCACGGGTGCTGCGAGCCGCCCTGCGCGGCCCGCACGGCCCTGCCCCGACGGCCCCGCCCACCACCACGCACGGACAGGACACCCACCGGCGTCGCCCCGCCGCACCGCCCGCACCCGCCCTCGGCATGTCCGACAGCCCGCCGTGGCACAGCCTCACGCGCCCGGTGTGACCAGAGCCGGAGGAAACCGGGGCGCGCGCCCCGCAACTCGTGACTGCCTTGAAAATGGCTTGAGTTGGCACCGAAATCCGGCTTGAGAGCGGTTGTTCGGTCCTACCGCGCGTAGATAACGTTCCAGCTGTTCCACGGCACGGGCCCGCTTACGCCGCGGCAGGCCACCTTGACCACCGACCGCTCACCGGCCGGACCGGGTGTGCCGGTGATGGCCGAGCGGCGAGGGGAGGGTGCGCGGGATATGAGCACGACCGAAACGGCGCCGCCGGATGCGCGCACCGAGGCGTCAAGAGGCGAGCGCATCGCGGACTGGGCGGACGGACGGCTCGGGATCTACAACTTCGGGAACCTGATCCGCAAGGTGTTCCCCGACCACTGGTCGTTCATGGTCGGCGAGATCGCCCTCTACAGCTTCATCGTGCTGCTGCTCACCGGCGTGTGGCTCACCATGTTCTTCGACCCGAGCATGACCGAGGTCGTCTACGAGGGGTCGTACGCCCCGCTGCACGGCATCCCGATGTCAAAGGCCTACGCCTCCACCGTCGACATCAGCCTCGAGATACGCGGCGGCCTGTTCGTCCGCCAGCTGCACCACTGGTCGGCCCTCATCATGATCGCCGCCCTCTGCGTGCACACGCTGCGCCACTTCCTCACCGGCTCGTTCCGCAAGCCGCGCGAGGCGAACTGGCTGATCGGCTTCATGCTCCTGGTCCTGGTCATCCTGGAAGGCTTCGTCGGGTACTCACTCCCCGACGACCTGCTTTCCGGCACCGGCCTGCGCATCGCCGAAGGCATCACACTCGCCATCCCGGTGGTCGGCACCTACCTGACGATGTTCCTCTTCGGCGGCGAGTTCCCCGGCCACGACGTGATCCCCCGGTTCTACAGCTTCCACATCCTGCTGCTGCCGGGAATCATCGTGGCCCTGGTCACCGTCCACCTGATCCTGGTCTTCTACCACAAGCACACCCAGTTCCGGGGGCCCGGCCGCACCGAGAAGAACGTCGTCGGCCAGCCCCTGCTGCCGAACTACGCGGCCAAGGCGGGCGGCTTCTTCTTCCTCGTCACCGGAGTGCTCGCACTGCTCGCCGGCTTCGCGCAGATCAACGCCGTGTGGACCTACGGCCCCTACCGCGCCGACCAGATCTCCCAGGGATCCCAGCCGGACTGGTACATGGGCTTCCTCGAAGGCGCCCTGCGGGCCATGCCGCCCTGGGAGTTCGTCCTGTGGGGCTACACCGTCAACCTCGGCATCCTGATCCCGGCCGTCATCGTGCCCACCGTGATGGCCGCCGTGTTCGCCCTCTGGCCCTTCCTGGAGGCCTGGGTCACCAAGGACACGAGGGAACACCACCTCCTCGACCGGCCTCGTGACCACCCCGCGCGGACCTCGTTCGGCTGCGCCTTCGTCGCCCTCTACCTCGTCCTCTTCTTCGGCGGCGCCAACGACGTGCTGGCCGAGCGCTTCCACCTCTCCATCAACGCCGTCACCTGGGCCGTACGCATCGGCATCTTCGTCGTCCCGGCACTGACGTACGTCGTCACCCGGCGGATCTGCCTCGGTCTCCAGCGACGCGACCGCGACAAGCTCCTGCACGGCCGTGAGACCGGCAGGATTCGCAGGCTCCCGCACGGCGAGTTCATCGAGGTGCACGAGCCCCTCGACCGCGGCACGCAGTACGCGCTGCTGTCCAGGGAGGACTACAAGCCCCTGCCGGCGCCCGCACCGGAACACGACGGCGTACCCAATCCGCAGGGCCACAAGGAAGTCCTGCGCCACCGGCTCAGCCGCTGGCTCTACGGCAGCCAGATCGCGAAGCCGACCCGTCAGGAGCTGGCACAGGCCCTGGCACACTCCGAGCACGCGCCCGACGGGCACCTGGAAACCGAGGCCCGGCACGCCGTCGCGCGGCGGGAGCCGGACCAGGAACCGCACTGACCCGGCGGTAGGCAGCAGAGGGGCGGTCTCCCGCGCGCCATTTCCGTACGACGAACGGATGCCTGATGAGCACAGGCCCATGGCGCCGGGAAGCCCCCCGGGCCGAGTCCATCACCCGGGCACGCACCGGCCTGACCCGGGACCTGCGCGGCCGCCAGCGGCGCTACCTCACCGCCATGCTGATACGCACCGCCTGCGTGGTCCTGATGGCCGTCACCTGGAACCGCTGGCCCGTCCTCGCGGTCTGCGCCCTGATCGGCTCGGTCGTCATCCCGTACGTCGCCGTCGTGGTCGCCCAGGCCGGCTGGCGCCAGCAACGCGGCGCCCGGCCGGCCCTGGCGTGGGGCCCCGAAGACCCCACGCCCCGCGTCGTCCTCGAACCCACCCTGGTCCTCCCCCCGGAGCACGACACAACGAACTGACCGCGGCCCGGACGCGGAGCCGGACGGAGCCGGCGGGCACCGGCCGTCTGCGCCGCCCCGACCGACTACGCCGGCCCGCGAGCGTCAGCCGGGCACGCGAACGGCCCCGCCGGTCGGGGGACGGCCGGCGGGGCCGTGGATCGAGGATGCGGGCTGCGGCTCACCGCTACTTGTCGGCGTCGGCCGGCACCAGGGTGGGGCCGTCGGCGGACATGGCCTGTGCGGAGCTCATGGACTTCTTGCCGCGGGGCATCATGAAGGCGACGACCAGCAGGGCGAGGGTGCCCAGCAGGGCGCCCGAGAGGAACGCGTCGTGGTTGGCGGCCTCGTGGACCTCGGCGATCAGCTCGGGCCTGCCGCCCGTCGCGGCCATCTCGGAGCTCATGCCGCTGTAGGCGATGGTCGCCACGACGGCCAGGCCGAGGGCGCCGCCGGCCTCCTGGCTGGTGTTGATCAGGCCGGCGCCCACGCCCGCGTCCTCGTCGGAGACGCCGACGAACGCGGCGATCTGCAGGGTCACGAAGACCATGCCGCAGCCGAGGCCCAGCAGGACGAACGGGGCCAGCAGGTCGACGGCGTAGCCGCCGTCGGCGGGGGCCCGCCACATCAGCAGCAGACCGGCGACGGTGAGCGTGAGACCCGTCATCACGACCGGGCGCGCCGCCATCTTGGTGACCAGGCCCGAGGCGATGCCCGCGCCGACCGCGACGGAGACCGCGAGCGGCACGTAGGCGAAGCCCGCCTTGAGCGGCGAGTAGCCGAACGCCTGCTGCATGAAGAGGCTGGCGAAGAAGAACAGCGAGCCGAAGGTGCCGAAGACCAGCACGGCGGAGATGTTCGCGACCCGCATGGTCTTCAGACGGAAGATGCGCAGCGGCATCATCGGCGAGGCGACCTTGGACTCGATGAGGACGAAGGCCGTCAGCAGCACGACCACGCCGGCCAGCGAGCCGATGGTGCGGAAGGTGCCCCAGCCGACCGTGGTGGCCTCACCGAGGGTGAAGACCAGCAGCAGCAGACCGGCGGTGAGGGTGACCGCGCCGGCGGTGTCGAACCTGCCGCGCTCGTCGGCCTTGCTCTCGGGCAGGATGCGCGGCGCCAGCACGGCGGCGGCCAGACCGATCGGCACGTTGATCCAGAAGATCCACTCCCAGCCCCAGGTGTCGGCGAGCACACCGCCCAGGATCACACCGACGATGGACGCGATACCGGACAGCGAGCCCCACACACCCAGGGCCTTGTTGCGCTCGGGGCCCTCGGCGAAGGTGTTGGTCAGGATCGCCAGGGCGGCGGGGGTGACCAGCGCCGCGCCGAAGCCCTGGACGGCACGCGAGGCGATGAGCATCGTGCCGCTCTCGGCGAGACCGGAGCTCAGCGACGCCAGGGCGAAGAGGGCGAAGCCGACCTGGATCAGCCTGCGGCGGCCGAACGTGTCGGCCAGGCGCCCGCCCAGCAGCAGGAAGCCGCCGAGGACGGTCGCGTACGCCGTGACGATGTAGTTCAGGCTGACCTCGGACATGCCGAGGCCGTTCTGGATGGACGGGAGGGCGAGGTTCACGATCGACACGTCGGTGAAGACCATGAACTGGCCCATGCAGACGAATGCCAGGATCAGTCCGGGGCTGAAGCCCTCCCCTGAAGCTGACCGGGCCGTGGTGGCGTCGGAGGCAGCCATCGATTTCTCCTCAGAACAGTGCCGGATCGGGTCATCGAACGCGGTCTTCGGCCTGGTTCCGGCGCTGGTGGGAACCGCCGGGACAGCCGCCGGGCGAGGCCCAGGCGGCCGGAGTGGGCGTTCGTCGCAGCTATGACGACCGGGGACCGGCAGATGTGACCGGCCTGCCGGAATCGCTTCCGGAGCGGCCCCGCGGTCCCTGCCCGCCGTCCGCGTAGCGGCTGACCACCTGGGGGCCGGCGGTACGCGCCGGCCACGCCGGGGCGAAACCGCTCAGCACGAAGAGGGCCACACCCGGTGGAAGAACGCCGACAGCGCCGCGCGGAACCGCAGCCCCCTCAGGGCCTGTCCGACCATTCCCGCCTGCCGCGCGACGGGTATGGTCGGACAGGCCCTGGCGCACCCGGCCGCCGACCGGCGTGACCGGGCGACCACCCGTCGCGGTACACCAGTGGGTTCGGCGGCCACGACGGGTGTGGAGCGCCGGGTCAGCCGTCGAGCAGGGCCAGCTCCAGCGTGCGCAGCTGATCGGGGTCGGTGACGACGTCGATCTCGACGATCAGCCCGCCCTCGATGACGAACATCATGGCCCGGAAGCCCTCGCCGGCGTGCGCGGCGATGACCCCCGGCGAGCCGTTGATGAGCGCCAACTGCGCGACCTCGGCGATCTGCGCGAAGGTGGAGGCCCCCTTGGCCACGGCCAGGGCACCGCGCACGCCCTCGTACCCGTCGGACCGCGCCACGACGCCGGGATCGAGCACGTTCAGCAGCGCCTCGAAGTTGCCGCCGCGCGCCGCGGACAGGAACGCCTCGACCACCTCGCGCCGTCGCACCAGATCGGGGTCCGCCACCTGGGTGCCGCCGCGGACCCGGCGCCGGGCACGGCTCGCGAGCTGCCGGGCCGCGGCCGGAGTACGGTCCACGATCGTCGCGATCTCGTCGAAGGGCACGCCGAACATGTCGTGCAGGACGAACGCCAGCCGCTCGGCGGGGTCCAGCGCCTCCAGCACCACCAGCAGCGCCAGCCCGACCGAGTCGGCCAGCAGCGCCTGCCGCTCGGGATCGCCGTCGTCCTCGACGGTGGTGCTCGGCGCGTGCACCATCACCTCGAAGGGGTCCTCGCGGCGGATGCGGCGCGACTTCAGCATGTCCAGGCAGACCCGGCCCACCACGGTGGTCAGCCAGCCGCGCAGATTCTCGATGTCGCTCTCGTAGGACCTGTTCAGGCGCAGCCACGCCTCCTGCACGGCGTCGTCGGCCTCGGTCAGCGAGCCGAGCATGCGGTAGGCGACCGCCCGCAGGTGCCCCCGGCTCTCCTCGAACTGCTCCGCCAGCCACTCACGCTCGCTCATTCCCAGTCCTCCCGGTCGTTGCCTCACCACCCTGACGCACGGCGCCCCGCCGATGTGACGAAAGGACCCTGGGCATCCGGGCCGGCGGTACCGGATGCGGCGGCCTTCCAGCGTGATGCGAGCCCTGGTCGAGCATCACGGCCGACGGTGGCGGAGAAGGGAGGCGCTGTGAACGGTACACACGAAGGTGACCGCGCCGGCTCGCCGTACTCCGGGCCGGGCGGAGCAGGTCGGTGAGCGGCGGATCCATGGCCGTCTGCCTCGTCGGAGCCGGACCTCGAGGTCTGTCCGTACTGGAGCGGCTGTGCGCCCACGAACGCAACTCCCCCCGCTGGGACGCCCTCACCGTGCACGTCGTCGACCCCGCCCCCGCGGGCTCGGGCCAGGTGTGGCGGCCCTCGCAGTCCCGGCACCTGCTGATGAACACCGTCGCCTCACAGGTCACGATGTACACCGACGCCAGCGTCGGCATCGACGGGCCGCTGGAGGAGGGGCCGAGCCTGTACCAGTGGGCCAAGGCCGTCGGACCCAGCGCACTCACCCCCGGCCCGGGCCTGGCCCACGATGACGAAACCCTCGCCGAGGCACGGGATCTGGGACCGGACACGTACCCCACGCGTGCCCTCTACGGCCAGTATCTGATGTGGGTGTTCCAGCAGGTCACCGCGAACGCGCCCGCGCACGTGACGGTGCGCGTACACCGCGCGCGGGCCGTCGCCCTGCACGACGGCGAGCCCGGCGGGGCGGGACCGCAGACCGTGGTGCTGGAGGACGGCACCCGGCTGACCGGACTCCACGGGGTGGTCCTGGCCCAGGGACACGTACCGGCCCGGCTCACCGCCACCGAGCAGGAGCTGACCGCCTTCGCGGACCGGCACGGCCTGACGTACTTCCCCCCGGCCAACCCGGCGGACACCGACCTGTCCGGCGTCGCGCCGGGCGAGAAGGTGCTGTTGCGCGGTCTCGGCCTGAACTTCTTCGACTACATGGCGCTGTTCACGCACGGCCGGGGCGGCACCTTCGAACGCCGGGACGGCCGGCTCGTCTACCGCCCCTCGGGCCGCGAGCCACGCCTGTACGCCGGTTCCCGGCGCGGCGTGCCCTACCACGCGCGCGGCGAGAACGAGAAGGGCGCCCACGGCCGGTACCTGCCCCGGCTGCTCACGGCCGAGCACGTCGCCGCACTGCGCGCACCCGCCGCCCGCCCGCGCCCGATCCGCTTCGGCGACGACCTGTGGCCGCTGATCGCGCGGGAGGTGCAGAGCGTCTACTACGAGACCCTGCTGGCCGCCCGCGGTGAGGAGTCCCGCACGGTGGCCCGGTTCACCGCGCGGTACCTGCGCACCGCGCCGGGCCCGGACGAGGAGGCCCTCCTCGAGGAGGCGGGCATCACCGCGGCCGACCGCTGGGACTGGGACCGCATCGCCCGCCCCTACGGCAACCGCGTCTTCGACGACCTGGCCTCCTTCAGGGGTTGGCTGCGCGGACACCTGGACGACGACGTGCGCGAGGCCCGCCACGGCAACGTCAGCGGCCCGCTGAAGGCCGCCCTGGACGTGCTGCGCGACCTGCGCAACGAGGTGCGGCTCGCCGTCGACCACGCCGGGCTCGACGCCGCCTCCCACCGCGACGAACTGGACCGGTGGTACACCCCGCTCAACGCCTACCTGTCGATCGGCCCGCCCGCGTCGCGCATCGAGGAGATGGCCGCGCTCATGGACGCCGGCATCCTCGAGGTCACCGGCCCGGGCCTGCGCGTGGACCCCGGCGTCCACGACGAGGCCGGCCCCTGCTTCACCGCGACGAGCGAGATACCGGACGTCCGGGTACGGGCCACCACGCTGATCGAGTCCCGGCTGCCCGAGATCGACCTGCGCCGCACCGCGGACCCACTGATGAACCAGCTGCTCCGCACCGGGCAGTGCCGCCCCTACCGCATCCCCGGCGCCGACGGACAGGACTACGAGACCGGCGGCCTCGCCGTACACGGACGGCCCTACCACCTGATGGACGCCCAGGGTGTGCCGCACCCGCGGCGCTTCGCCTACGGGGTGCCCACCGAGTCGGTGCACTGGGTCACCGCGGCGGGGATCAGACCCGGGGTCGGCTCGGTCACGCTGGAGGACTCCGACGCCATCGCGGCCACCGTCCTCGCCCTTCCGGCGACATCCACCCCGGCACGGGCCACCACCCCGGCACGGGCCACCACCCCGGCACGGAACGCGGACACGACACGAACCGCCGTCCGGACACCTGCCACCGCCCTCACCCGGTTCGCTTCCCCGTCACCCGCCGCGGCCTCCACGGGCGCGCAGCCCCCTTCCGCACGGCCCCCCGCCCGAACCCTGACCACCGCCCCGGCACCGGCCGCGGCCACCACCGCCCAGGCAGAGTCCACCACCCAGGCATCGGACGCTTCCCCGGACGCCGCCCCCACGGGCACCCAGTCCCGCCCGGCCGGCCCCCGGCGCCCTTCCGCGAGGCCCACCGCAGCATGACGACGACACAGCCCCGACCGCCCGCCCGCGCGACGCCCCCGTGCCCCCCGGACACCGGTCTGCTCTCCCCGGTCCGGGCGGGCACGCCCGTCGAGACGGCGGTGAGTGACCTCGCCTGGCTGCAGGCGATGCTCGACGCGGAGGCGGCCCTGGCCCGCGCCCAGGCACGCTGCGGAACGGTTCCCCCTCAGGCGGCCGAGGCGATCACGGCCGCGGCCCGCGCGGACCACCTGGACCTGCGCGAACTGGCGCTGGCCGCCCGGGAGACCGCGAATCCGGTCGTCGGCCTGGTCAAGGCACTGCGGACGGTGGTGGCGGCGCGGTCGCCCCAGGCCGCCGAGTACGTGCACCGCGGCTCCACCAGCCAGGACGTCTTCGACACCGGCGCGATGCTGGTGGCCGCACGGTCGCTGCGGCTGATGGAGGCCGATCTGCGGGAGGTGGCCGAGGCACTGGCCCGCCTCGCCGCCGGTCACCGCGACACCGTGATGGCGGGCCGCACCCTCACCCTCCACGCCGTGCCCACCACCTTCGGCCTCAAGGCGGCGGGCTGGCGGCACCTGGTCCTCCAGGCGGCCGAGCGTCTGCGGCACGTCGCGGACAGCGGTCTGCCCGTCTCCCTGGGCGGCGCCGCCGGAACACTGGCCGGCTACCTCCAGTACGCGGGGCAGGGCGCCGCCCACGAGGCCGTACTCGACGACCTGGTCGCCGCCTTCGCGGACGAGACCGGCCTCGCCGTGCCCGTACTGCCCTGGCACGCGCTGCGTACGCCCCTCGCCGACCTCGGCGCGGCCCTCGCCCACACCACGGGCGCCCTCGGCAAGATCGCCGCGGACGTGCAGGTGCTGACCCGCACCGAGGTCGGCGAGGTGGCCGAGCCCGCACTCGCCGGACGGGGCGCGTCGTCGGCGATGCCGCACAAGCGCAACCCCGTCCTGGCGACGCTGATCCGCTCGGCCGCCCTGCAAGTACCCGCCCTCGCCTCCGTCCTGGCCCAGTGCCTCGTCACCGAGGACGAGCGCTCGGCGGGCGGGTGGCACGCCGAGTGGCTGCCGCTGCGCGAGTGCCTGCGGCTGACCGGCGGCGCCACGCACACCGCCGTCGAACTGTCCCGGGGACTCACGATCCACCCCGAGCGGATGCGCACCAACGTCGGGGCGACCGGCGGGCAGATCGTCTCCGAGCGCCTCAGCGCGGTCCTCGCGCCCCGCCTCGGGGTGCCCGCGGCCAAGGAGCTGTTGACCGAGGCGTCACTGCGGGCGGCGGAACAGTCCCGCCCCCTGGCCGACGTTCTGGCCGAACTCCCGCAGCTGAACGGCGAGTTCACCCGCACCCAGCTGGCGGAGCTGCTGGACCCGGCCGCCTACACCGGTGCGGCCGGGCCACTGGTCGACCGGGCACTGGCACGGCCCGCCGGCCCGCCGGCGCCCTCCCCGGACGCCGCGGAACCCGGACGGTGAAACGGCGCCCACTCCGTCCCGCCCGCGCGCGCGGACGCCCGCCGGTGCGGCGCCGTCGGACTCCCGGCGCCGCACCGTGCATGGCGGCCCGTCAGCCGGCCACCGACTGCGCGGGCTGGCGCGTGGTGGGGATCAGGCGGTGCCACAGGTTGCCCAGACCCGTCGCGAGCAGGATTCCGGCGAGCTGCTGCTCGTCGTAGTACTTCGCGGCCTCGGCCCAGACCTCGTCCGACACCGCGTCCACGCGGTCGCTGAGCCGGGTCGCGGCCTCGGCGAGCCCCAGCGCGGCCCGCTCCTCGGGGGTGAAGAACGGCGTCTCGCGCCAGGCGGCGACCGTGCTGATCCGCTCGTCGCTCTCGCCGGCCGCCCTCAGGTCGGCGGAGTGCTTGTTCACGTTCCAGCTGGAGCCGTTGATCTGGCTGGCGCGCAGGTACACCAGGTTGATCGTGGTCTCCGGCACACCGGTGTTCTTCACCGCACCCGCCACGGAGAGCAGCGCCGGGATGACGTCGGGACCGGCGGCGACGGCGGGGTTGGGCATACGAGCAGACATGGGTTCCTCCAGAAATCCGTAGGCGGCCGGTACCGAACGGCCGCTGTGCTGTCACTGCACTGACGAACCGCAAGCAGAAAATGTGACCGGCACACTCCCGCGCCGACGGAGATAAATCCAAGGGTAAATGCATCCGCAAATCCAAGGCTAACCAATGGTAGGGTCGAGGCGGAGGTGGAGCATGCCGACGGAAGAAGAGCTGTTCGCGGCCGTGGACGCCCTGCTCGCGGGAGAACCGGAAATGCCCGACCCCGCCGAACGGGCACGACTGCGTGAGGCGGCCGGGATCACCCAGGCCCGGCTGGCGCAGGTACTGCAGACCACGACGCAGACGGTGAAGAACTGGGAGGCCGGCCGCTCCGAGCCACGCCCCCCACGCCGTCAGGCCTATCAGCGACTCCTCGACAAATGGACGGAGCAGTTCCCCCCCGCCCCCGCTCCCGCACCGGACCCACCGAAGCCGAACACGACCCCGAAGCCACCCACCCCCGCGACGGTCCAGCGCTCGGCGGTCCAGCGCTCGACGGACCAGCGTTTCGAGAACGGCCCCCTCGCCGTAGTCGACGTCGAGAACGGCCAGACGCTGGCCTACTGCACCGGCGGCCTGATCCTTGACGTACCCGCCAAGTCCCTCCCCGCGCTGGTCGACTGGACCCTGACCGAAGCCGGACTCGGCCAGAGGCGCCTGCACCGCAATGGCCGCGACGCCGACCCGCTCCTCGTCCTCACCCCCGCCGCGCTGGAACGCTACGGCCTCCCCACCGCCCTGTCGGACGACGAGCGGCGCGCCGGACGGCTGGCGGACGGCCACAAGGCGGTCAAGCAGCTCACCAGGGCCGACTGGAAGCTGACCCAACGCGGGTTCGGACCGTGGGCGAGGATCTACCGCCCGGCCGAGGGAGCGAAGCGCAACTGCGTCCAGCTGTGCATCCCGGCCTGGAACGCCCTGGACGCCCGCGAGTGGGACAACAAGGCCGACCCGCGGTTGCCGACGATGCACCCGGCCGATCTCGCCCGCTACCTGGGCGCCTACGCGGAACGCGTGATGACGCCCCGCGGCACCGCGGCGGTCACCGGCCTCGAACTGATGACCGCGCTGCGCCCACCGACCCGCGCCGAGAAGGACCCGGACACCGGAGAGTTCACCCGGGCCTTCAACGACGACGCGCTCACCGCCGTGTACGACGTGGTGGAGTGCGAGGTCCCGGACGAGCACCCCGTCCTCAAGGGGAAGTTCGCCCGCCACCACCTGCGCACTCCGGCCGAGATGCTGATGGAGGAGCCCTACGACTGGTGCCGGCCGCTCACCGACGACGAGTGCATGCGGCGGTACCTGGTCGCGATCGACGTCAACATGTCGTTCGCCGCGGCCGCCAACGGGCTCACCGTCGGCCTGAACGGACCGACCCACCTCACTGGCAACCCGGCCTTCGACCCCGCGCTGCCCGGCTCCTGGCTGGTCGACCTGAGCCACGTCGACCTGTCCCGGGTGCGCGTCAACGGGCGCACCGTCGACGGGGACCGGCTGCCCTCACCGTTCACGCCGAAGGGCGACCGCCCGACCGGCCCGGCCTGGTACGCCACCCCGACCGTCGCCTACGCGGTGGAGCTGGGCTTCGAGGTCGCGCCGATCGAGGCGTACGTCCGCACGCGGACCGGCCGCTACCTGGACGCCTGGTACAAGCGGCTGCGCGACGCGTACGTGACCACGATGGCCGACCTCGGCGTCACCACCGGCATGGGCGGCGGCGAGTTCCTGGAGGCGATGGCCCGCTCCAAGCAGACCGACCCGGCGATGGCGCTGCTGGTGGGCGCGGTCAAGGCCACCGCGAAGGGCGGCATCGGAAAACTCAGGCAGCGCAACCGGGGCCAGGTGCCGTACTACGAGCCGTGGCCGGCCCTGGCCCGGGAGACGTGGCGCCCCGACATCCGGGCCGCCGTCCTGGCCAACCAGCGCATCGGAATGCACCGCAAGCTGATGAAGACCGCCGCCGCGGCCGACCTGTACCCGACGGCGATCGGCACCGACGCCGTCGTCTACCCTTCACCGGGCCCGTCCCCGCTGGACATCCTGCCGCACACGCCCGAGGGCAAGCCCGTCCCGGGCACGTTCCGGCTCGGCGTCTCCCCGGGCATGGTCAAGCACCAGGGCACCCGGACGGTCCTGTGGGCCGAGGAGCTGTACGAGGAGCACGGCGGCGTGTTCAACATCGCCAACCTCATCAAGACCGACCCGGCCGCCGGGGAAGGGGAGTAGCCGACGATGGTGGACCCGGTCGGGGACGGACTGGACCGCTCCCTGGAGGGGGCGTTCACCCGCCCCATCCCCAAGAGCGCCCAGGCCCAGATGAAGTACCTGGTCAAGCAGCTCAAAGGCACCAGGGCCGTCGCCCAGCTCCTCGGGGTGTCCCAGCGCACCGTGGAGCGCTATGTCAAGGGCCAGCTCAAGCGCCCCCGCCCCGATCTGCGCGACCGCATGGAGCGTGAGGTCAGGAAGAGGTGGCAGCCGCAAGTGCGGGCGAGGGCCAAGCACAAGGCGTCCACCACCGACGGCCTGGTCCTCTCCACCCGGGCCCGCTTCGGCTTCACCGCCGCCCCCGGCACCACCGACGACGCCCGCGTCCGCGACATCACCCAGGCCCTCACCCCCCAGTGGGCGGACCGCCTCTTCACGGCCCGCGACGCCGGCGCCACCGAACAACAGCTCCAGCGCATCGCGGCCGAAGGCCTCGCGGAGATGTACTTCCGCAACAACAACACCCGCGCCCACGGCCTGGGCGTGGAGTTCACCGGCATCGAACGGATCGACATCGACCTGTAGTCCCGTCAGCGCCCGTCGCGCAGCCGAAGAAGGTACACCGCAGTCACCGCGACGGCACGCTCCCCGTCCTGCGACAGCTCCTCGAGAGCACGTGACGCCGTGACCCCCGGGATGTCCGCCAGCGCCTGGGTCAGCCGTACACGCGCAGGCGCTTGCGTACTGACATGGGCGAGCCGGTCGACGAGCCCGTTGGCGATCCGGTCCGCCAACCCGGGATCCCCCGCCAGCACAGCCAGCGCGTCGGCCGCATCGGTGTCGTTCCTCCCCGCCACGACCATGTCGAGGAGCGCCGGGACCGCGTCCTCCAGGCCCCGTGTCCCGAGCGCCAGAGCCGCATACCCGCGGACCACGACGTCGGGGTGCTCGAGGGCGTCCCGCAGCCGGGCGTCGGCCTCCTCACCGGGCATCTCGGCGAGGGACTGAACGGCCCGCTTCCGCACCGCGGCCACCGCCGACCCGAGACCCTTGGCCAGCAGCGCCGTGCTGGTGCCGCCCGACCGCGCCAGCGCCCATCGAAGCGCTCCGGCGACGTTCGGATCCGTCTCGCTCAGTACCGCCTCGACCAGGGCGTCCACCGGCACCGGAGCCTCGTCGACCGAGGACAGGGCCGCGCGCTGGCGCGCGTCGGGGCTCTTCGACGCCAGTGCCTGCAGGAGCGCGACGGCCTGGAGGACGTCCTGCCAACCGGCGGGTTCCGCGGCGTCGATCCGGCGAAGCCGCGTGAGCAACTCGGTCTCGGCCGCGATGCGGTCGCGTGTCTGACGGACGAGGTCGCCGACGAGCGCCGAGGGCGTGAAGCCGGGATCGTCGAGCGCACGCCCGACCTCCCGCAGCGACAGCCCCAGCGACCGCAGGCTCTCCACATGGAAGATCCGCCGGATGTCGTCACCGGAGTACTCCCGATAACCCGAGCCCGTACGCCCCGAAGGCCGCACCAGGCCGAGCGACTCGTAATGCCGGAGCATGCGGGCACTGACCCCGGACCGTCGCGCCACCTCACCGATCAACACGCCCCATCATCCCCCGTGGCCGGAACCACCGAGGGCCACAACGCGCTTCGCCTCCTCGATCGCGAACTCGAACCCGGTGTCCGGCTCACGCAACAACCGCTCCGTGGCGAGCGCGTGTGCACGCACGTGTCGGTCCGGAGCCCTCGCCGCGGCCCCCAGAGCCGGCACGATCACGCCGCCCAGCGCGACCAGCGCCCGGCTGAGACTCCGCTGCGTCTCCCGCTCACCGCGCCCGAGCTGCGTCGCCAGCACCGCGGCCAGGGCGGACTCCTCGCCGTCCGGTACGAGCACGACCGCGGCCCGCCAGGCGCTCCGCGCCACTTCGTCGTCGGCGTCGCACAGGAGTGCCCGTGTGATCGCCGGCCACGCCCGCCGGTCCCCGATCTTGGACAGCGTGTGCAGCGCCTGGCTCCGCGCCTGCGCCCGCTCCGAGCGGACCTCGCGGAGCAGCTCGGGGAGCGTGACGGACACCGGGTGACGGGTGAGCGCCCAGGTCAGCATGTCGCGCACGAAGAACTCGGGTTCGACCGCGCACCGCTCGACAAGCTTGCCGACGAACAGCGGATCAGGCGTCGTACCCACCGCCAGAGCCGCACGCAGCCGCACGGACGAACGCCCGTCCTCCAATCCCTGGAGCGCACGCATCGCAGTCATCGGGACCACCTCCTTCGCAAGCAGTGAAGGCCTTGTCACCGTGTCAAGGTCAAACAGCTCCCTGCGGGAACCGGTGACATTAGCGATCGCAATACGAACTATCCCTGGACAACGTGGGTGATCATGGCGAAAGAGAGCAAAACAGGCGGACCGGGCTGAGCGGGTCACCGGACGCGTTCCTGTCCACCTCCACGTCCTGAACCCGGAGGAAGTACATGCCGAAATCGTCGGGCCTGACACCACCTGCAGGCCGGGCCGTGGTCATCACCGGTGCCTCCTCGGGTCTTGGGGAGGCGTGTGCGCTCCACCTGTCACGAGTGGGGTTCCACGTGTTCGCCGGAGTCCGCCGCTCCGAGGACGGTGAGCGGCTGCGCGTGGCTGCCACCGGACGGCTGACGCCGGTGATCATCGACGTGACGGACGAGAAGTCGGTACAGGCCGCCGTGCACCACGTCACCGTGTCCACCGGTGAGGCCGGGCTGTGGGGACTGGTCAACAACGCGGGCATCGCCGTCACGGCTCCGCTGGAGTGCGTGCCGAGCGAGCTCATGCGCCGACAGCTGGACACCAACGTCACGGGCCAACTGCTCGTGATCCAGGGCTTCCTGCCGCTGCTGCGCGCCGGCGCCGGACGGATCGTCAACGTGACCTCGGCCGTGGGGAACGTCGCGATCCCCTACCTCGGGGCCTACGCCGCCGCCCAGTTCGCCAAGGAGGCGCTCAGCGACGCCTTGCGCCGCGAGCTCGCACCGCAGCGGATCCCCGTCGTGGTGGTCCAGCCGAGCCGCGTCGCGACCCCGCTCTGGGACAAGATGCCCGACGTGGGCAGCCGGGCCTTGGAAAGAGCCCCGGAGCCGGTCCAGGACCTCTACCGCAGCACGTTCCCACGCTTCATGGAGACCAACGAGACCCATGCGCGGGCCAGCCGCACGACCCCCGACGACGTCGCCCGGGTGGTCTTCCGAGCTCTGGTCGCCAAGCGGCCCAGTACCCGCTACGGCGTCGGACGGGACGCGACCGGCAGCCGAGTGCTGGCCAGGCTGCTGCCCGACCGGGCGGTCGACCGGATCCTCAAGGCCATCGTCACTCCCGCCCGCTAGGGGGCGTCGGCGTAGCCCTCGGGCGGGACGCTGGCGGCAGGCCGGCAGACTCTCCAGAGCGTGCTTCCGGGGGGCGCTGGGTCTGCTCGGGCTCAGCCGTCCCAGTTGCCTTCACCTTCCCCAGCCGGAAAATCCACGATCTCGTCGACCTGCTTCAGTGGACGCGTTTGAGGTGGGTTGGCTTGCTGATGGGCGTAACGTTCCTCTTCGTCTTTGTCTCTGCCTTGCGGGCTTTCTCGTCCAGGTGGTGTTGGAAGCGGCGTTCGTACTCGTCCTCGAAGTCGCCGATGTCCAGCCGCATGTCTTTGGGCAGGGTTTTGACGGCGCGTTGCTGTTCGCGGGGGTCGTTGAAGGCGGCGATCATTGGGTGGAGTTGGAAGCGGCCGCGGCGGAGCACGGTGACGAGGCGTGCAGCGACCAGGTGGGGCATGGCCCGGCTGATCATGCCGCGTTCCATGGCGAGGCCGGTGGCGAGTTCGCTGTGTGTGGCGACGACCAGGCCGCCTGGCTTCTGCTCGGTCATCATGTGCAGCAGCAGCGTGTAGGCGGTGGGAGGGAGCCGCGGTACGTATGCGAGACCGTTGAAGCTGCCCCACAGCACGTCGCGTCGGGGAACCCATTCTTCTGCGGCGGACGTCATGACGTGGCCTTCCCTTTCCCATCCGGCTCCTTGCGCACTTCCAGTTTCGCGCCGGGAGCGGCCAGGGCCCGGAACGCTTCGGGTGCGTCCGGGTCTTCCATGATCTCGCGCAACAAGTCCAACTGTTCCACCCTGTCGCCCGTACCTGCCTTGGAGCCCTTCTTCTCGTCCTTGTTCGGCTCCCTGAGCCCGCCCCTGAGCGACGCGGCCGGGTTGAGCTGGTAGATACCCCGCTGGAGCTTCCTCAGCGCCCCGTCAGCCTCCAGGACGTTGAACGCTCGGCTGATGTGGGACCGGCTGTAGCCGAGGGCTTCGGCGACGTCCTCGTGGGTGACTTTGATCAGGCCACCGGGCTTCTGCGATCCCATAAGGGTGAAAAGCAGCACGAGGATGAACCTGTCGTCGTCGTACCGCACTGCGGCCCAGCGCATGAACTCCAGGCTGTCCATGGAGAAGGCCTCGCCGATGAACCCCGTGCTGGAGCCCACCGGGAAGACCTGGGCGGCGTGGTTGGCGGGAAGCTCGATCGTGGAGCCCGAGGACCGGTTGTAGGCAGTGGGCGGCACCTTCGGTCGACGGCGACGACGGGACGGCGCGGCAGGCAGCTGCGGCGCTGCACTGCCGTCGAAGGGCCCTGAGTTCATGGGGTCGCTGCCTCCTGGAGTGACGACTCGTCAGAACCATAGCGGACGACCGTGGCTGTAGTGCCACCAAAAAGCGGCAGCACCGGCACGAAAGCTACTCGAATGTCAGCCTCGTACTGACCGTCGGGCCTCGGGGACGGTGCCGAGGAGCGGCTGACACACCACGCCGTGTTTGGTGGCAATAGTGCCACCAAACAGTGTCGTTGGGTCAGGACCTTCTGACATTCCGACCGAGATATGTCAGTTCAGGGCTGACATATCTCCCGGAACCTGACCTTCTGACCTGCGGAAACGTCGGTTCTTACTTCTAGAGCGTGCGCGCGCGTGATACCGGATCTCCTCATCGTCATCAAGCACCGACACGCCATGGAATCCGCCCCAGCAGCAGTGACAGACCCTGTTCCCGGATTGCACCACGTGATGGGCGTCGTGTGGTTTTCAGTGGGTGGCGTCAGTTGTTTGCACTGGGTGTGTGAGGCGTTTTTGCTGGTAGTTGGGGTGGGTGGGTTTGTGGGGATGTCGTTTTCTTGGTGAGGGTCGTTGTCGTTTTCCAGTGAGGGTTGGCTGTCGTTCGTGTAGGGCGTGAGGTCAGTCCTGCTGCAGGGCCTTGGCCTTGTCGTTGATGTGTTGTACCTGGGTGGAGGTCAGGGATCGGATGTCCCAGATCAGCTCGGCCACGTCGGTTGCCGCTGGGTTCTGTGGCGGGGTCTGGTCCGGCGGGTCGGTGCCGGTCAGGGCGGCCAGGTCGTGGGCGGGGATGCCGAGCAGGATTGCGAAGTCGGCCAGGAGGTCGGGGGTTACTTCTTTGCGGCCGTGGCCTATTGCTCCGATGGTGGCTGCGGCGAGGAGCCGGCCCGTGAGGTGGTAGAGGGTCTTGGCGGAAGCCGTCCAGTTCAGGTTCCGGTTGCCGAGCATGTGTACGAGCAGCGCGCCGTGGCTTGGTTGGTACTGCTCGTGCGCAGGCGGTGGCGGAGTCGGCTGTTTCCGGCTGTGCCGGGGCAGTGACTGGGCGAGCTGACGGAGTTGTCGTCTGCGGTCTGGCGGGAGGGCCGTGGCGTCCCCGGCGAGCGAGGGGATCTGGCTGCCGGCCTTTGTGTCGAAGGGGGCCAACTCGTCTGGTACCGCCATTCCTGCGATGACGAAGAGGTCTGCGGCGTGCAGTTTCAGCGCGGGTGCGAGCTGCCGGAGCAATGGTGGACGGGGTACGGCGCCGTCGAGTACTGCCTGGAGCTCGGATTCGGTTATACCGGCCCGTTCGGACAGGTCGCTGATGCCGAGTTTCCGGAGGTCTGACAGTCGCGCTAGGAGTGCACCGAAGCCTGGATGTCCTGTCACGCCGCCAGCGTAGTGAGGTGACCATATTCATACGGCAACTCCGATCCTCCCGCTTCCCTCGTTCGTGTTGGTCTGGTCGGTGTGTCGGGATGGACAGCCTCGGGTGCGGACAGCCGCATGGTGCGGGGTCGCGGCTGGGGGTGAGGGGTGTCCGATCAGGGGCTGGCTGCTGGGGGCATGCCGCTGCGGCCGGGTGCGGGGCGTGAGGGCGCGGTGGCGCGTCTGGTGGCGCTGGATTCCCGGGGTGAGTTGACCACAGACCACGCACGTCTGGTCGCCGAGGCCCTGGGGGTGTCGCTTCGGACGGTATGGAGCTGGGTGGCGGTAGCCCGGCGTGAGGGCCGACTGTCCGCACGGACTCCGTCGCGGGTCGGTGTGAGTGCGGATCTGCGTGAGCGGTTGGCGGTGTGGGGCGGGAACGTGGCCGCGGTGCACCGGGAACTGGTCGCCGAGGCCGCTGCGGCCGGCGAGCCAGGCTCGGTGCCTTCGCTACGTACCCTGCAGCGCGCTGTTCGTAAGGACCTGTCGGCGGGGGAGCGGGCGGGGTTGAAGGGCGGTGAGGCGGCGCGGCGCCGTTTCGATGTGTACGGCAAGCGTCCGCCCACGCATCGGAACGCGTGCTGGGAGGGCGACCATAAGCGGATCCCGGTCCGGGTGAGCCTGGACGGGGTGACGGTGTGTCCGTGGGTGACGTGGTTCATCGACGTGGCGTCGAAGGTGGTTGTGGGGGTGGCGGTCACCCCGCATCAGCCGGCACGGGACGCGGTCCTGGCCGCCTTGCGGGCAGGGATCAGCCGCGAGGACCCGTACGGGCCGTTCGGGGGTCTGCCGGGGCGGGTGCGGGTGGACCGGGGCAAGGACTTCCTGTCCAAGGCGGTGTCGCGGGCGTTGGGTGGCTTCGCGGTCCCGGTCGATGATCTACCGGCCTACAAGCCCTACCGCAAGGGCACCATCGAGGCCCTCAACGGCGCGGTCGAGGAGATGCTGCTCGTCTCCCTCCCCGGGTACACCCGCCGCGCCCGGCCCGCGGAGGCGTTCCGGCCCGATCTGATGGAGGACCTGCTGCCTTATCCCGAGTTTGTGAGGGTTCTGCTGGACTGGGTGGCCTGGTGGAACACCGAGCATCATCCGTCCGGCCTCACCGGCGGCCGCACGCCCGCGCAGGCCTGGGAGGCGGATCCGACACCCGTCGAGGACGTTCCGGAGGAGCGGTTGGCGTTCTTCGCCCTGGAGGACGACGGTCGCGTCCGGAAGATCACGACGAACGGGGTCTCCTGGCGGCGCCGTGCCTATATCGCGGACTGGATGGCCGGCCATGTCGGTACGCGGGTCCGGCTGCGGTTCCTGCCGCACTTCGACGGGCGGATCGAGGTGTTCTCCACCGAGGGCTGGGGCTGGCATCTGGGCAGTGCCTATCTCGCCGAGGCCGCGACGCCGGCTCAACGCCGGGCCCTGTCCCGGGTCCGTGAAAGCAGGGCCAGAGCGCTGAAGGCGGACCTGAAGGCAGCCGAGAAGCTGCGCCGTACTCGCTATACGGCCACGACGACGGCAGCTGCGCCGGGCCGGCGGCGCACGGAGACCGCGAGCGAGGCGCAGGCCGAGATTGTCCGGGCCCAGGCGGCGGATCTGGCGGCCAGAGCCTTGCCGGACCTGATCCCGCCGCGGGAGCCGCCCGCGGGCTGGGCACGGCCCCGTCCGCGCCCCGGCACTACCTGCCCCGCCCCAGAGCAGCGCAGCTCTGGCAACGCTGTGCCAGCCGACGCGATGGACACCGAGCCCGGTTCGGGCAGCAAGGAGTGACACCGGATGGCTACCGCTGAACGCAGGGGACGTCTGCCCAGGGAGCGGGAGGACCACTTCATGCGCCTGCCGGGCGCACAGGTGGTCTCTACCCGTGCGCTGCTCACGGCCCGGGAGAACATCCGGGCTGCGATCGAGGCGAAGGCGATGATCTGCATTTACGGGCAGGCCGGCAATGGCAAGTCCTTCGCGGTCAACGCCTCGCTGCGCGAGCTCGCGCCGAAGCTGACGCGCCGGATCCAGTTCCGGGCACGCCCCTCGACCCGGGACCTGCGCCACGAGCTGTTCCACGCTCTCGGCCTGCAGGGGCGCCCGCCCTCTCATGCGATCGAGTTCGATCGCATGCTGCGCGGTGCGCTGGAGGAGCCGCATGTCCTGGTCTGTGATGAGGCCCAGTGGCTGTCGAAGCTCTGTTTCGAATATTTGCGCTACCTGTGGGATGACGCTGATTCCGATCTCACGATCGTCTTCACCGGCGGCAACGGCTGTTTCGAGATGCTGCAGAGCGAGCCGATGCTGGAGTCCCGCGTGTACGCGTGGCAGGAGATCGACCGGATGCCGCTGGACGAGGTCCTGGCCGTCGTCCCTGCCTTCCACCCCCTCTGGACCGACGTAGACCCGGATCTGATCGCCTTGTGCGACCAGGAAGCGTCCCACGGGAACTTCCGGGCCTGGGCGAAGATCACCCACCACCTCACCGTCGGGATGAAGGAGTTAGGACGCGGATGCGTGGACGAGGACTTGCTGCGCTGGGCTTACAGCAAGCTGAGCCACCGAGCGGCGGCCTGATGCTGCACTGCCCGAACCCGCCGCCGGTCACGGTGGTCCTGGACCCCTACGACGACGTGGTCCACACCCGTGCCGCCCTGGCCGTACACGCCCCCGAAGCCGGACGGCTCACCGTTCACCCCACGCCCGGCACCGACTCCAGTCTCACCCTGGCCTACGACATCCTCGCCGCCCTGGACAAGCCCGTTCCCGTACTCGGCTACCGCCAGCTCGACACGGCTCCCGCCTGGACATTGGCGGCGGCCTGGATCCTCGCGACCCGCACCAGCCACCTGATGCTCCTGCGCGCTCACTTCCTCACCCCTCACCGCCTCAAGGCCTTGCTGCAGCTACGCCACCGCACCGGTTGCCGGCTGGCTCTGGTCTGCCACACCCGGCACGTTCCCGCGCCCGTCGAGCGAGCCCTGACCGGCACAGCTCACCAGGTCGCGGAGGCGGCCGCCCTCCTACCCGCCGCAGAACCGCCCACCGCAACGCCACCGGAGCCCGCCACGCGCAGGCCGTTGGCCAACCGGTGGCTCAACCTGCCCGCCCTGACCACGCTCTCCGCTTTCGACTCCGCATCCCGCCCCTGCCAGTGCACGGCGCCCATGGCCGAGGACCGGGACTTCTTCGCACCCGTCCTCCCGGCTGTCACCGAGGCCGAGGTCGCTCATCGGCTGCACCGCGCGACCGCGCACCCTCACCTGGCGGCCGAGCTGGCCACCGCTGTCCTCACCGCGGCCTCCGTCACGCAACTGGCCACCGCCCACGTCCGCGACCTCGCCTCGGACGCCTCCACTCTCACTCTCCACGACGACAGACTGCGCCAGGGCTGCATGACCCACCACGTTCCCGCCTGGGCACGCCCCCTGCTGCTGGCTGCCGCCTTCACCTGGCGGCTGGCCTCGGGAACGGGCGGACCTCTGTTCACCGATCCCCTGGACAGCACCGGACTGCCCGGCCTGACGGCCTTTGCCGAAAGCTGCAAACTACGCCCGCCCCAACCGCCCCGCCCGAAGCAGCGCAAGGGCTCACGCGCGCCGGCGAAGCCGCCGAAAACGATCTGGCCCTTCAGCCCCGCCCACTACGCCCTGTCCTGGGCGATGCGGGAACCCGACCTCATGCAGGGCTGTCCTCACCCCCCTCCTCACACTCGGCGCACGATCGATGCATACAAGAGAGGATGGCCGCCTCCCTACTACGGGCAGCGCTCACTCAGGCCACCCCTCTGATGAGGCGCCAGAAACAGCCTGTGTTCAGCCACCGCAGACTGACGACACCTGACGTGGTCCACTGTCATCCTGGTGACGATCTCGCCGGGGCTCTGCGATCGATCGGCCGGATCAGTGGGCCACACCAGATCCAGTCTCGATCCGCGCAGCATTTTGATGCACTCTGGCAAAGCAGGGGGCTGCGGCATACCTCAGACTGACGACGCTGGACTCTGACACCCCATCACTTTCTGAGCCGACCGCCCCACCCACCCCTCCTCCCGCTGCCGCTCGGGCCGCAGGCCCGCGGTGAACCGCGCGAAGCGCGGCTCACCAGGTGACGCGGAGCGTCACAAGTGGCCGGAGCGCAGCGGAGCCCACCCCGCGGGGCATCGCCCCGCGCGCTCCGGGAGCGCAGCGGACGGAGCGTCATCCGCCTTGCGCAGCAGGGCGGGTGAGCCGGGCCGCAGCGCTCGGCGCACGATCGATGCATACACGAGAGGATGGCCGCCTCCCTACTACGGGCAGCGCTCACTCAGGCCACCCCTCTGATGAGGCGCCAGAAACAGCCTGTGTTCAGCCACCGCAGACTGACG
>NZ_JAVRFH010000219.1:0-1293 GCF_031845825.1 Streptomyces lancefieldiae | reverse complement strand
GTGATGAGGGCGACCTTCGCCGCGGCACGGGAGGCGGGGTCGAAGGTGTGGTCCAGCCACTGGCCGGTCAGGTCCCGGGCCAGGGCGAGGCCGTCGACTCCGGCGCCCAGGCACAGGACCTGGGCGTCGTTGTGGGTCACCGCGTGCTCCACGCTCAGCGGGTCGTGGGCGGTGACCGCGCGCACGCCGCGGACCTTGTTGGCGGCGATGGCCATGCCCAGCCCGGTGTGGCAGATGAGCAGGGCCCGCTCCGCGTGCCCGCTGGCGATGAGTTGGGCGGCGGCGAAGGCGATGTCCGGATAGAGCGGCGTCTCCTCGCCGAGGCCGACCTGGACCAGGGACCCGACGCGCGGGTGTGCCGCGATGTGGCCGGACAGAGTGTGGGCGTAGAGGCCGGGGCGCGGTGTTCTGCGGCGGTTTCACGATGGGCGGGGCGCCGGTCGGCCGGAAGGCAGTCGGGTGGTGCTTCAGCGGTGCGGCCCGGAGCACCGGCGGAGCACCGCCTCAGACCGTGGTGCTCCGCCGGTGCTCCGGGTACTCTGTGCGCCCGCCGGTCAGCTCCACAGCTCCTGGACGGCGTGGATGACGCGTTCGACGTCCTGGTCGGTCATCGCCGGGTAGCACGGGAGGGACAGTTGGCGGGCGGCGGCGGTCTCGGTGACCGGCAGCGGCCGGTGGGCCGTGTCCCGGTAGGGGCCCAGGAGGTGGACGGGCTTGAAGTGGACGCTGGTGGAGATCTGGTGGCGCTTCAGCAGCGCGGCGGCGAGCTGGTCGCGGTCCAGGGGCGCGGCGTCGGGGTCGATGAGGATGGCGTAGAGGAACCATCCGTGCTCAGCACCGGGCGCGACAGCGGGTGTTGTCAGGCCGGGCAGGTCGGCGAGGGCGCTGGTGTAGGCGGCGGCGATGTCGGCGCGGCGCCGGGTGAACTCCTCCAGCCGGTCGTACTGGACGACGGCGAGGGCGGCGGTGAGGTCGGACATGACGTACTTCAGGCCGGGGACGGTGACCTCGTAGTCGGCGGTGTTGCGTTTGCCGTGCCGCTGCCAGGCGGAGGAGTCGATGCCGTGCCGGCCCAGCAGCCTGGCCTTGTGGACGAGTTCGCCTCGGCCGACGAGTAGGCCGCCTTCGCCGCCGGCGGCGACCTTGTTGGCGTAGAAGCTGAACGTCGACAGGTCGGCGGCGCTGCCGGCGGGCAGGCCGTCGCGGCTGGCGTGCAGGGCGTGGGCGGCGTCCTCGATCAGCAGCAGGCCGTGGCGGTCGGCGAGCTGGCGGAAGGCGCGCATGTCACACATG
>NZ_JAVRFH010000218.1:0-1293 GCF_031845825.1 Streptomyces lancefieldiae | reverse complement strand
CGGTCCAGGTCGCGAGGAGTATCTGCAGCTCGCGGACGACTCGGTAGAGGCTCAGGCCGACGCCGTCTCTTTTGGGGATCGGCTCAGTCGCTGGAGGGTGCAGAAGGCGTGGGCGACTGAGACGAGGGTGACGTGGTGGTGCCAGCCTGGCCAGGTTCGGCCCTCGAAGTGGGCCAGGCCGAGGGCCTGTTTCATCTCGCGGTAGTCGTTCTCGATGCGCCAGCGGAGCTTCGCGGTGCGCACGAGGACGGGCAGCGGGGTGGTCTCGGGTAGGTTGGAGAGCCAGAACTGCACGGGTTCGTCCTGGTCGGCGGGCCATTCGGCCAGCAGCCAGCGGACCGGAAGCTCGCTGCCGGCCGTGGCCTTGCGGATCTCACGTCCGGCGGGCCGGATCCGCTGGGCTACGAAGCGCGAGTACATGCGTTTGTGTCCGCTGCGGCCACTGCCGGGCCGCGAGCCCTCCCGCCACTGCACCGGCCGAGCGGCGCGTTTTCCGGCCGCGATGACCAGGTCTTTCACGGTCTGCGCCGGCTCGGGGTAGGCAGACACCGGCCGTCGGCCCAGGCCGGAGTAGGCCGGGGTGCAGGGCTGTGCGTCCTCGGGTTGCGCAGTGGTCGTGGTCGAGATGCCCACCACGTAGTCGAGACCGCGTTCCTCCAGGCCGGTCCGGAAAGCGGCGGTGTCCCCGTAGCCTCCGTCGGCGATGACCTGGGGCACCTCGATGCCCCAGGACCGCGTCTCGTCGATCATGTCGAGGGCCAGCTGCCACTTCTCGACATGCCCCACCTCGGCAGGAATGGCGCACTTGTCACGACGGGCCACCTTGACCGGATCGGCCTTCGGCGAGGCAGGATCCCAGCTCCCAGGCAGGAACAGACGCCAGTTCACGGCCACCGAGGCGCCGTCGGAAGCCAGGTGCAAGGAGACCCCGGCCTGGCAGTTGGTGACCTTGCCCGCCGTGCCGGTGTACTGCCGGGTCACGCATGCCGACGCGTCCCCGTCCTTGAGGAACCCGGTGTCATCGATGATCAGCGCGGTGGGCTTGACGACCGGCTGCATGCGCCAGGCCAACCGGGCCCGGACATGCGCCGCATCCCACGGGCTGGAGGTGACGAAGTGGGCCAGCGCCTGTCGGTTACCGTCCTCGCCCAGGCGGGCGGCCATCGGCTCCACCGACTTGCGCCCGCCGTCCAGCAGCAGACCCCGCAGATAGACCCCGCCCCACCGGCGCTGATCCGCCCGCGCGAACGGCTCGAACATCTCCGCCGCGAAGTCCTCCAGATCACACCGGAC
>NZ_JAVRFH010000217.1:0-1324 GCF_031845825.1 Streptomyces lancefieldiae | reverse complement strand
GGAACGGACGCCGCCCCGGCGTGGCTCCACCCGACCGGGACCGGCACGCGCAGGCGGTGGTCCGCGACGGCCACCGGGCCGAAGGCTCCGCAGAAGATGCCCGTCACCCGGTCACCCGGTACAAGGCCGGTGACGTCGTCCGCCACCTCCAGCACCGTTCCGGCGCCCTCGCTGCCCAGGCCTGCGTCGATGGCTGTCCTCTCCACCAGCCCCAGTGCGATCGTGACGTCCCGGAAGTTGAGTCCCGCGGCGTGCACCGCGATGCGCACCTGGCCGCTCGTCAGGGGCGCCTCGGCCTCGGGGCAGGGAACCCAGGTCAGGTTCTCCAGCGTGCCCTTGTCCGGTATGCCCAGCCGGTGGGCGCCGGCCGCCGGCGGTTCGACGAGGTAGTCCGGGAGCCGGGCCGCCGTCACGCGCGGCACGACGTACGCCCCGCCACGCAGGGCCATCTGGTCCTCTTCGAGACCGAGCACGTCGCTCAGGCGTACCCAGGACGCCTCCTCGTCGTCGATGTCCACCAGCCGGAACCTGCCCGGGTGCTCCGTCTGCGCGGACCGGATCAAGCCCCAGACGGAGGCACCCGGGAGGCTTTCGACGCGCTCCCCGCCACCGGTGTCGACGGCCAGGCGGGTGAGCACCACCAGTGTGGACCCGGCGAGCGGCTCCTCGGTGAGGAACCGCTGGACGACACCCAGCACGTGTGTGTCCGTACCGCCCACCGCGGCGAGCAGTCCGGTGCCAGCGGGGACCACGTCGTCGAGGCTGAGAACGATGTGCCGGGGTGCCTCCCCCGTCAGGACGAGGTCGTCCAGCGACGCGTGGAACGGGACGCTTCCGCCACCCGTCCCGTGCAGCAGCCGGGAGGCCGGGCCGTCCTTCGCACCGATGACCGCCCATGGCGCGCGGCGGGCGAACGGAACGTTCTGCCCGACCGGCCGCCATGCCGGCTCGTACAGGGACTGCTGCTGCCCGCCACGCGCCGCACGCAGTTGCCCGGCGCTCGCCGGACGGAACGTCAGCGCCCCGACGCGGGCAACCTCGCGGCCGTGTTCGTCGGCGACCACCACGGACACCGCCGTGTCGCCGGTCCGCGATATCCGGACCCGTACCGTCGAGCCGCACTCTCCGGTCCGCTCCACCCCGGTCCACGAGAAGGGCATCCACCCCTGACCGCCCTGGACGTCGATGAAGCCGCCCGCCACCACCGCGTGGAGCACGGAGTCGATCAGTGCCGGATGCAGGGCGAAGCCTCCGTCGGACGCTCCCTCGGCGCTCGCCGGCAGCGTGGCCGTCGCGAAGAGATCGTCGCCGTGCCGCCACACCT
>NZ_JAVRFH010000216.1:0-1331 GCF_031845825.1 Streptomyces lancefieldiae | reverse complement strand
TGTCCGAGGGGAATGATCGTGGGGTCGGGAAGCCGAATAGACCACCAGCACCACAGCGTCGCGCCCACACGAGGCACGGACACGCTCGTCGCCGAGGCCGCGCCGCTCCCCATTGAGGAGCGGCCGGAGCGCACAGCGGTCCGCATCGTCGACACCACCTCGGCCGATGCTCCGATCCTGCAGACCTACGTGGTCAGCGGCGACGACCACCTGCTGTTCCTGCCGCGCAACCCTGACATCATCCGGGGCCAAGTGACCGACGACCAGGACGCCCTGGTTCAGGTGGGGGCCAGCGTCTCCGACGAGGACGGACGCCACTTCATCGAGGGCGACGTCCGGGTCAGCCGCGGCCCGGACGGCCAACTCCAGGTCAGCCCGGAAAACTTGAGGTGCACCGGCGGCGACATGCACGCCGGCGACGAGGACGGCACCTGCGTTCACCAGGGCGCCATAGCCAACCTGGTTCAGGATCAGCTCGGCTCGAGCGGCCGCTCCGCGGTCGACCGGGCCGCGGCCCAGGAAGTCCTCGACGAAGTTGCGGCCGAGCACGCCGCCTCGATCGCCGCACAGGACCAGGCGCGCGCCGAGCGGGCGGCCCAGCCCGCGGTGCGCTCCTACCTGGAGGACATGGACGCCTTCCAGGAGGCGTACGACCAGGCCCGAGAGCGCCAGCGGGCGGGCGAGCCTCTGGTGCCCTACATGACGGAGAACGCCACGGGCGGCCTCGGCGCCCGTGAGGGCGGCCGCGCGTTCGGTGTCGAGATCGAATTCGACTACCCGGCCTCCATGACGCACTCCGAGCGGCAGGCCGCCAGCCGGCGCATCGCGCGCGAACTCCACGAAGCGGGGATCGCGCCGGACGCCAACGTGAACGGTTGGCATGCCTCGGCGCGCGCGGGCTACACCGACGCACCGAACGCGTGGCGGCTGGAGTACGACAGCACTGTCGCCGGTGAGATCGTCTCGCCCATTCTCTATGACGAGCCGCAGACCTGGAACAACCTGGCGCAGGTGTGCGAGATCGTCCGGCGCAACGGGGGCATCGCCAGTCCGCGAACGGGCGGCCACGTCCACGTCGCGGTCCCCGACTACGACCACACGGTCGAGAACCACAACCAGCTGATCAACACGGTGGCCGGGTACGAGGACGTCATCTACCGGCTCGCCCAGAACCCCGCTGCCGACCGTCATCGAGGGCTGGAGTGGTGCACCCCGAACACCCAGCCGTCGCGCCCGTACACCTCAGTGTCAGCCGTCCAGAGCTACAACAACAGCCATCACATCGGACTGAACTTCCAGTCCGTGCACGGACGGCAGAGTGACCACGCCGA
>NZ_JAVRFH010000215.1:0-1354 GCF_031845825.1 Streptomyces lancefieldiae | reverse complement strand
CGTACGGTTCGGTGCAGCAGTACTTCGCCGGCCACAGTCCCCGCTCAGCGATCGGCGGGACGCTGACCAGCGTTCAGGCGGTGGTACGCCGTATGGGCCCGGCCAGCGGGGTCAAGCTGTTGCAGCGGGACGAGCAGGCCCGGGTCTACCGCATCGAACGCGAACTGCTGGAACCGCTCAGGCGGGCCTTCTCCGTTGCAGACGCCCGCCCCGACCTGCTGCGCCGTGGCGAGCCCGAGTAGATCCCCTGGACCGTGCGCGCTACGGCAGAAGAGCCTCCCGCTGGGCTGGTCCGAGCCGCATCGGCGCCGACCCGGACGAGGAAGACGATGGCAGGCCCGTCGTGATGTCATGTGGCGGGACTTCCACCACATGATCAACACCGTCACGGCGTCGCTGCCCGGCCCAGTCCCCAGGATGAGCCACGCCCGTGGACTGGGGCGACGCCCACCCCTTTGTTCATCCAGACCGCCCGCCAGGCGTGCTCGCTGGCACAGCTCGTCTAGACCGCCGAGCCCCCACCACCGGGTAGTTCGTACGGGCGAACCCTCCGACTCCACTGGTGTGCCCGCTCTGTTTCAGGGGCAAAGCAGGGACAGGATCAGTACGGCCAGGACAGACTTCTGGCATGGACGCGGTGGGGTGGTCCCGCAGTGGGACACGCCGGGGACCGTGGCGGCCGTTCCGACCCTGCCGGTCGCCGCAGCCTTCCGGCGGCGCTGGACGCGGGCCTGCTCGATCGGGGCCGACGCATCGTCCGCCAGCGTCTCCGGCTATGGGAACGCTCGGTGGGACAGTTCACGCATCGCACAGGATTTGCCGCTCCACGGCCCGCCGCGATGGCCGGGGCGATCCGCCGCTCGGGCGCGATGGCCTGGTGTGCGGCCGCCATACAGCAGACACCTTCTTGCCGGCCGTCGGCCGTGCAATGTCAACGCTCTCCGGCAGCGGCACCACCATCCACCGCCCCCTTACTGCACGCAACAACGCCCCGGACCAACCAGTGGTCGGAGCGCTGTACGTGTGTTCGGGAGACTCCTACGCCTCAACGTAGGCGACGATCGTGATCTGCCGAAGGGCGGTCACGTAGTAGATCACCCGGACCTCGTCGACGTCGTCGACGTAGTCGCGCAGCAGCGTGTCGGGCACCGGTGTGCCCAGCTCGGGGTTGACGCTGATCGCGACGATCGCGCGGTCCAGGCGGTGCGTCTCGGTCGCCGTGAGCTTCGCCAGTTGGCTCAGCGCGGGCTCCACCAGGACGACCTGGGACCGGCGTGGTGCGTGCTCAGGTGACACGGGGCTGCTCGCCGGCGAGGCGTTCCAGGTGGGCGTCGCGGGCTTCCTCCCACAGCAC
>NZ_JAVRFH010000214.1:0-1356 GCF_031845825.1 Streptomyces lancefieldiae | reverse complement strand
CGGGGCCGGTTGTTGATCGCCGTGGCGACGGCTTCGAGGTCCGTGGACGACCAGCGGGAGAGATCGGTGCCCTTCGGGAAGTACTGACGCAGCAGTCCGTTCGTGTTCTCGTTCGTCGGTCGTTGCCAGGGTGAGTGCGGATCGGCGAAGAACACCTTCGTCCCGGTGTCGAGAGCGAACTGGGCATGGCCGGAGAGTTCCTTCCCGCGGTCCCAGGTGAGGCTCTTGCGCAGTTGCTCGGGCAGCCGGGTCATCGACGTCGTGAGCGCCGCGTTCATCGCGATCGCGCCATAGCCCCCGAGCGAGGTGCCGTTCTTCACCGGCGGAATCTCGCCCCAGCCCTCGAGACGGGGCAGGTGCACCAGGAGCGTGGAGCGGCTGCTGCGCTCGACGAGCGTGCCGATCGCGGAGCGGCCCGTCCCGATGATCAAATCGCCTTCCCAGTGTCCGGGGACCGCGCGGTCCCCGGCCTCGGCGGGGCGTTCACTGAGAACGACGTCCGCGGTGACATGCCCCTGCGGCTTGTTCTGTGACCGTGCACGGGGAGTCCGCAACGCCCGGCCGGTACGCAGACACGTGACCAGCTCCCGCTTGAGCGCGCCACGGCCCTCGATGAACAGCGCCTGGTAGATCGCTTCGTGGCTGATGCGCATGGACTCATCATCGGGGAAGTCGACACGCAGCCGGTGCGAGATCTGCTCCGGGCTCCATGCCGTCGCCCATCTTCTGTCCTGCCGGTGCGGCTTGTTCAGCCCCCTCCACGCGGGCGTCCTGGGCCCGGCGACGATCGTGCCGTCGGGACGACGGACACCGCCGGCGATCCGTTCCTGCACGTATGCACGCAGCCTGGCGTTGCCTGCGAGTTTCGCAGTCTTCGGGCGCTTCGCGGCCTGCTGTGCTTTCCACTGCGCGACAGAGCCCGATAGACCGGTTTGCCGCCGCGGGTCGCCGCGTTGCGGCGCAGCTCGCGTGAGACCGTGCCCGCGTCGCGGCCGATCCTGCGGGCGATCTCGCGCACGCCGAGCTCCTGGACGCGCAGCAGTGCGATCTCCTCGCGCTCGGCGAACGACAGGTAGCGGCCGGTGGGCTCGTCCAGGCTGATCGGCGGCATTCCGCCAGCGTGACGGAACCACCGGATTCCGACCGGTGCCGACACGCCGACCCCCTCGGCCGCCTGGACCGTGGTGATCCCGGACGCGATCAGGCGCCAGAACTCCCGCTGCACAGCGCGCGACGGCTCCGGACGGCCGGGCGAGCGCATTGGCGCCCGCATCGCCCGGTCCGCGGCCCACTGCCGTCGCGCCCCGGCCGGAGCCTGCGGCGTTGACTTCCTCGGTCGTCCCATCCAACACCTCC
>NZ_JAVRFH010000213.1:0-1380 GCF_031845825.1 Streptomyces lancefieldiae | reverse complement strand
CCCGGCCGCCGCCGACGCCGTCGCGCAGCAGACCGGGCAGGTCGTCACCGGCCGGGTCGCGCGGCGCGGGGAGTTCGATCCGAGCCGGAATCACGACCGGCCGGTCGGCCGCGCACGCCGAGTCGAACAGCGTCAGTGCCACGGACGTCGGCATGGCGGCGATGCCGAGCCGCCTCAGCCGCGCGCGGTCGGCCTCGGCCAGGTCGCCGGTCATGCCGCCGCGCTCCCACCAGCCCCAGCACAGCGAAGTGCCGGGCAGACCGCAGGCCCTGCGCAGGGCGGCCAGACCGTCCAGGAACGCGTTCGCCGCGGCGTAGTTCGCCTGACCACCGGTGCCCAGTGTGCCCGCCAGCGCGGAGAACAGGACGAACGCCGACAGGGGGCGCTCCCGGGTCAGTTCGTGCAGATTGACCGCACCACCGACCTTGGCGCGCAGAACGTGGTCGAGGTTCTTCGCGGACAACGTCTCGACCGTGCCGTCCGCCAGTCCGCCCGCCGCGTGCACGACCGCCGTCAGCGGATACGCGGGAGGTAGGTCCGCGAGCATCCGCGCCACGGCGTCGCGGTCCGCGACATCGCAGGCCACAACGCGCACCGCGGCGCCTCCCGCCTCCAGGGCCGAGACCAGCTCGCCCGCCCCGTCGGCCGCCATGCCCCGGCGGCTTGCCAGTACCAGGCTGCGCACGCCGTGTTCCGCGACGAGGTGCCGTGCCACCAGCGAACCCACCCCCCCGGTCCCGCCGGTGACCAGTACCGTCCCCCCGCCGAAGCCGCTTCCCAGCTCGAGCACGATCTTTCCGGTGTGACGGCCCCGGCTCATCCGGCGGAATGCCTTACGCGCGTTGCGGATGTGGTGGACGGTGATCGGGTTCAGCCTTACCCGCCCGGCGGCGAACAGCTCCATGACAGCCCGGAACGTCTCGTGGATCGCGTCCGGACCCGCCTCGTAAAGATCAAAGGCCCGGTAGTCGACCCCTGCGTGGTCGGCCGCCACCTGCTCAAGATCGCGGATGTCCGTCTTCCCCATCTCGACGAAGGTCCCGCCCCCGGGGAGGAGTGCGAGCGAGGCGTCGACGAATTCGTGCGCCAGCGAGTTCAGTACGACGTCCACACCGCGACCGCCTGAAGAGTTCAGGAACGCCTCCGCGAACCCCACGTCCCGCGAGGACGCCAGGTGCGCGTCGTCCAGCCCGAGGCTGCGCAGGGCGGGCCACTTGGCGGGGCTCGCGGTGGCGTAGATCTCGGCTCCGACGTGCCGCGCCAACTGGACGGCTGCCATGCCCACGCCGCCCGCCGCGGCGTGGATCAGGATGCGCTGTCCCTTCTCGAGTCCCGCCACATGGAACAGGGCGTGGTAGGCGGTGAGGAACGCAGCTGGAA
>NZ_JAVRFH010000212.1:0-1383 GCF_031845825.1 Streptomyces lancefieldiae | reverse complement strand
AGCTTGTCTTTTAACCTCCGAGGCTGTCGCGCTCGATGATGCTCTGGGGTCGCCTGGTCGTTTTCCCGACGTCATAGCGGGTCGTGGGACGGCGATTCTTGGAGCCAAGCGGCCTTCCAGGACCGGGTGTTGAGGGTTTCGGTGCACGGGCCGGACAGGCAAGGTGCGGGCGGAGGTTCCGAAACCCCCGGCGGACGCGGGCCGGGGTCAGCCGTGCGGGCTCGGCCGGCCTCTCCCAGGGGCGGCGGAGATCCGCTGCGGCTTCGCGGGTGAGCCGGAGCTGGGTGTGGGCGGCGATCACGAGCCACGTCCAGCGGTCTGCGGCGTCGGGGGTGCGGATCTTCGGGCGGGTCCACCCCAGGGTCTGCTTCATCAGCCGGAAGGTGTGCTCCAGGTCGAAGCGCCGCAGGAACGCCTGCCAGCGCACGTCGACGTCCTCGCCGCTCAGGCCGGTGGCCGACGACCACAGCCAGAGCGGCAGCGGGTCGTGACCGCCGGGAAGGCGGTCGACCTGGAGACGGATTAACGTGCCCTCGATGACCGGGAGTTCGCCCGTGTGGTCGATCCACGCGGAGCGGGTGGTCAGGCGGGGGTGGATGCGGTCCCAGGCCATCGAGCGGACGGTTCCGTACCGGTCGGTGACCTGCACCGTGGCCGCGTCCGGATCACCCCAGGTCTCCGGCTTGGCGAAGCGAAACTCCTTGCCGTGCTTCGGTGGCCGCCCGCCCTGCGGCGGGGAGATCCACGGCACCGGGACCGGCTTGCGCATCACCCGGTCCGTGCGCATCCGGCCCAGGACCTCCACCGGCAGCCCGGCCAGGAGGTGGGCCATGCGCGGGGCGTCGTAGCCGGCATCGAACACGACCAGGATGTTGCGGTCGCCGACGTGCCAGCGACCCATCTCAATCAGATCGACCACCACTCGGCGGACCTGGGCGGCGGTGACCTCGGCGACGTCGTCGGCCGGGCCGAGACGCACGGCGTCCAGCAGTTGGCACCAAGACGTCCGGCCCGATTCCAGGGCCGCGACGAACGAGTACGGCCAGCCGGGCACGAACTGGTCCGAGGATCGTCCGCTGCGGCCGTAGACATGGCAGAACAGGCGATCGGCGCTGGTGGGAGCGTCGGGACGGAGCCAGTTGCTGACATCAACCGCGAGGACCAGGCGGCCGTCGCCGGCCTGCGGCATGGGCAGGCCAGCCAGCACCTGCCGCAGCCGGGGCACATCGACGTTTCCGCTGTTCAGCGCGTCGTACATAGCGCCGTGCCCTCGCCTGTGCTCGGCCACCAGCGTCAGGTCCACCGGTGCCCGCACCGGCCCATCCGCGCACAGCAACGCGTCCGTCAGCTCGAACAGCTCGTCGCCCCGAACGGTCAGACACT
>NZ_JAVRFH010000211.1:0-1410 GCF_031845825.1 Streptomyces lancefieldiae | reverse complement strand
GAAGGACCTTGGAGAACCCGACCACCGCGCCGGGTCTCCACCATGTCCCAACACCGAAAACGCGTCAGCCACCCGGCAGTTCCCCCTCAACGACACCTCATCGCCCCAACCGAAACGGCGAGGTTAACGCGGTCCCATTCGGACCTGTCCGCCAGACGCCGGCTGGTGAGATCGGTGATGCCGGGCGAACAGGCGATGGCCCGGCAACCGGCCATGAGCCGGGTGATCGCCTCACAGGCGAGTACGGCCGCCAGGCCCTGCCCGCGCCATGGGGGATCCAGCGTCACTCGATCCATGACGAGCAGCGCTGAGCCGACGTACTCCAGTCCCCCGCTGACTTCGTCGGTGAAGGAGCCCGTGTCGGGATCGAGGACGACCTGGGCCATCTCGTATAGCTCCTCCGACTCCTCCTCCATGGCCCAGTAGGCATTCCGACCGCGGTCGAGATGCACCCGATAGAAGGTCATCGACCCGATGGCGACATCCTCCACCCTGCACGCCGGGCAGTCCCCCGTGACGCAGCCGCTGATCGGCGCCTGGTCCTGGCCGCCGGGATGGGTACGTCGCCGGTGCAGCACGGCCACACTCCACCGCTCTAGCGTGTCCGCCTGCGGGGTGTCCCAGAGTTCGTCGTCGTAGGAGATGCACAGATGCAGCTCGGAGGGGTCTCCGGGCAGCGAGGAGGAGGGCTCGATCACTCCGGAAGGCTAGCTGTGCCGCCACCGAGAAAGCGGCACCCTGCCGCAGCCACGATCACCCCTTCGGATCAGGAGCGAGGGTAACGGCCAACCAAGGCGCCGCCTCTTGGCGGTAACTATGTCCGACTGGGACCACTTCGACGCCGCGGTCGAGGCTAAAGATCGTCACCATGATCATGTCCGAGTTGTCGGCAACGGAGGTGAGCTGGGTTCGGCAGCGTCGGCAGGAACCTCGGTGCAGCGTCGGCCAAGTGGAGAAGTACGTCGGCTCGCCTGCGGGACCTGTCCACTTCAGGGCGTCCTTGCGAAATCCGACCCAGGCCATTGCTGGCGCCCCGGACAGGCGCGTGCAGTGCTCGCACGAGCAGAGTTCCCTGTCAAGTGCTTGTGTTCACGTCTTGTGCCCCCTCTTCGTGGTGGCGCGCCGCAGCGGCTGCCGAGGGAGTGGGGCGGCCGACCGACGGACGGGATAGACAGTTTCTGTTACGAACGCCAACCCCGCAACTACCTGGCCTTTCTCGGCCTCGCCGCAGCACTCTGCTGCTACAAATGACTCGCCTGACTCACCACATAGGACACGGTCTTAGCTTGTTCTTTAACCTTGGGCTGGCCCCTGCCGTTTGGCCCGCTCGCGGGCCAGTGGCAGAGTGAGCCGGATGATCGGACACCTGTACACCGTCGTCATCGACTGCCCCGACCCGGACGAGCTCGC
>NZ_JAVRFH010000210.1:0-1411 GCF_031845825.1 Streptomyces lancefieldiae | reverse complement strand
GAGCTCATGGGCGGCAGCACCTGGTCCCTGAACCCGCCGCCCGGGTTCGGAGGCGGTCCCACGGCCGAGGAACTGGCCCAGGAAGCGATCAAGAAGATGCGCCTTCTGGGCGCCGACATCCGCACCGCGCCGGGGGCCGGCAAGACCGGCCTGGTCGGCATGCCCGTGTGGATCTGGAACAACAAGACCCTGCGCACCTGGGGACCCGTCACCGACAGCGCCTCCGCGCCCGGCATCACCGTCACCGCGACCGCGACCGTGAAGAAGATCGAATACGTGATGGGGGACGGCGGCACCGAGGTATGCACCACCGCAGGCACACCGTACGAGAAGCGGTTCGGCGGACGGCCCAGCCCCGACTGCGGCTACCGCTACACCAAGACATCCGCCTCCCAGCCGGACAACGCCTTCACCGTCAAGGCGACCACGACCTGGGTCGTCCACTGGGTGGGCGGCGGCCAGGAAGGCGACATCACCACGACGCGGGAGGCCGAGCCCGCCCAGATCACCATCGGCGAGGCCCAGGCCGTCGCCAAGCCCTGATGCTCCCGCACCGCGAAGGAAGCCGTTCATGAGCACCGCCGCCAAGCCGTCAGCACCCGACACTGCGCCCCCGGCGCCGGCTCCGCAGTCGCTGGTGCGCCAGCCCGTCGTGCGCCGGCGCCGCTCCAGCTGGATCGCGCTCGGTGTGGCCGTGATCTGCATATCCGGTGCCGCCGGCGGCTGGCTGTACACGGAGACCAGCCACCGCGAGCCGGTCGTCGCCGTCGCCCGGGACGTGCCCATGGGCGCCGAGCTGGAGGCCGAAGACCTCGTCGAAGCACAGATCGCCACCGATCCGGCGCTCACCCCTGTTCCGGCCCGCGACCTGAACAAGCTGATCGGCAAGCGCACCACGGTGGGCCTGGCCCGCGGCAGCCTGCTGACCCGCTCGTCGGTGACGGACGAGCCCCTCGTCAAGGCTGGGGAGCAGCTGGTCGGTGTCTCGCTCACCCCCTCGCGGCTTCTGGCGACCCGGCTGAGCCCGGGCCAGAAGGTCAAGGTGATCCATACGCCGAAGGACTCGGCGACCGGGGCAGCCGATGACGACAAGGAGAGCGGGCAGTCGATGCAGGCCACGGTGATCGAGGTGGGCCGCCCGGACAACTCCGGCGCCCGTGTGGTCGACCTCGCCGTCACCCAGCTCGACGGCACCCGGCTGGCCATCTGGGCCGCGGCCGGAGAGGTCACCCTGTCGATCGTCCCGGCGGAGGGCTGAGATGGCCGTCATCGCGTTCTGCGGCGCCAGCGGCGGTCCCGGCACCACCACAACCGCCCTCACCGCTCTGCTGACCTGGCCGCTGCCGGGCGGACGGCGGGTCGTGCTGGCCGAATGCGACCCGGACGGCGGGTCGGTGGCGGCCGGCTACCT
>NZ_JAVRFH010000020.1:0-137395 GCF_031845825.1 Streptomyces lancefieldiae | reverse complement strand
GGTCCGGCCCGATCCCCGCGACGGGCCCCGGGTGCGACGGTGTCACACGGCCAGCGACAGGCCGCTCTCCCCGTCCGGGTCCACCGCGCGGGCGGCCCCCGGCGGCTCCCCCTTGGCGAGCAGCAGCGCGTCCGCCTTGGCCACCGCGTCGTGGATGCTGGTCGTCGCCGTCATCACGCACAGCGTGTAGCTCACGTCCGCCAGCTCGCGCGCCGTCGCCGGCCTGTCCCTCTCCGCCTGAGCGATCCGCAGTGACGCGTACCGCGTCAGCAACTCCCTGACGACCCTCGGGTCCGGTTCGAGCACGAAGCGCCCCTCTCTCGATTTTCGCTGCGTATGCCCGGACCCGGTCGAACCATTCACATCATGCGCGCCCCCGCTCGCAATTGACGAAAACCCGTCGCTTTGTGTCCGGCCCCTACCGTGAAAGCTGCCAGAATTTGGTTGAAAAGGGATCGAACGGCTCGCGGTGGGCGGTCAGGCGACCTGGCCGCTGTGCAGCGCCGTGTACGCCCCTCCCCTGCCCAGCAGTTCCTCGTGGGTGCCGGCCTCCTGGATGCGCCCCTCGCCCATCACCACGATCCGGTCCGCGCCCCGCACCGTGGAGAGCCGGTGCGCCACGACGAACGTGGTGCGTCCGCGCAACAGCCGGGCCAGCGCCTGCTGTACGAGCGCCTCCGACCGGGTGTCCAGCGCCGAGGTGGCCTCGTCCAGGATGAGGACCTTGGGGTCCCGTATCAGGGCCCGGGCGATGGCCAGGCGCTGTCGCTGCCCGCCGGACAGCCGTGCGCCGTGCTCGCCGACCAGGGTGTCGAGGCCCTTCGGCAACCGGTCGACGAACTCCAGCGCGTTGGCGTCCCGCAGCGCCGCGCGCACCGTCTCCTCGTCGGCGTCGTCCATGCCGTAGGCGACGTTCTCCCGGATCGTGCCGTCGAACAGGATCGACTCCTGCGGCACGACCGAGACGAAGCGCCGGTACGTGCGCAGGTCGAGGGTGTTCATGTCGGTGCCGTCGAGCAGCAGTCGGCCCGAGGTCGGGCGCAGGAAGCCGATGACCAGGTTGAGCACGGTGGACTTGCCCGCGCCCGACGCCCCCACCAGCGCGATGGTCTCGCCGGGCTCGACCGCGAGCGTGAAGTCGCTCACCGCGGGCCGCCCGTCGCTCTCGTAGACGTGCCCCACGCCCTCGAACGTGACGGCCCCGCGCAGCGTGGTGAGTTCCGCCTTGCCCTCGTTGTCCTCCAGTTCGGGGGCCTGGAGCACCTCGCCGACCGAACGGACGGACTCCAGGCCCTTGGTGATGACGGGGGCCAGCCCTGCCAACGTTGTCGTGGAGTTGGTGAGGGTGGTCAGGAAGGCGCTGAGCATGACGACGTCGCCCGCGCTCACGCCCCAGACGTCGTAGTACGAGATCAGCGCGGCGCCCGCGAGGACCAGTACGCCGACCACGTTGAGCACGACCCAGGACAGTGAGCCGAAGCGGCCGTTGACCAGGTCCAGGCGCATCCCGGAGGTCAGCAGGCGGTCCAGGGTGCCGTCCATGCGGCGCAGCGCCTTGCCCTCCAGGCCGTGGGCACGGGTGACCGGGATGAGCCGGGTCATCTCCGTGACCCGGGAGGACAGGGTCTCCACCTCGTGGCGGAAGTGCTCGTTGTGCGTGCGCAGGCGGGCACGGAGCCGCGCCACGAGGAGGGAGGCGGCCGGTACGACGACGAGGAAGACGGGCAGGAACTCGGGCGTGCGGACGGCGATGATGACGAGGCCGCCGGCGAGGACGGTGAACGCGCCGAGGCCCGTCTCGGCGGTCTGCTGGACCATCTGCTCCACCGTCTCCACGTCCCGGACGACCTTGGCCTGCAGGACGCCGGCGCTGACGCGCGAGTGGTAGCCGATGGAGAGCTGCTGCATGCGCGTGCACAGCGCGGAGCGCAGGGCGGTGCCCATGCGGCGCACGCTGCCGTACAGGAGACGGACGTACAGCAGGTGCAGCGGATAGTTGACCACCAGGATGAACATGATGATCCCGGTACTGGTCCACAGGTTCCCGATCGGACCGTGCTGGACGACGGTGTCGATGATCGAGGCGGTGATGAGGGGCAGCAGCCAGACGGGACTGTGCTTGACGGTGAAGACGGCGACCGCCGCGGCCAGGTGGCGGCGGTCCGCGCGGAAGAGATAGACGAGCGTACGTATCGGGTGTTCGCCGCGGTAGCGGTGATCGAGCGGTTTTTCGGGCGGCGACGCCATGGGCGTGGTCCTCCATGCGACCGAGTGGGGCAAGCGCTTTCTTCCCGCGCTTTCCTACCCCGTCGGCGAGGAGTACGCCACATCGTTCCGCCAGTCGGAAGGGAGACCCGCGCCTTCTCCCCCGTGGAGGGCGCGGGTCTCAGTCTCCGAGTGTGCGGGCCAGTTCGGTCGTGGCCCGCGCGATCTCGCTGTCGCCCTCGGCCAGCAGCCGCTCCAGCTCGTCCCGCCGGGCCCGGACGGCCTGCCGCGCCGCACGCTCCCACGCCACCGGATTCTCCCGGTGGTTGAGCAGCTTGGGATAGGCGGTGGCGGTGGTCTCCCACTGCCGGGCGTCGGCGATGTTCTTGAGCAGCTGGATGATCTGCGCCCGGCAGCTCACCTGGGGCCGCTGGGCCAGCTCCCACAGGAAAGGCACGGTCGCGGCGGTCGCCTGCTCGACGACGAAACCGTACTGGCAGATGCGTTTCCGTAGATCGACGAGGGCGGCCCGGGCGGTATCGGGGTCACCCCAGGCGACCTTGCGCAGCAGCCGGGGAATGGCCGCGGCCGAACCGCTGGAGTCCTGGATCTCGCTCCAGGGCACCCCGTCCAGTCCCGCGAGGGGGGCGGTCCGGGGTGAGCCGGGCGGCGTCTGACGGTCGGTGCGCTGGGTGCTCGGCTTCGGTGTCGGAGCGCTGCGCATGGTGTGGGGCCCTTCCGCGGCAGTCGGGTCAGGGGACGGGGCGGGTCGACGATGCGGCCCGGACGGTCTCGCCCGCCGGAGGTCTCGGGGTCCGGCCCCACTCCTCCGCCGGGGCGTCGGCGATACTCGGGCCGCGACCGCGCTCCTGAGGGGCGGAGCCGGCGGACGGGCCGGAACCGGGCGTGCTGTCCCCGGGACGGGAGAACCGGCTCACCACGCCTGCGTCCGACCCGGGTTCGCCGGGCGACGGGAGCGTTGGACGCACAGGTGACGGCACGGCATCTCCCTGATGATTCGTCAGGATCTGGCGTTGACCGGGGGGTTGACGCCACGGCTATTATCCACGCTGACAGCGCTCGCGTGCAATTGCACGAGAAATTGCGCGAAAAGAATCGGCCGGGAGCGTTCGGGGACCGACGGGACTCGATCCGCTCCCCGAACGGCAAGGAGACCGCGGTGCCACCAGTGCGCAACGGAGTGCAGGCCAGCTCGTTGGACGCCTGCTGGAAGAAGAGTCGACACAGCAACGCCGAGGGCAACTGCGTCGAGGTCGCCCTCGTGGACGGAGGCATCGCGATGCGCAACTCCCGTGACCCGGACGGCCCCGCGCTCGTCTACACCTCCGCGGAGGTGGCGGCCTTCCTGGCCGGGGCGAAGGAAGGCGAGTTCGACCACCTGGTGTGAGGTCAAACGGAGGCCAACTACCCGATTTCCGCGGGTGGATGGGATGCGCGCCGGCGGGATGAGATAGTCTGTTTCTCACGTCTGTCGGTCTGCTGGGAGTCAGGATGTCCGCCGCGCCGCATCGCATCTCCCCTCTCGAACCCTATCTGGAGCGGGCCGAGCCTGCTCCGACTCTGCTGAAGATGCTCGTCGGTGTGCAGTTGGCGGGTTTCCGCGAGGACGCCGGCCTGTCCCAGGAGCAGGCGGCACGCGAGCTGGGGTTCAGCGCGGCGAAGCTCTCGCGCATCGAGTCGGGCAAGGGCCGCAGGCCCCCGACGGAGACCGACGTCCGGGCCCTGCTGAAGCGGTACGGCACGGACGACTACGAGGCGTCCGTGCTGATCAAGTTGTTGCAGCGCGCCGGTGAACCGGGCTGGTGGCAGCGGTACGACAAGCGTCTGATGCCGGAGTGGTTCGACCGTCTGGTCGGCCTCCAGGAAGCGGCCGCCACCATCCGGACCTTCGAGATCCAGTACGTCCCGGGCCTGCTCCAGACGCCGGAGTACACCCGCGCCGTGGTCGAGCGGGGGCTGCCCAACGCACCCGCCGGTGAGGTGGGGCGACGGGTCGACCTGCGCACGCGCCGGGCGAAGCTGCTGGACCGTGCCGACGCCCCGCAGCTGTGGGCGATCATCGACGAGTCGGTGCTGCTCCGGGTGCTGGGCAGTCGCGAGATCATGCGGGACCAGCTCGCACATCTCGTGGACATGGCCACGCGGCCCCAGGTGACCCTGCAGATCGTGCCGTTGGACGTGACCAACGCGTCCGCGCCCGCCATACCGGTCACCTATCTGCGCTTCGGCGGCAACGACCTTCCCGACGTCGTCTACCTCGAGCACATCAAAAGCGCCAACTTCCTCGAGGACCGCGACGAGACCGAGGAGTACCGGGTCGCCCTGGACCGGCTGGCCGACGAGGCGCTGACGCCGCGGGAGTCGGTGGAGATGCTGCGCGAGACCATGAGGGGCGCTACGCGAAGAAGTGAGCGGCGGGATCGACGCGCACGCCCTCCGGGTCTGGGTCAGCGCAGCCGGCCGAGGCCGCCGAACTCGATCCACTCGTCGGTGAGCTGTCGCGGCGCCACCTCGTTGTCCGGGCGCCAGGTGGACACCTCCACCAGCCCCGGCTCGAGGATGTCCATCCCCTCGAACCACGCCTCGACGTCCTTCGGTTCGCGGACCCGGCCCCAGTGCCCCTGGGTCGCCTGGTCCATGAACTCGGTGACGAACTTCCGTACCTCGGCGTCCTCGCTGACCAACTGGCACATCACCGCGTAGCTGCCGGGCACGAGCCGCTCGGTCACACGGCGGACGACCGCCATCGGGCCGTCGGTTTCGCTGTCCGGGATGCAGTGGAAGACCGAGTTGAAGAGCACCGCCACCGGCTGCGAGAAGTCGATCAGCCGCTGGGTGTCCGGGTGGGAGAAGATCTCCTCCGTCGAACGCATGTCGGCGTGTATCACGGCGGTCCGGTCGTTCTGGTCCAGCAGGGCCCGGCCGTGGACCAGCACCATCGGGTCGTTGTCGACGTACACGACGCGAGAGTCGGGGGCGACGCGCTGGGCGACCTGGTGCACGTTGTCCTGGGTGGGGAGGCCGGACCCGTGGTCGAGGAACTGGCGTATGCCGTAGTCCTGCGCGAGGATCCTGACGACCCGCTGGAGGAAGCGCCGGTTGTTCAGCGCCAGGCGACGGGTGCTGGGAACGACCTTGTCGAGCTCGCCGACCGCCGCCCGGTCGGCCGCGTAGTTGTCCTTGCCACCCAGGTAGTAGTCGTACATGCGTGCCGCCGTGGGCACGTTGGCGTCGATCTCCCTGGACAGCTGCTTGTCGGCTCGCATCGTTCCCCCAGCTTCGTACCGCGCCAACTGGACCGGCATGACAGAGAGTACATCCTGGGGACCCGCCGGTCAGGCAAACCGGTGGCCGGATCGAGTGGCCGTCAAGACTCCTGTGGAACAGGCGAATTGACGGCCACCCACTCGGGTCAGTGGCGGGCGGACAGGTACGCGTCGATCCCGGGCGCCTGGTGTGCCTCCTCCACGCCGACCAGGCCGCCGACCGCCTTGGCGTCGGGCTTGAGCACATAGGTGGACCGGCTCGCCGGCGCGGACACGTCGGTGAAGTTCTGCGGCGTGCCGAGACCGGTGTCGGCGTTGCTCTGCGAGCGGTGCGCCTTCACCACGGCCTCGCGGGTGAGGCTGCCGCCCTCGCAGGCCTTCTTCAGGTCGGCGCCCAGCAGCTGGGCGGCGTTGTACCCGGAGAGCACGCCGGAGTCGACCGGCTGGCCCGGGTACTTCTTGTTGTAGGAGGCGACCATCTTCCTGACGCCCGGCAGGTCGGAGCTGACCGCCGGTGCCGCGCTGGCCACGTGGACCATGGCCGCCAGCGCCGGCGCGGCGGGCGTCTTCATCAGCTGCGGGGAGTAACCGGGGGCGCTGCTGACGATCGGCGCCTTCAGGCCGCGGGCGGCGGCCACACCGGCGAGGGACGCGGTCTGCGCGGGGCCCGCGCTGATCAGGACCGCCTTCACCCCGGCCTTCTTCAGCGCCGACACCTGCGCGGACAGATCGGTGTCCGTGGCCTTGATCTTCTGGCCGACCACCTTCATCCCGGCCTGCTCGGCGGCCCACTCGGAGCCCTCCAGCGCGTTGGCGCCGTAGTCGCCCTCGAAGTACACGTGGCCGATCGTGTCGCCCTTGGCGACCTTCTTGGTACGGGTGAGGAAGTCGACGGCGGCGATCATGTCGAGGTCGTAGGTGGTGCCGAGGACCTGGATGGAGTCCTTGCCGAGCAGGGAGGCCGCCCAGGCCTGCGGGAAGGTCAGGATGTGGTCCCGCTGGATGTCGTCGAGCAGGGCCGCGACCACCGGTGAGCCGATGACCTGGGGCAGGGCGACGACGTCCGGGGCAATGTCGGCGTAGGCGGTGACCGCCTTCTGCACGTCGTAGCCGTGGTCCTTGACGACGATCTCGACCTTGCGTCCGCAGATGCCGCCGGCGGCGTTGGTCTCGTCGGCCCACATCTGCTGGGCCTGCACGATGCTCTTGCCGAGGGTGGCGTAGGGGCCGGTGAGGTCGGTCAGCGCGCCCAGCTTGATGGCCTTGTCGCTGACTCCGGGGCCGGCCTTGACGCCGTCGGCGCCGTCGTCGGTGCTCTTGCCGTCCGCCTTGGTGCTGCAGGCGGTGCCCGCGAGCAGCACGGCGGCCAGTGCCGCGGCGAGGGCGGCGGTCCGGGTGGCGCGGGGCCTGGTGTGCGGGACGTTCACGGGGTGTGCTCCTTGGCTCGTGCGGCGGTGGCGGGGGTCCGGGGCGTGGCTCCGGTGTCGGGAGGGTCGGTGAGGGCCGGCCGGCGGCGCAGGCGGGCCCGGGTCCGGCGGGCCAGCCCGTGCAGTCCGTCGGGGGCGTACAGCAGGATCACGACGATCGCGGCCCCGTAGAGGTAGCGGGAGGCTTCCGTCGGGCCGATCGAGCCGTCACCGGAGCCCGGTGTCGCGACGAGCGGCAACTGGTCGGCGTAGCGCGTCATCAGCAGGGGCAGCGCGGTGACGAAGACGGCTCCGGCGGTGGCTCCGGCGACCGAGCCGAGGCCGCCGATGACGATCATGGCGAGGTAGTCGACGGAGAGTGCGAGGGAGAAGTAGTCGGGCACGACACGGCGGAAGGAGAGCGCCAGCAGGACGCCGGCGAGGCCCGCGTACATCGAGGAGACGACGAACGCGGCCGAGCGGTACCCCGCCACGTGCACGCCCATCACGGACGCCGCGGTCTCGCTGTCGCGCAGCGCCACCAGGGCGCGTCCGGGTCGCCCGCGCAGCAGTCCGCGCGCGGTGAACCAGGTCAGGGCGAACAGGGCGAGGCCGAGGTACCAGAGCCGTTCCTCGGCGCCGAAGGGCACGCCCAGGACCGTCAGTTCGGGGTCGGACTCCGCGAAGGTGAACCCGCCGAGCTCCAGCGGCGGCACCGAGCGTCCGTTGAAGCCGCCGGTGACGGAGTCAGCGGTGAGCAGGACGTGGTGGCCGAGGAAGACCAGCGCGAGGGTCGCCACGCCGAGGTACACGCCCTTGACCCGGCCGGCGACGGGGCTGAACAGGCCGCCCGCGGCACCGGCGAGCAGCACGGCCAGGACGGCGGCGACGGCGGGCGGCAGTCCCGGTCCGGGCTCGCCCGCCAGCCATACGTAGCCGTAGGCGCCGACGGCGAGGAAGAAGGCGTGTCCGAGGGAGAGTTGTCCCGCCGTGCCGCTGAGCACGCCCAGCCCGACGGCGCCGATGGCCGCGGCCATGGAGAACAGGCCGATGCGCAGCCAGAAGGCGTCCAGGTAGAAGGGCAGGACGCACAGCAGGAGGGCGGGCAGCAGGAACCCGCCGCGCTTGAGGAGGCCGCTCTTCTTGAGGAGTTCAGACACGGGCCGCTCCCTTCGCCGCGAAGAGCCCGGCGGGGCGCACCAGGAGGACGAGCACCATCACGGCGTACGGGGCGACGTCGCCGAAGCCCTCGCCGAGGACGTGCAGGTCGGACTGGTAGCCGGCGGCGAAGGCCTCGGTGAGGCCGATCAGCATGCTGCCGACCAGGGCGCCGACCGGGGAGGCCATGCCGCCCAGGATCGCGGCCGGGAAGGCCTTCAGGGCGATCTGCCCGGTGGTGCGTTCCAGTCCCGGCGCGGGGAACGCGACCAGGAACACGGCGGCGAGTGCGGCGAGGCCGCCGGCCAGGCACCAGGCGACGGTGCGCACCCGGGTCAGCCGTACGCCCATGAGTGCGGCGGCCTCGGCGTCCTCGGCGGCCGCGCGCAGCGACAGGCCCCAGGGGGTGAAGCGGAAGAGGGCGAAGGCGCCGCCGATGGCCACGGCGGAGACCACGATCGCGGCGATGCGGCTGTCGGCGACGGTCACCGGTCCCAGGTCGGTCACCGCGTCGCCCCAGGGGTCGCCGAGCGGCAGCAGGTCGCCGCCGATGCGCCGGGCGAGGTCGGTCACCAGGACGATGTCGATGCCGATGGTGACGATGGTCTGGACGTGGGCGGCGTGCGGGTCGCTCCCTCCGACGCGCTGCAGCACCAGCCGGTCCAGCAACCCGGCCGCGGCGGCCGTCGCGAGGACCGCGACGGCGAGCGCCCCGGCGAAGCCGAGGTCGTCGTGGAGGACGGCGACGAGGTAGCCGCCGAGCAGCAGCAGGGAGCCGTGGGTGAAGCTCAGGACGCCCGACGCCTTGAAGATGGTGACGAAACCGAGGGCGATCAGGGCGTAGACGGAGCCCAGGGCGAGGCCGCCCAGGAGGCTGTCGAGGAAGCCGGTCATGCCGCGTCCTCCCCCGTGCTGTCGGTGCCGAGGTAGGCGCGCAGCACCTCGGGGTCGCGCCGGACCTCGTCGGGGGTGCCGTGGGCGATGGCCCTGCCGAAGTCGAGGACGGTCACGTCGTCGGCGAGCCGCATGACCAGGCCCATGTCGTGCTCGACCAGGACGACGGAGAGGCCGAGTTCGGCGCGGACGTCCCGGACGACCTCGGCCATGCGGATGCGTTCGGTGGCGTTCATGCCTGCCACGGGTTCGTCGAGCAGTAGCACACGGGGCTCCAGGCAGAGGGCACGGGCGAGTTCGACCCGTTTGCGGTCGCCGTAGGAGAGCAGGGCGACCGGTGCGTCGAAGTGGGCGCCGAGTCCGGTGAGTTCGGCGAACTCGCGGGCCTTGGCGAGGTGTTCGCGCTGTTCGCGCACGGCGCGCGGCAGGCGCAGGGCGCTGGCGGCGAACCCGGCGCGGGAGAGGGCGTGCCGGCCGAGCATCAGGTTGTCGGCGACGGTGCCCTGGGTGGTGACGATGTTCTGGAAGGTGCGGGCCACCCCGAGGGCGGCGATCCGGTGCGGAGCCAGCCGGGTCAGCTCGGTCTCGCCCAGTCGCACGGTGCCGCCGGTGGGCCGGTACAGGCCCGACAGGACGTTGAAGCAGGTGGACTTGCCGGCTCCGTTGGGCCCGATGACGGCGTGCACGGTGCCCGGCGCGACGGTGAAGGAGACGTCGTCGAGGGCGACGAGGCCGGCGAAGCGCACGGTCACGTTCCGGACCTCGAGCGTGGGGGGTGCGGTGGTGGTACGGGTGGTCACGCGGCCCCCTGACCGTCGGCGGTCTCGCCCAGGTAGAGGCGGCGTACGGCGTCCGTCCGCGCGAGTTCGCCGGCGGGGCCGGACAGCCGGATCTCGCCGACCTCCAGGACGTGGGCGTGGTCGGCGAGCGCCAACGCCATGCCGGCGTTCTGTTCGACCAGCAGTACGGCGGTGCCCTGGGCGTTGATCTCGCGGACGACCTTTGCGATCCGGTCGACCATCAGCGGGGCGAGTCCGAGTGAGGGCTCGTCGAGGAGGAGCAGGCGGGGTGCGGCCATCAGGGCCCGGCCGATCGCGAGCATCTGCTGCTCCCCGCCGGACAGCAGGCCGGCGGCCTGGCCGGTGCGCTCGGCGAGCCTCGGGAACAGGGCGAAGACGCGGTCGCGCGCCTCACGGACCTGGGCCGGGGCGCGCCGGGAGAGGCCCAGTCCGCCGGCGCGCAGGTTCTCGTCGACGCTGAGCCCCGCGAACACCCGCCTGCCCTCGGGCACCTGTACGACTCCGGCGCGTACCGCGGCGACCGGGTCCCGGCCGTCGAGGGCGGTGTCGCCGTAGTGGACGTGGCCGGCCGTGATCGCGCCGCGGTGCAGGCGCAGCGTGCCCGACACGGCCCGCAGCAGGGTCGTCTTGCCGGCTCCGTTGGCGCCGAGCAGCGCGACGACACCGCCGTGCGGGACGGTCAGGGACACGGAACGGAGGGCGGACAGTGCGCGCCCGTACGTCACGTCGAGGCTCTCGACGTGCAGCGCGGGCTCGCCGTCCGGTGGTGCTGCGGGCATCGCGGCTCCTTGGGACCGTGCCGAAGCGGCACGGTGACGGGTGAACGGGGGGAGCTCACGACAGCACGGGCGCCGGTGGCCGTACAGGGGGTCCGGGCCGGGTCGCTGCGGCGTCCCAGTCCCGGACCGGTGAGTCTGTGCGGATGCCCAGGCACGGGCGACGGCGGGGCGATCGGACGGCCGCGGGGCGGCAGGGGGTGCGACCGCCGGAGGCCCGAGGGACCGAAGGGGGGTGACGGGGCCGCCGGGGCGGTCGGCACGGGCGTTGCCGACAACGGGAACCCCGGCGCGCGCGATGGCGGCCGGCTCGAACGCCAGGAGGCCGGAAAGGGTGCGCCTGACCGGAGACCTGCGGGACCGGCGGGCAGGTCGTTACCGGGCGTCGCAGGCGACCGGAGCGGCGCGCGTGCACATCGGGGCCGACGGCCGTGGGACCGCAGGCAGCCGTCGACGAAAGGTGAGGGGCGGCCGGGACCCGGAGGACCCGGAGGACCGGGCGGCAGGCGGCAGGCGGCAGGCGGCAGGCGGCTCGAACGCCAGGAGGCCTCAAAGGGGTGCGCCTGACCGGAGACCTGCGGGACCGGCGGGCAGGTCGTTACCGGGCGTCGCAGGCGACCGGAGCGGCGCGCGTGCACATCGGGGCCGACGGCCGTGGGACCGCAGGCAGCGGTCGGCGAAGGGTGAGGGGCGGCCGGGCCCGGGGGTCCGGGCGGCGGCCGCCCCGTCCGTGTCAGTCGCGCAGTACGCGCCGGGCGGTCAGGGCCAGGCTGAACTCGACGACGTCGGCCGGGCGGGCCAGGGAGCGGCCGGTCAGTTGCTCGCAGCGGCGGAGGCGGTTGAGGACCGTGTTGCGGTGGCAGTAGAGGCGTTCGCCGGCCCGTTGCGCCGAGCCGTCGCAGTCGAGCCACGTGGTGAGGGTGTCCAGCAGCACCTCCCGGTCGGCGGGCTCCAGGCGCAGCAGCGGACCGAGCACCTTCTCCGCGAGGGCCCGGCCGAGTTCGGGGCTGGAGACGACCAGGGCGGCGGGCAGGTGGTCGGCGAGCCTGACCGTGCCGCCGCCCTCGGGGCAGATGTCCAGGGCGGTGTCGGCGGACCGGCGGGCGTCGCCGACGGCGGCGAGTCCCTCGACGGGGCTGCCGACGCCGATCCGGAGGCCGGGGGCCGGGCCGCGCGGTCCCGGCGCGGGCCCCTCCGGCTCCTGCGGCCGCGCGAGCTCGTCGTGGCCGGCGTCCAGCAGGACGATGCCGTAGTCGACCTCCGCCCCGGCGTGCCAGTGGACGCGTGTGCCGGACGGTACGGCGGCGGCGCGGGCGACGTCGGGGCGGGCGGGGTGGCCGCCGGCGACGGCGACGACGACGTACCGGCCCTGCTCCGGCAGGCCCAGCGCCTGGGCGGCCTCGGGCAGGTCGGCGATGCGGCTGGTGCCGTCGAGCAGGCCGGCCGCCAACAGCCGGGCCCGGTTCTCGCGGCGCCGGCTCAGCTGCCACTCGGTCTGCCGGTAGGCGTCCGCGACGAGAGTGCAGTGCTCGTCGACGAAGTTCCACACGTCGGCGGCCACGTGCACGAGGAGGCGTACGTCCTCGGGCGCGGTCCGGGAGGTCTCCTCGACGAGCCGCTGCCACACCAGGGAGCCGCCGAGCCGGAAGGCGTGCAGCAGGGCGTCCAGCGGGAGGCCCTGCTCGGCGCGGGTGGCGCCGATCCGCCATGAGCAGCGGCGGGCCGCGTCCCGGGCACCGCGGGGGTCGAGCAGCGAGGCCACGCCGTGCCGCAGCGAGCGGTGGGCCTCCTTCCAGGTGGCGGTGGGGTCCTGGACGACCGCCGTGCGGTACGCCGGCTCCTGTTCCTGCAGCAGGGCCACCAGCCGATCGGTCAGGTCGGGCAGGTCGTCGAGCAGGGCGCGGGCGGCCCGGTGCAGGACACGCAGGGCGTCGGCGTCGATGAGCGACGTGACGCTCGGTGTCCGCGGGCGTGGAACGGGCGTCAGCCCCGCGCGGTTCGCTACTCGTGACCGTACGGCTTGCTGCATCGCGGTCCTCCCCGGGCCAGGGCTTGCGGGGGCGCCCCGCGACGGGCTGTCCCGCCCGCGCCGGGCCTGCCCCCTGACTCGTCCTGCCCCGAAGGATGGCATACCGTCCGGTCGGTCCCTAGGGTTGTGCACCGGTCTTTTCGGCCTGTCGGGCCTGTTCGGCCTGCTCGACCATGCGGGCCAGCTCCAGGCGGGACCGTACGCCGAGCGCGGCGAAGACCTTGCGGAGGTGGTAGTCGACCGTGCGCGTGCTCACCGCGAGGGTCAGCGCGACCTCCCGGTTGGTGGCGCCCTCGGCGACGTGCCGCGCGATGCGCAGCTGCTGCGGCGTCAGGCGGGTCAGTGCTCCGGCGCCCTCCTGGTGCGGGGCCGCTCCCAGCGCCCGCAGTTCGCCGCGCGCCTGCGCCGCCCAGACGCCGGCGCCACAGCGGTCGAAGCCGGCCAGCGCGGTGCCGAGGCGACCGCGGGCCTCCCGCGGCCTGCGCCGCCGGCGCAGCCACTTGCCGTACAGCAGCGCGGTGCGGGCCCGTTCGAAGTCGCCGCCCGCCTCCTCGTGCCGGGCGAGCGCGCGCCGGTACAGGTCGTCGGCGCGGTCCGGCGGCGCGAGGAGGGCGTGGCAGCGGGCCAGCTGCGCGGCGGCCTGCGGATCGGCGCCGAAGGCCGCCCAGTCTGCGTAGTCGGTGAGGACGGCCCGGGCGTCCTCGTGGCGTCCGGCGAGGACCGCGGCCTCCACGAAGCACGGCACGGCGAGCCGCCACACCGCGAAGTGTCCGCGTCCGGGCCCGGGCAGGACCAGGAGTCCGAGCCGGTCGGCCGCGTCCAGCGGGCGTCCCCGGCCGAGGTCGGCGCGGGCCGCCGCCCACTCCGCCAGGGTGGCCGCCTGGACCAGTCCGTGCCGCCGGGCCGTGGTCAGCGCGGCCGTCACATGCCGCGCGACGACCTCCGGTTCCTCCTCGATCGACGCGGCGAGGGCGAGTACGGCCTGGTGGTGGGCGGCCGTGTTGCGCTGCCCGCCCCGCAGCGCGGTGCGCAGCCCCTCCTCCGCGTGGGCGCGGGCCTGCGGGTGCCGGCCGGCCCGCAGTTCGGCGTAGGCGAGGTACTCCAACGCCCGCGGCACCAGCGCCTGGGACCCGAGCTGCCGGGCGGCGGCCAGGGCCCGCGCCCCGGCCCGGCGGGCCGAGTCCACGTCACCGAGCAGCAGCGCGGCCGCCGCCGACCGCAGCAGCACCTCGGGGCGGTCGTCGGTCCTGGCCCGTTCCACCACCTGCCCGAGGGGTACGGCGGCCCGGTCGAGCCGCCCTTCGAGCAGTGCCCGCATGCCGGCGCGGTGGTCGCGCACGGCGGCGGCCACGGGCGCCGCGGGGTGCCGGGGGTCGGGGTGCCGAGGAGGCGGGGCCTCGTCGCGGTGGGGTGGTTCGGGGGCGAGCGCGGCCAGGCACGCCGGGAGGTCTCCCGCCGCCCAGGCGGCGTCGACGGCGGCCAGGGCGGCGGTCGCGGCGTCGGCGGGGGCGTCCGGGGAGAGCAGGGACGCGGCCAGCAGCAGCGACTGGTGGGCGTCACCGACCGGGCCGTCCCGGAGTTCGCTCAGGCCGCGCACCAGTTCGGCCCGCCCCCGCACGACCGCCGTCGCGGCGCAGCCCCGGGCCGCGGCCAGCAGGGGGCGTGCCCGGTCGGGGCGGCCGGCGAGCAGGGCCTGCTCGGCGGCGGCCGTGTACCGCTCCGCCCGGGCCGGGCCGTCGGCGGTCAGCTCGGCGGCGCGGGCGTACGCCGTCGCGCGCAGCCCGTACGAGGCCGGCACCGTGTCGTCGGCCGCCACCGCCGCCAGCCGGTCCGCGAGCGGCGGCGCGGGCGCCGGGCCGGTCAGGGACCAGGAGCGGTGCAGCAGCCCCGGGAGCGGCCTGCCGTCGGCCTCCAGCACGTCGGCCAGCGCGCGGTGCGCGGCGCGGCGCCGGTCCGGCGCGGCGGTGGCGTGGACGGTGCGGCCGACCAGCGGGCCGTGGAAACGGAGCCGATCGTCGGCCAGGGCGAGCGGGGCGGGAGGAGGTTCCAGCGGAGGGGCCGGCGCCCCGGGCGGCCGCAACCGCCGTACGGCGTCGAGGACCAGGCCGGCGTCGACGTCCGGTCCGTCCGTGGCCCGTACGGCCGCCGCCACCGTCAGCAGCAGGTCCCGCGCGTCCGCGGAGAGGCCGGTCAGCGCCCCGCCCGCCACCTCCGCCAGGGTCGCGGCGTCGGCCAGGGGTCTGGACAGGGGCCGGTCGCCGCACAGTTCGGCGGGCGAGAGCCGGCGTACGAGGGCGTGGAGCAGGGCGGGGTTCCCCTCCGCCTCGGCCAGCAGTTCCTCCCGGACGGCCGGGTCGGCGGCGCCGTCGGTCACGTCGTCGAGCAGGGCGTCGGCCTGCGGCGGTGTCAGCGGGTCCAGGCGGACCAGGGGCAGATGGGCGTACTCCGGGTCGACGGCGCGGTGTCCGGCGACGGAGAGGAGCAGGGCGACGCGGCCCGCGCCGTGCAGGCGCTCGGCCGCGCGGCCCAGGGCGGCCCGGGCCGGGGCGGCCCACAGGTGGGCGTCGTCGACGCAGGCGAGCAGTGGAGCCTCGCCGGCCGCCGCCCGCAGGGTGGCGAGCAGTTCCTCGGCGGTGACCCGGGCGCACCGGTCCGGGCCGGGCGCGAGGTGCAGTACGGGACCGGCCCGGAAGGAGCGGGCGGCCCACTGGAGGAGGGCGGTCCGGCCGAGCCCGGGTTCACCGGTCACGACGAGGTGGCCGCTGCGGGTGCGCAGGCCGTCCAACAGCCGGCGCACCGCCTGACGTTGCGCGCTCCGGCCGTGGATGCGCACGGCCGTACGTACGGTCGTCTCTCCGGTCATCCACGGGAGGTTACGCGCGCGTAACCTGAGGTGGAAGCCGTCGGTCCGCCGCGTCTCGGCAGGGCGTCGGCCGCGTCACCTGCGGTTGTGTCCCGTACGGGCGGGGCACGCACTGTGCCGTTGCCCAGCGATCCGGGCCCGGGGCCGTGCGGCCGCACAGACCACGCCGACGGCGGTCGCAACGTACCGCGACCGCCGTCGGATGGTGCCGTGGGAGGTGTCAGGAGTTGTGCGGGCAGTTGCCCCGGTACTCCTCGATGGTCAGGCTCGGCCGCGGCAGCGGGCACAGGAACTGCTCGTAGCGGGTGTCGTTGTCGATGAACCGCTTGAGCCAGGAGATGCTGTACTTCGCGATCGTCGTGTTCGACGAGTTCGGCGAGAAGTGGGTGCTGTTGTTCAGTTCCAGGTACGCGCGGTCCGTCCCGGACGGCAGGCTGGAGTAGAACGGCTCGGAGTGCGAGGCGACCGGTGCGATGGTGTCGCCGTCCGCTCCCACGATCAGTGTCGGGGTGCTGACCTCGGGCCAGCTCTTGTCCAGGTTCCAGGGGGTGAGGGGGATCGCCGCCTGGAGCGACGGCCGGGACTTGGCGGCCTCCAGGGTGCCGCCGCCGCCCATCGAGTGGCCCATGACGCCGAGCCGGCTGCTGTCGATCCGGCTGCGCACGGAGCTGCGCTCGGTGAGGTAGTCCAGGGCTGCCAGCAGTTGCCGGCCCCGGGAGTCGGGCTGGTCCAGCGTGGTGTTGGTGTCGATGGTGAACACGACGAAGCCCTGCGAGGCCAGCCGCGGGCCGAGCCAGGCCATGGAGGACTGGTACGCGGTGAAGCCGGGCGCGATCACGACGGCGCCGAACGTGCCGTCGCTGGTGCTGGTCGGGTAGTAGATCGTGCCGCCGCCGAAGCCGGTGACCACCAGCGAGGAGACGCTGGTGTCCGCCACGGAGTACGGGCCGCGCAGTGCCTCGATGCTGGACTCGGTGGGCGCCGGGCCGCGCTCGTACGGGTTGTCGGCGGCCTGGGCGCCCGGGCCGGTGAGGGTGCTGAGCGCGACGACGGCGGCGACCACCGCCGTGACGCCGGCGAGCCGCCGCCGCGTTCCGCGGAACGCCGGGCGCTTGGCCCGGGAGGCGGCGTGGGTGTGGGGGTTCTGCTGCTCCACGAGGAGTCGTCCTCTCTGTCGTGGCGAGGGGCCCGGCCGGCGGTCGCACACGGCCCGGAACACGTGGGGTCGCGTCCCGGGACATCCACCGCACGGGCGTCGCCGATGAGCTGGCGGTGCCACTGTGGGCGGGCGGCGCGGCCGGGGGGATCGGCAGAATCACCGGTCTCGTGCGACGCGGGGTCGGTCCGGCTCCCCGAACGCGGGAGCGCCGGGCCGGCCTCCGGGGAGCCTGAGCGCCCGGCCGGCCGCGGGACGAGCCCGGAGCGTGTACGCCGGCCCGGGGGGCCTCCTGGTGCGCCCGCGGGGGTGGGACAAGGGCGACGCAGGGGCGGAACACCTGGTGGCCCCCAGCCCCCGGCCCCCGGTCCCCGGAAGGGTCGGGAACGGGTTCGTTCGGGGCCCCGCGCCCCTGTCCGCTCACCGGCAGGTGTGACACGCTCGGCGTCGGCCGGACTGTCGCGCGCCGGCCGTCATGGAGGAACGTCGCCGGGGCCCGGCACCGGGTCCGGCACCGTGGAGAGGTGGCCGCATGCGTATCGGACTGCTCGGCACCGGCCCGTGGGCGGACCTGGCACACGCCCCCGCCCTGGGCCGGCACGACGACCTGGACTTCGTGGGGGTGTGGGGGCGCCGCCCGGACGCCGCCAAGGAGCTGGCGGAGCGGCACGGCACACGAGCCTACGACGACGTCGACGCCCTGCTGGCCGACGTGGAGGCCGTCGCCGTCGCCCTGCCCCCGGCCGTGCAGCCCGACCTGGCGGTGCGCGCGGCCCGGGCCGGATGCCATCTGCTGCTCGACAAGCCGCTCGCGGCGACGGTGGCGCAGGGGCGCGCGGTGGTGGAGGCGGTGCGTGCGACAGGTGTCGCCTCGGTGGTCTTCCTCACCACCCGGTTCCAGCCGGAGGCCGAGGCATGGATCACCGAACAGGCCGCCTCGGACAGCTGGTTCACGGCCCGGGCGCAGTGGCTCGGCGCCGTGTTCACCGGCGACAGCCCGTTCGCCGACTCACCGTGGCGACGGGAGAAGGGCGCCCTGTGGGACGTGGGGCCGCACGCCCTGTCGGTGCTGCTGCCGGTCCTCGGCGACGCCCGGCGCGTGGCGGCGGCCGCACCGGGCCCCGGGGACACCGTGCATCTGGTCCTCGACCACACGGGCGGGGCGTCCAGCACGCTCACGCTCAGCCTGACGGCGCCGCCCGCCGCGGCGGGCGCGACGGTGGAACTGCGCGGCCGGGCCGGCGCGACGCTGCTGCCGGAGACCACCGAGGGGCCGGTGCCCGCCCTTCGACGGGCCGCGGACGCTCTGCTCGCCGCCGCGGGCGGTGGGCGCCCACACCCGTGCGACGCCGCGTTCGGGCTGCGGGTCACCGAGATCCTGGCCGAGGCCGAGGCCGTGCTGGCCGACCGGCGGTGAACGCTCTCAGCCGTCGGCCGGCTCGCGCCCGAACGGTTCGTCGCTCCAGCGGAACCAGGCCCGGTCGCCCTTGATGTGCAGCAGGAACTCGGCGACCGGGCCGTCGGGCGAGACCAGCCGTACGCGGTGTCCGATCTCGGCGTAGACCCTCTCCCACTCCGCCCAGTGTCCCGCGTCGTCCCGCTCCGCGAGGGCGAGTTCGCGGGCGAACAGGTCCTGGACGGCACCGTACGCCGGCCCGGCGCGGAACCGGCCCGACAGCCAGGGGAAGTCGGCGTCGTCGATCAGGATCTCGCCGATCTCCCCCGTCTCTCGGGTCCCCCCGGTCCCGGCGCCGTCCTCCCCGTCCTGCCCGGGGTCCGGCACCCCGCACACGTGCCAGGTCTCGCCCTCGAATCCCACGTCGCCTCCGCCGCCCGCGCTGGTGATCACCGTGCGGGACAGCATCCCACCCGGCACCGTCACCGGGCCGGAGGTGCCCCGGCCCGGTCGGTTTCGGCTACCGACCGCTCTCCGCGGGGCGGAAGTTGATCCGTTCCCGCACGACCGGGTAGCCGGCCTTGGCGAAGTTGGCGGCCATGGGGCGGTTCCCCCGGTCCGTCGCGGCGGAGACGAACTCCGCGCCCCGCTCGACCAGGAAGTGGGTGCACTCGGCCAGCAGGTCGTAGGCGTACCCCTGTCCGCGGTGCTCGGGCAGGACGCCGATGAATCCGACGCACGGGCCGGACGGATTGTGCGCGGGGACGTGGATGCCCGCCAACTCGCCCCGTGCCGTGTACGCCAGTTGCCACCATTCACGCGGCGACGGACACCAGTGGAAGAAGTCGAGCTCCGCCTGGGCGGCCTGGTCGAGACCGCCCTGTTCGATGTCCATCAACGCGTGGGCGTCCAGGGTGACGGAGTGGATACGGCGCAGCGCGTCGAAGAACACCGCGTCGTCGGGTTCGGGACGGAAGTCCAGCCGCCCGGGCCTCTCGGGGAGCCCGCACTCCGGCGTCCAGCGGTACAGGAAGCGCTCGACGAGGAGGTCGTACCCGGCCGCCCGTGCCGCGGTGAAGCGTGCCTCGGTGGCGGCACGCAGGGCGGGCTCCTCGCGCCAGGTGCCGGGCGGGTTCAGTTCGAGTTCGACCTGCCAGGGGGCGGAGCGCAGGAGTTCGGCTCCCGCTTCCTCCTCGCCCTCGGCCACGTCGAACCAGTTGACGGTGACGGGTTCGGTGTCGTCGGGGCCACCCCACCAGGCGGCGCGGGCGACCACGGTGCCGTCGCGCAGGGCGACCCGCTTCCAGTCGGGGCGGTGGCGGGTGAGCCGGTGGCCCTCACGGGCGCCCAGCGGGTCGGGCATGGTGTCGAAGAGAGGGGCGTCGCTCGCGTCGAGTACGCGGATGACCGGATCGGTCACGGATTCCTCCGGGATGCGTCATGCGGGGTGCGCTCCCGGTCAGTCGAAGCACGCCGGGCCAACGGGGAGGGAGCGCATGGGTGAGGTGCACTGCACGGCTCTGCCCTCCTTCCCTCGGTCTCGGGCGTGGTGCGCACAGTACGGGGCGCCGTGCGGGTCGCGCCACTGGTTTCCCGGAGCGGACGGCTCGGCGTGCGGAGGGCGGGGCGGCATAGGAGCGTGGTGGTGTGAACGGTGTCCCTTCCGCCACCACGCCGGTGCGGGCGACGCCGTGCGGCCCGTCGGACCTTCCGGCGCTCCGGATGCGCGGACCGTTCACGCATTGAATGGTGTTATCGGGATATCCGGCACCGACAACAGCACGGCACCGAAGCAGCGATCCGGATCCGAGGAGCACTGATCATGTCGACGTCACAGCCCGACGCCTCCCGGGCGTCCGAAGCCCGCGCGGGCGACGACCGCGCCACCCCGGACGACCTGCTCCACACCCGTACCGGCACCGACGTGGCACCGGAGGACCTCGTTCTCGCGGCCGGCCGGGACGTCACCCCGAAGAACCTGGAATGGGCCCGGCGCAAGCTGGCGGAGGAGGGTCCCGCGGCCATGGACAAGCTGCTGCCCTGACCGAGGGCCGCCGGAAAGCACGACGCCGGGTCCGGTGCGGGCGCACCGGACCCGGTCGGTGGACAAGCGGCCGCGGCGGGACCGCCCAGCCAGGACCGGCCGCGGCGGGACCGCCCCTGCCGGTCCTGGCTGGGCGGTCCCGGCCGGGCGGTCAGCCGGTCCGGTCGCCGCCCTCCCGGTCCTCCTCGCCCTCCGGCAGCGCCGTCTCGTCCTCCACCACGTGCACCGCGGCCTCCTCGGCACCCGCGGCTCCGCCGTCGATGCCCACGTCGTCGGCGATCGTCTCCTTGGTCGTGTCGGTGCGTACGCCCTCGTCGGGGGCGACCAGCCGGCCGGAGCGGTCGGTGCCCGCCTCGGGATCGACGGGCTCGCCCTCCCCGCCGGGCTTGTCGCCCACACCGTCCCCGGCGGGCGCGGACACGTCGGGAACCTCCTGGGACAGCCGTTCGTCCAGGGTCTCGCCGTCGTGCTGCTCGGCGGCCGTCGTGCCGTGCTTGGTCACGCCGAGGGGCTTCTCCGGCGGGGAGTACCCCTCGTCGAGCGTGTCGTCGTAGTTCCGCTCGTCGACGGCGTCCTGGAGGTCGAGGGGCGCGGCGTCCTCCTGCTCCTCGTTGGTTCCGGTGGGCTGGTAGGCGTCGTCGGCCATCGGGTCCGTGCCCATCGCTGCCTCCCTCTCGCGCTGCGTCGGCTCGGTGGTCTCGGTGTCGGTTCGCGTTTCCCGATACGCGATCTCTAACCCGTTCCCGGTCCGGGATCCTCACTCCCGGGGTGCGACGCGGACACCCAGGTCGACGATGCGGTGCGGTGTCCAGGTGCGGGCGTACCCGGGCGGGGTGCCGCCCGGGCCGATGACGGTGGCGACCGGGATCCTGCGGGCGGTGTCGACGATCTCGGCGACGGTGGTGTTCTCGTTGTTGCCGCTGGTCGCTCCGGAGGAGCAGCCGGTGTAGTAGCCGATCGGGATGGACTCGTGCCCGGTGATCAGGCAGGGCGGGCGGACGCCGAGCCGGTGCAGCTCGTCGGCGAGGCGGGTCCAGTCCTGGCGGCTTGCGACGTTGCGGTCCACGGTGCCCACGAGGACGGCGAACTGCACCGCCAGATGCCCGGCCAGGGCGAGCGCGACCACCGCCGCGGCCACCGGACGCCACCGGCCGCGCTCCGTCCTGACCAGGTGCCACAGCGCGTCGGCGACCGGGACGGCCAGCAGGGCGTAGGCGGGCTGCAGGAAGCGTGGCGCCGCGTAGCCGATCATGAACAGGTACGGCACCGCGGCCGTCACGGCACAGGCGAACGGGATCAGCGCGCGGGCCGCGCGCCCGGCCCGGACCGCGACGACGACTCCGAGGACGGCGACGACCGGGAGGACGACCCACCACAGGGTGACCACCGGGTGCGGCAGCGAACCGCTGCACGGGCGGCACAGGGCCCGCCCGCCCAGGCTGCGCATCTGGTCGTCGACGGCGATGTTCCAGCCGAGGCCGCCCTGGATCTCGGAGGCCCGGGACAGCCGTTCCCCGAGGCCGCCGTACCAGCCGTACGCCTCGATCACCCACTCCACTCCCCCGGCCGCGAGGCCGCCCACGAGGGCGAGCAGCGGCAGCCGGCGGCGGCGTACGAGGACGAGGACCAGCAGGGGCAGGGTCACCCAGACCGCGTCGGTCGGCCGCATCCATGCCATCAGCGCGGTCCCGGCCACCACACCCCACAGGGCGGCCCGGCCGGACAGCCCCTGCCAGGACCGCAGGAAGCAGCCCACGCAGATCAGGGCGCCGATCGCGACCCAGTAGTTGGGCATGGCCTGCGGACCGTAGAAGAGGGTCACCCACAGGGTGGCGAAGAACGCGCCGGCCGTGGCCAGGACCCGGGACGGGTACAGGCCCTTCCAGGCCCGCAGGGCGAGATACAGGCCGACGCCGGACAGCACGGCGAGGTAGACGCGCAGCAGCTCGGTGGAGGACGACCAGGACGCCACGGGCGCCACCAGCAGGGAGACACCGCGGGACCTCGGCGCGCTGAAGAAGGCGGCCGGGTGGTGGGAGGTGACCTGGCTGACGTACACCGTCTCGTCCCAGCCGAGACCCATACCGGGGTGGACGAGGACCAGTTGGGCCACGGTGAAGACGGCCGCCACCGCCGCGAGCAGGGCGTCACCGCGCAGGCGTCGGGGGGTACGGGACGTCGTCGTCGGATCACGCCGCCGTCTGCCGACGAGAACGGTGTCGGCACCGTCGGCCATCGTGTACCCCTCACCCCCGCGCGTCGCGGGGCCGCTCGGCCCTCGGTCCTCACCTCCTGCCGCCCGTGGCGGGAGCCCGGAATCCCGGAAAGCGAAGCCAAACTAACCCGTGTGTCATGGAAGTGCAGGTCGGATCTCGGCCAGTCGCGCCCGGGCTCTCGGCCAGTCGCGCCGCCTCGTCCGTCACCCGCCCCCGTCGGGCCCCCGTCGGGCCGGTCAGCGAGCGTTGGGGCGGCGGTGCGGGGGCTGTTCGGGTGTGGGACGCCATTTGGGTGCGGGGATGGCAAGGGTGACGGGGCCGTCCCCGTTCAGGGCCACCGCGCTCCCGTGGTGGTGGATCGTCAGGGGGGAGCCGTTGAGCAGGGTGTACGTCGCCTTGTCGGCGTCGATCTCCACGCTCAGGCACCGGCCGCGGAACTGGAGCCGGAAGGCGAGGCGGCTGAACTTCTCGGGCAGGCGCGGTGTGAACCGGAGGCTGTCGCCGAAGCGCCGGGTGCCGCCGAACCCGGCGACCAGCGCCATCCAGGTGCCGGCCAGCGAGGCGATGTGCAGCCCGTCGCGGGTGTTGTGCTCCAGGTCCGCCAGGTCCATCAGGGCGGCCTCGGCGGCGTAGTCGTAGGCCAGGCGCAGATGTCCGGTCTGGGCGGCGACGACGGCCTGGCAGCAGGCGGACAGCGAGGAGTCCCGCACGGTCAACGGCTCGTAGTAGGCGAAGTTGCGGGCGATCTGGTCCTCGTCGCAGTGGGCGTCGAACCAGTTGCCGCAGGTGTACATCGCCAGCACGAGGTCGGACTGCTTGATGACCTGCTTGCGGTAGAGGTCGAAGTAGGGGAAGTGCAGCAACAGCGGGTACTGGTCGGCGGCGGTGGCGGCGAAGTCCCAGCGCTGGTGGCGGGTGAAGCCCGAGTGCTGCTCGTGGACGCCGATCTCGTCGTTGTAGGGGATGTTCACGGACTCGGCGGCGTCCCGCCAGTTGGCGCTCTCCTCGTCGTCGACGCCGAGCCGGTTCGCCTCGTCCGGGTGGCGTTCGCACACGTCGGCCGCGGCCAGGAGGTTGGCCCGTGCCATGAGGTTGGTGTACGTGTTGTCGTCGGTGATGGCGCTGTACTCGTCCGGACCCGTGACGCCGTCGATGTGGAAGACGCCGTGGTGGTCGTGGTGGCCGAGGGAGCGCCACAGCCGGGCCGTCTCCACCAGGAGTTCCAGTGCCGTGTCGCGTTCGAAGTCGGTGTCACCGGTCGCCGCCGTGTACCGCACCGCGGCGTGCGCGATGTCGGCGGCCACGTGGAAGGCCGCCGTGCCGGCCGGCCAGTACGCGGAGCCCTCCGAGCCGTCGATCGTCCGCCACGGGAACGCGGCGCCGCGCAGGCCGAGCTGGGCGGCGCGGTCCCGGGCGGCGGGCAGGGTGTCCCGGCGCCAGCGCAGCGCCTCGGCGACGGCCCTGGGCTCGGTGTAGGTCAGCACGGGCAGCACGAACATCTCGGTGTCCCAGAACACGTGCCCGTCGTAACCGGAGCCGGTCAGTCCCTTGGCCGGAATCGCCCGCTGCTCGGCGCGGGCCCCGGCCTGCAGCACATGGAACAGGGCGAAGCGCACGGCCTGCTGGATCTCCTCGTCGCCGTGCACCTCGACGTCCGCCCGTGCCCAGAAATCGTCGAGGTAGGCGCGCTGCTCGCCCTCCAGACCGTCCCAGCCGCTGTGTGCGGCGGCGGCGAGCGCGGCCTCGACCTGGTCGCTCATCGCGGGCCGGGACCGGGCGCTCGACCAGCCGTGGGCGACCGTCTTGCGCACCCTCAGCCGCTGTCCCGGCTCCAGCACGGAGGTGATGGTCAGGCGGGCCACGTCCGTGTCGCTCTCGCTGCTCGTGGTGGTCTCCCCGGGGGCGTCGAGCTCGTGGTCGGCGGCCACGGCGACCCTGAGGCCGCTGCGCCGGGTCCGGTGCACCAGTCGCAGCCGGGGCCCGATGGCCAGGTGCTCCTCGGGTTCCAGCGGGGACTGCAGGGCCTTCGCCGTGCGCGGGTCGCCCTTGGGGTCGGGCAGGCTCTCGTTGGCGACCAGTTCCGACTGGATGACCACCCGGGTGCGGCTGTCGACGGGTTCGACCTCGTACTGCACGGCGGCGATGGCCCGCTGGGTGAGGGAGACCAGCCGGGTGGAGCGCACCCGGACGGTCTTGCCGGCCGGGGAGGTCCACTCGCAGGCCCGCTCCAGCACGCCGCGCCGCAGGTCCAGGGTGCGTTCGTGCTTGACGAGCCGCCCGTAGCGCAGGTCGAACGGCTCGTCGTCGACCAGCAGCCGCAGCAGCTTGCCGTTGGTGACGTTGATGATGGTCTGGCCGGACTCGGGGTAGCCGTAACCCGCCTCGGCGTACGGCAGCGGGTGCAGCTCGTACACGCCGTTGAGGTAGCTGCCGGGCAGGCCGTGCGGCTCGCCCTCGTCGAGGTTGCCGCGCCAGCCGATGTGGCCGTTGGAGAGGGCGAAGACGGACTCGCTCTGGGCGAGGAGGTCGAGGTTGAGGGCGGTCTCGCGTACGGACCAGGGTTCGACGGCGTACGTCCGGTTGGTGATCACGCCTGGCCTCCCAGCTCCGCGAGGTCCTTGACGACACGGTCGGCGCCGTGGGCGTAGAGGGCGTCGGTCTGGCCGACGCGGTCGACGCCGACCACGTAGCCGAAGTGCCCCGAGCGTCCCGCGTCCATGCCGGCGAGCGCGTCCTCGAAGACGGCGGCGCGGGACGGCTCGACGCCGAGGTCCCGGGCCGCGGCCAGGAAGGTGTCCGGGTGTGGTTTGCCCGGCAGTCTCCGTTCCCGGGCCACCACCCCGTCGATCCGTACGTCGAAGAGGCGCTCGGCGTCGATGGAGTGCAGCACGTCCCGGGTGTTGGCGCTGGAGGAGACGATCGCGGTGGCGAGGCCCGCGGCGCGGACGGCGTCGATGTAGCGCAGCGTGCCCTCGTACGGTTCCACGCCGTCGGTGCGGATCTTCTCGAGGAGCAGCTCGTTCTTGCGGTTGCCGACGCCGTTGACCGTGTGCGCGTCCGCCGGGTCGTCGGGACCGCCCTCGGGCAGTTCGATGCCGCGGGAGGCGAGGAAGGAGCGGACGCCGTCGGCGCGGGGGCGGCCGTCGACGTACTCGTCGTAGTCGGAGTCGGTGAACGGACGGAAGTCCGCGCCCTCGCGCTCGCGCAGGAAGGCGTCGAACGTCTCCTTCCAGGCGGCCGCGTGCACCACCGCCGTCCTGGTGACGACCCCGTCGAGGTCGAAGAGGCAGGCCTGGATGTCGTCGGGAAGTCCGAGCTGCGTCGTCATACCCGACAGGTTCCCCGGCGAGGCGCGTCCCATCGGGTGGTACGGGCCACAGGGCGATCGAAGGCCGCGAAGCCCTCCGAGGGGCGGTTCGTCGGGTGAGACACTCTGCGGTGTGCCGCTGACATTCGACGACCTCCTCGCCCGGGCCCGCCGCCTCCCCCTGGGCGGGCGGCGCGCGATCCTCGGTGTCGCCGGGAGCCCCGGTGCCGGGAAGTCGACGCTCGCACAGGCGCTGGTGCGGGAGCTGAACGGTGCGGGCGAGGCCTGGGTCGCGCACGTCCCCATGGACGGCTTCCACCTCGCCGACGCCGAACTGGACCGGCTCGGCCGCCGGGACCGCAAGGGCGCCCCCGACACGTTCGACGCGGCCGGGTACGCGGCGCTCCTGCGCCGCCTGCGCGAGGACGGGGACGGGGACACCGTGTACGCGCCGGGCTTCGAGCGCGTGCTGGAGCAGCCGATAGCGGGGGCCGTCCCGGTGCCGCCGACGGCGCGGCTGGTCGTGACGGAGGGAAACTACCTGCTGCTGGACAGCGGGGCCTGGCCGCGCGTGCGGTCCTGGCTCGACGAGGTGTGGTTCTGCGAGCTGGACGAGGAGGAGCGCATCCGCCGGCTGGTGGCACGGCACGTGGAGTTCGGCAAGTCCCCCGAGGGCGCGGTCGCCTGGGTGCACGGCACGGACCAGCGCAACGCCGGCCTGGTCGCCGCGACCCGGGACCGCGCGGACCTGGTCGTACCGGCGACGGCGCTGCCCGTCGCGGAGGCGGGCGGGTGACGGGCGGTGGCTCGGCCGGGGTGGTCGCCCGGCCGGTCTGCCGCCGGTGGGGCGCGGTTACCCGCTGTTCACCGCTCGTCGTAGTCGTCGGGATGGACGTGCGCCTCCTCCAGGGCCTCGCGCATGGTCCGGCCGGTGCCGCCCGGCGGGCGGGGCGCGTCCTCCTCGCGCTGTTCGAGAACGTCGTCGGTGGTGTCGGTCTTCGGCCGGTTCTCTTCCGGGACGGTCATGACGGTGACTCCTCGTCCGTGCTGTCAGGTACTTCCGTACCGTCGGTCGCTTCCGTGACAGCGGGTTCCCGGGCAGCGCGGTGCTATCCCCCACGGGGTGCGGACGCCGGTTCCGCACCGGGCGGACCCCGGCCCGGGCGGACCGCGGTGGGGCCCGTCGAGCGGCCCTGACGTCCACGGCCGGTGGGCTATGTTGACCTCCGTGGGAGACGAAGGAGGCGCACCCGTGTCATCGCCGCAGCAGGCTCGCGCGCAGGCATCGGCGATCACCTCGGGACGGGCGGTCCCGCAGACGGAGGTCTCCCCCACGTCCCGGCTCCGGACGCTCTTCGACCGGCCCCGGCTCTCCCCGGGCCAGCGACGCATCGCGCAGTACCTGATCGATCACCTCACCGAGGCGGCGTTCCTGTCGATCACCGACCTCGCCGACCGGGTCGGCGTGAGTCAGCCGTCGGTGACGCGGTTCGCCTCGGCGGTCGGCTTCAGCGGTTACCCCGCGCTTCGGGAGCAGCTCCAGTCGATCGCGCTGGGCGGCCGGGGCTCCCCGGCCGAGGAGAACCGCGGCAACGAACTCCAGGCGGCCGTCGACGCCGAGATCGAGAACCTGGAGAACCTGCGGCGCGACTTCGCCGACGCCGACCGGGTGATCGACGTCGGCCGCGAGCTGGCGGCGTCGGCACCGCTGACCGTCCTGGGGCTGCGCATCTCCGTCTCGCTCGCCGAGTACTTCGCCTACGCCGCCCGCCGGGTCCACCCCGACGTGCGCCTGGTGACCCGGGGCGGCAGTGTCGCCTACGACGCCCTGCTCCAGTCCCGGGAGGCGGGCGGCACCTGGGTGCTGGCCTTCTCCATGCCCCGGCACGCCCACGAGACCCTGGGCGCCGTCCGGGTGGCACGCGGTGCCGGACTGAAGGTGGCGCTGATCACCGACCTCGCGCTCGGCCCGCTGGTGGACGAGGCCGACGTGGCCTTCGCCACGGGCACCGGGTCACGGCTGGTCTTCGACTCCTACGCGGCGCCCGGTGTGATGTGCGCGGCGCTGCTCCAGGCCATGACCGACGCCGACCCCGAGCGGACGCAGGCCCGGCTCGAGGAGTACGAGCACGTCGCCGACCAGTACCAGTTCTTCCTCCGGGACTGAGTCGGCCCCGCGTCCGCGACCGGGCCGGCGGGAGGGCGGCTCGGACAAGGCCGACCCCATAAAGCAGACATGAATGTTTTCATACGTCTTGCAAAGCGGATGGCATATATAAATACTGCTCACGGAGCGCAACCCGGCCGCACCGGACCGCGTCCGCACCTGCGCGAACCTCTCTGGTCGCCGACTCCCCACCCGCTCCGGCCGCACCCCGGGGTGTTCCGTCGGGCATCGCCCGCACGAGCGCCCCCGGCGCTCCCGGTCATTCCGTGGACCGGGGCCGCCCCACACCCGTCGCACCACCCCGCCGACGCCGCACACCCGGAAGCGATGATCATGCCCCTGACGACCACGCGCATCAGCCCGGACTGGCCGTGCCAGGTCAAGACCCCCGGCAGCTACGACTGGGAGCGCTCGGCCGCCAGGTGGCTGCGTGAGCTGGTACCGGCCCGCTACGCCGGTTACCCCGCGCTGATCCGCCACCCCGTGCTGCTCGCCCGCCACGCGCAGATCCAGGTCCAGCAGGAGATCCGGGTGGCCCGCACCGCCCTGCGGACCGCCCGGGCCGACCTGCCCCGGCTGGGGCTGCCCGAGTCGGTCATCGAGCACACGATCAAGCTGTACGCGGCGGAGATCCTGCAGTTGCAGCACATCGCGCGCAGCGTGCGGGCGGTCACCGAGGCGCTGGTCGCGCGGGGCGGCCCCGGACGCTGACCGGCGCGGCACGGCCGCAGGCCGCCCGCCGGGGAAATCAGGGGACCCGAGGCGTCTTCGAATCCGGCCCGGTGTGCGATGCTCGTCGCGTGACGAGCGAGCACGCCACGCCGGCGGGCGCCGGGGCCGCGCCCGACCCGGCCCCGTTGGCCCGGGTCGTCGCCGAGCAGCGCGCCGAGTCGGACCGGTTGCGCGAGCCGACGGCGACGTCGGCGGTCGTCGAGCGGGCCAAGGGCGCGGTGATGGCACTGACCGGCGGCTCCGCCGAGGCCGCGCACGAGACGCTGACGCGGCGTGCGGAGGCGAAGGGGCGCACGTTGCTGGAGGAGTGCCGGCTCACCCTCGGCTCGCTGGCACCGCCCCCGCACGGCGACCTCCCTGACTCCGGGCCCGCCGCGTCCGGCACCACCGGCTCCCCCGACCGCCCGCCCGCACCCCCGCAGTCGCCCGCCCTCGCACCCGCCTCCCGGCCCTCCCCCGACCCCGCGACAGGGACACCGGGCTCCCCCGACCCCGCCTCCGCGCCCCCGGGGCTGCCCGGCCCTGCCACACGACCCATTGGCCGCGCCGAGCCCACTCGCGCGACTCCGAGCGCCCCGGCTCGTGCCGCCGCCTCCGCCTCCGCCGCCTGGGAGTCGTACGAGATGGCGGCCGGTGGCGCACGCGGTCCCGTCGACCGGCAGGAGCAGCGGCTGGCCGATCTGCAGCGGCTGGGCAACCTGGGCTGGGTCAACTGGAACCCGGTCACCGGGGAGGCCGCCTGGTCCGCGCAGGTCTTCGCCATCTTCGGCCGCGACCCCTCGCACGGCCCGGTCCGTCTCACCGGACTGCCGGAGCTGGCGCTGCCCGAAGACGCTGCCGCGCTGGACCGTGCGGTGCGGGCCCTGGTGTGTGAGGGGCGGCCGTGCGACGTTCCGTTCCGGGCCAGGACACCGGCCGGTGTCCGGCATCTGCGGATGGTCGCCGAGGCCGCGAGGGACGCCGACGGCACGCCGGTCGAGGTGCACGGCTTCGTGCAGGATCTCACCGCGCGGCGGCGCGCGGAGCTGGCCCTGGTGGAGAGCGAGCGGGCGATGCTCACGCAGCACGACGTACTACGGGCCGAGCGGTCACTGGCCGCCCGGTTGCAGGACGCGCTGCTACCGCTGCCCAGGCGGCCGGTGCGGCGGGCCGGGCTGCGCGTCGAGGTCGCCTATCTGCCCGCCCAGTCGGGGGTGCAGGTCGGTGGCGACTGGTTCAGCGCCATAGAACTGCCCGAGGGCGACGCCCTGTTCGTGGTCGGCGACGTGGCCGGACACGGTGTGGACGCCGTCGCCACGATGGCGCAGCTCCGGTTCACCGCCAAGGGCATGATCATCACGGGCTCGTCGCTGACCGGCGCGCTCGTCCGTCTCAACACGCTGCTGCTGCACTCCGGGGACGCCCACGGCACCGCGAGCATGGTCCTGGCCCGGTACGAGCCCACCCGGCGCCGGCTGGTCTGGGCCCAGGCCGGACATCTGCCGCCGCTGCTACTGCGTTCCGGAACGGCGCGCTACCTCGACCGGCCGAGGGGCATGCTCCTGGGGGCGAGCACCACGCCGGTCTTCACGGAGGCCGAGTGCTTCCTCGAGCCGGGTGACCGTCTGGTCCTGTACACGGACGGTCTGGTCGAGCGGCCCACCGAGGGCATCGACCGCGGGCTGGATCGGCTCGCGGAGACCGCGGCCGCCCACCACCGCGGCTCCCCCGGCTTCCTGGAGCCCCTGCTGGCCGCCATGCTGGAGGAGGAGGACCGCAGGGACGACGTCTGTGTCCTCGACATACGCGTGCCGGACGACGACATCCGGGCGCCGGACGATCCTGCCGGACCGGCGTGAGCGCCGGTCAGTCCACCGGGTGGCCGGGCTCGATGGCCCGGGCGTCGGCGAGCCGCAGCAGCGGTCCGCCGGACGGGTCCCGCCCGCCCCACTCGACCGGGTCGAGGACGAAGCCGACGTGATCGCCCCCGTCGGCCCGCGACACGACCCGGCCGACGAACCACGCCTCGGCGTCCTCCAGCACGGCGGCCCCGCCGTACCCCTCACGCCAGCGGACCTGCCGGAACTTGTCCACCCGGTCGCCGGTCTGCCCGCCGAAGACCTCGGCCGTCTCTCGCCGGTCCCGGGCGAGCAGATGGACGGCGAGGAACTCGGCGGACCGCGCCACCCGGTAGGTCCGGTTGACCTCGGACAGCCACACGACGAACCGCACCGGCTCCAGGGAACACTGCGAGGAGAAGCCGACCAGGCAGCCCGCCCGTTCCCCGTCCGCCGCGGCCGTCACGACGCACATCTCCGGGTCGAGCCGGCCGACAAACACGTCCATGGCGGCCATGCTAGTAGGGCCTGTCCGACCATTCCCGTCGTCGCCCGGAGGGCGGCCTCGCGGCGTCAGGTGCGTGCTCTCGGCGTGCCGGGCGCAGAGCCTCGTACGGGATGTACTCGGCTCTGCGCCCGGTGCGGCGAGAGTGCTGCATGGCGTCGCGAGGCAGGCGGGAATGGTCAGACGGGCCGTAGGCGGAGTCAGGCCGCCAGGAGGCGTCGCAGGGCGTCCCGCAGGGCGGTGACGAAGGCGTTCCGGCCGGCCTCGTCGAGGGCGTCCAGCGACAGATAGGGATTGAGATCCTCCAGCTCGACGAGGAGCAGCTCACCGCCGGGCGCGCGGCAGGCGTCGACGCGCTGGATGCCGTGGTCGATGCCGTTCCACTCGATGAACCGCCGGGCGAACGCGAGGTCGTCCGGGGTGGCGTCGTACGGTTCCAGCTCCCAGCGGCGACCGGGGTCCGGCGCGTACAGGGCGTACTGGAAGTCGTGGTCGACGAAGTAGAAGGAGATCTCGTGGGCGAAGTCGACGCGCGGCTGGACGAGCAGGTCCCCGGCGTCGCCCCGCACCGCCTCGCGGACGCGGTCCGCGGGCACGATCCGCAGTCCGATCGAGTCGGCGCCGAGCCTGGGCTTGACGACGTACTCGTCGGCCGGGGGCAGCCGGTGCAGGTCCTCCGGCCGGTCCACGGTGGGGATGACCGGGTATCCCGCCGCGGTCAGGTCGAGCAGGTACTGCTTGCCCGCCATGTCGGCCCTGCCGGTGAGCTGGTTGTAGACAGGGGTTCCGCGTTCGGTCGCGCGCTCGCGGAAGGCGTCGTACGCGGCCCGGTGCCCCAGGACGGGGCCGCTGTTGCGGACGACGACCGCGTCGAAGGCGTCCAGCAGCGCGGCGGCGTCCCGGGGATGACACAGGGCCAGGTCGAAGTCCTCGCGCAGGCGGGAGGTCAGGAAGATGTCCTCGTCGCAGTAGCGCCGTCCGCGCGCCGCATAGGCCAGGTCGGTGACGTACAGGATGCGGGGGCGGGCGGATGGCATGCGGAACTCCTCGCGGGCTGGTGGGAAGCGATCGTAAGCGGTCGCACAACTGGGCGACACGGTGACAGGAAGGGTGCCGAGGCGACAGGCGGGCCGCGTTGCCGAGGGTACGGAGTGCCTTTACGGGTGGCACTCAGTGCCATACGCTGGCGGGCGTGCACGGTGGCACGGCGAGCCGCGCACACGCGTGCCGGGTGACCGGGCACGCGGGATTCCGGCCCGAGTGCAGGGAGTTGACCAGCGTGTACCACCCCTCAGGAAACGTCGCTCAGCAGACGGTCGGCGCCGCGACGGGCGTGCTCGACCCCGCGGCCGCGGACGCGGAGGCCCTCTTCTTCCAGCGCTGCACCTGGTGCGGCACCGCGATGCACCACCGGGTGCTGTGTCCGGTGTGTCGCGGCAGCGACCTGCGGACGGAACGCAGCAAAGGCACCGGCACGGTACGCCACTCCACGGTGGTGCACCGCAACACCCCCGCCGCACGCAACGTGTCCCTGATCGAGATGGCCGAGGGGTTCGTGCTCCGCGGCCGGGTCATGGGCCCCCTCATCGGCATCCACAGCGGGGACCGGGTGCGGCTGTCCACGGCCAAGGACCCGGTACGGGGCGAGCCGGTCTTCCAACTGGTCGACGAGCCCTACCGGGCGTGGACCTGAGTGCCGGTCAGTCCCCGCGGCGGACCGCCCGGTCCGGACGTCGGCCCGCCGGGAGGGGCCGTGCCCGGCCGGGTCAGGGTTCCAGCGTGACCCGGATGCCCAGGGTGCCGCTCGTGCCCCGGCGCAGCCGGCTGCCGAAGAGGGTCAGCCGGCCGAGGACGCCGTACTTGCGGACGATCAGCCGCCGGTAGTGGGCGGTGGTGGCCGGGTCGCAGATCTCGGCGGTCGCCGGGACCTGGTCTCCGGTCGGCCTGCGGCGCACGTCGCAGGGGCCCACCAGGACGTCGGCGTGGTTGCGGACGCGCTTGACCTTCCAGGAGTCGGCGGCCGTCCACACACCGAGCGCGTCCCCGTCGCGTACGACCCGCACCGGGGGGTCGACCGGTGTGCCGTTCTTGCGGTAGGTGGTGAGCAGCAGGCGCTTGCCGGCGCCGAGCCGGGCCGGTGACGCGTCGCCCATGCCCCGGAGTCCGGGTCCGTACGCCCGTGCGGCGTGACCGACCTCCTCGGGCGTCCGCGCGAGGTCGGCGGCGGCGGCGGGTCCGGCGAGGGCGAGCGCCGCCCTGAGCCCGGCCGGGCCGGGACAGCGGGGCGTCGGCGAAGTCGGCGACGCCGTGACGGACGGCCGAGGCCGGTACGAGAAGGGCACCCGTCCTGCGGAGGGTGCCGGGGGCCGGGGCTCCGATGCGCCGAGGAGTCCCAGGCAGCGGTCAGGCGGCCTTCACCGACTCCGGGGCCGCGGTGGCCCACTCCATGACGAGCCGCTGGTACTCCTCGCGCTGCTCGACGCTCAGTGTCCCGCCCGACCGGAGCCACAGGGCCCGGATCTCCTCGTTGACCTCGGCAGCCGATCGCTCGGAGGAGGGTTCAACAGTGGTGGACATGCTGTGAAGCATACGGCGCCAGGCGTGAAGAGGATGTGAGTAATCACGAGCCAAACGGACATAGCGGACCGTGTTACTGATCACGTCGATCTCCCCATCTGTCAAGGGCTACCGGCGAGTTCGTTCACTGCGACTGTGTCCTGCCGCACAACGCCCCCTTGGTTCACGCCTGCGCCGCCCGCGCGCCGGGTGCCCGCGTCCGTCAGGTGCCCGGCTTGCGGCCGTACACGTAGACGTCGTCGCCCTTCTTCAGCAGCGACCAGTACTTCTTGGCGTCGGCCTTCGTCATGTTGACGCAGCCGTGCGAGCCCGGCGGGTTCCACATGCTGACACCCGCCGAGTGGAAGGCCTGACCGCCGTCGAAGAACTGGCTGTAGGGCATCGGCACGTCGTAGATGGTCGAGACGTGGTCGATGTTGCGCCAGTACACCTTCTTCAGGCCGGTGCGGGTCTCGTGGCCGTCGCGGCCCGTGCGGACGGGGACGGGGCCGTGGACGAGCTTCTTGCCGTCCTGGATCCAGCTCAGCTGGAGGGACAGGTCCACACAGGCGATGCGGCCCTTGTTCACCGGGCACTTGCCCGACTTGTTCGGATTTTTCCCGACAGCTTTCTGCTTCGTCATCAGGTCCATCACGCCCCATGTGACGGGCCCGGCGTAGCCGATGTTCGGCGTGATGCCGTGCCTGGTCTGGAAGGCACGGATCGCCTTGCAGTCGGCGGTGGACTGCTTGCCGTCGGCCGGACGGCCGAGGAACTTCTCCACCTTCTTCTGGTGCGGACCCGTCTTCGTGGTGCAGCTCGCCGCCTGTGCCGGTGCGGCGCCGAGCGCGAACGTGAGCGGTGCCACCAGCGCGGTGACCCCGAGTACGACGACTCCCCGTCTGCGTACGTCCCCCATGGCCGGTCAGCCTTTCGCGTCGAAGGGATGGAACGGGCGGAGGACCGCGCCCGTGGTGCGCTCCTCCGTCTGCTGGAGATAGACCGCCGTACGGCCGTCCCGGTTGCCCGCCGACCCGTGTCGCGACGAAACAGTGACATACCGCACCACGCGGCCCGCCCCGTCGGTCCGTGACGGCACTGCCCGAACGACCACCCGGCGGATAGCGTGCGCCCATGTCCGCGTTCCTGCAGCAACTCCCCGCGCTCATAGGTGTCGTCATCGGTGCGCTCGGTTCGTATCTCGCCGTGGTCCGCAGCGACCGGGCCCGGTTCCGAGGGGAGACCGCGGCCCGCTGGGAGGAGCGCAGGCTCGCGGTCTACGGCGACTACGCCCGGGCACTCAAGGCCTCCGTCACGCTGGCGTACCGGGTCGCCGCCCACCTCGGCAACGACCCGCACCCGCATCCCCTGGCTCCCCAGGAGGCCGCGCCGGCGCAGGCGGAGGCCACGCTCGCCCGGGACCCCGCGGGAGAGGCGCTGCTCATGCTGGGCAGCGAGCGGGTGGTGGAGAAGGCGCGCGTCTGGGTCGTCGCGGTGATGGAGATGGAACGGTTCCTGCGCGACGGGACGCGCGACCCGGACGCCTGGCAGGCCCTGCTGGAGCGGCAGCGCGCCGGCCGTGAGGGCTACTACAGGGCCGTGCGAGAGGACCTGGCCCTCCCACCGGGTCACGCGGCCCGGTGGCCACTGCCACCCGTCAGCGGTAGCCGGTGACGTCGGCCGGCTTCTCCGCGTCCTGGACCTCTACGATGTAGCGCCAAGCGTCCGGGCGGCTGCCGTCCAGGTCGGTGAAGCCGTACTCCTGCGCGAGGCCGCCGCTCGAGAAGGACCGGCCGTTGAAGCGCCCCACGTGCGGGTCGGCGGCGAGGGCGGTGACGGCGCGGCCGACGTAGCGGGGCGTCTCGGAGATGGCGAAGTGCGGGACGCGGTCGAGGGCGTCGCGCCAGTTCTCCTCGCGTACGCCGAAGTGGTCGAGCATCATCTCCGAGCGCATCCAGCCCGGGGTCAGCGCGACGGCGGTGGCACCGCGCGGCCCGACTTCGTGACCCAGGGAGAAGGCCATCCGCAGGACGGAAGCCTTGGCGAGGTCGTAGAAGAAGGAGGTGCGGTAGTGGTCGCGGTTGTAGTCGTCGGTGCCGTCGGTGACCTCGACGACCAGTCCGCCGGGACGGCGCAGCAGCAGCGGCAGGGCGTGGTGGCTGGTGACGGCGTGGGTCTCCACCGCGAGCCGCAGGAGCCGCAGCCCCTTGTCGAGGTCGTGCTCCCAGACGGGGCTGTCCCACGCGAAGAGGTTCTCGCCGCCCCAGATGTCGTTGACGAGGACGTCGAGACGGCCCTGCTCGCGGGCGATGCGGTCGACGAGCGCGGCGACCTGCGCCGGGTCGAGGTGGTCGGCGGGGACGGCGACGCCGTGCCCGCCGGCCTCGGTGACCAGGTCGGCGGTGTCCTCGATGGTCTCGGGGCGGTCGTACTCCGAGCGCCGGGCGCGGGTGCTGCGGCCGGTGACGTAGACGGTGGCGCCGGCCGCGCCCAGTTCGACCGCGATGCCGCGTCCGGCACCCCGGGACGCTCCGGCGACCAGTGCGACCTTGCCTTCCAGTGAACGTGCCATGTCCGGTTCCCGTTTTCCTCTCGCTCGAACGCCCGCACAAGCGGGCTCGTGCTCGAGAGTGCCCGGGAAACCGGACATCCTCTGTCACCTTTTTCGCGTGTCTCCCAGCTGTGTCTCCCCGCCGGTCTTCCAGCCGCCGGCGCGGGCCGGGGTCAGTGGCCGCGCTTGATCCACTCCTCGAGGTGCGGGGCCTCGGCGCCGACGGTGGTCTCGTCGCCGTGGCCGGTGAGCACCCTGGTCTCGGGCGGGAGCACCAGCAGCCGGTCGCGGATCGAGTCGATGATGGTCGGGAAGTGGGAGTAGGAGCGGCCGGTGGCACCGGGCCCGCCCTGGAAGAGGGTGTCGCCGGTGAAGACGGCGCCCAGGCCCGGGTCGTACAGGCAGACCGCGCCGGGTGCGTGCCCGGGGGTGTGCAGGACCGTCAGGTCCGCGCCGGCGGCCTCGAGGACAAGGTCGTCGCTCAGCCACGCGTCCGGTTCCCGGTCCGGGTGGGTCTGCTGCCACAGCGGCAGGTCGTCGCGGTGCAGCCAGATGGTGGCGCCGGTGCGCTCGGCCAGGGCCGGCGCGGCGTTCACGTGGTCGTTGTGGGCGTGGGTGCACACGATGGCCGTGAGCCGGCGGTCCCCGACGGCCTCGGCGATGGCGTCGGCGTCGTGGGCGGCGTCGATGACGACGACCTCGTGGTCGTCGCCGACGAGCCAGACGTTGTTGTCGACGTCCCAGGTGCCGCCGTCGAGGCTGAACTGCCCGGAGGTGACGAGGCGTTCGATGCGGGCGGTCATCACAGCACCACCACCGAACGCAGGACGTCGCCGGCGTGCATCCGCTCGAAGGCCTTCTCCACCTCGTCGAGCCCGATGGTCTCCGTGACGAACTTGCCGAGGTCCAGGCGGCCCTGGAGGTGGAGGTCGATGAGCATCGGGAAGTCGCGGGAGGGCAGGCAGTCGCCGTACCAGGACGACTTCAGCGACCCGCCGCGCCCGAAGACGTCCAGCAGGGGCAGTTCCAGCTTCATCTCGGGCGTGGGGACGCCGACGAGGACGACGGTGCCGGCCAGGTCGCGGGCGTAGAAGGCCTGCCGGTACGTCTCCGGGCGGCCGACCGCCTCGATGACGACGTCGGCGCCGAAGCCTCCGGTCAGTTCGCGGATCGCCTCGACGGGGTCGGTGTCGCGGGAGTTGACGGTGTGGGTGGCGCCCATGCCCCGGGCGGTCTCCAGCTTGCGGTCGTCGATGTCCACGGCGATGACCTTCGCCGCACCGGCCAGGTGGGAGCCGGCGATCGCCGCGTCGCCGACGCCACCGCAGCCGATGACGGCGACCGTGTCACCACGGCCGACGTTCCCGGTGTTGATCGCGGCACCGATGCCGGCCATCACGCCGCAGCCCAGCAGGCCGGCCACCTGCGGGGAGACGGCCGGGTCGACCTTGGTGCACTGTCCGGCGGCGACCAGCGTCTTCTCGGCGAACGCGCCGATGCCGAGGGCCGGGGAGAGTTCCTGGCCGGTGGAGGCGAGGGTCATCTTCTGCTCGGCGTTGTGGGTGTCGAAGCAGTACCAGGGCCGCCCGCGCAGACAGGCCCGGCACGTGCCGCACACCGCGCGCCAGTTGAGGACGACGAAGTCGCCGGGGGCGACGTCGGTGACGCCCGCGCCGACCGACTCCACCACGCCCGCGGCCTCGTGGCCGAGCAGGAAGGGGAAGTCGTCGCTGATTCCGCCCTGCTTGTAGTGCAGGTCGGTGTGGCACACCCCGCACGCCTGGACCTTGACCACGGCCTCGCCCGGGCCGGGATCGGGCACGACGATCGTCTCGATCCGCACCGGCTCGTCCTTGCCCGGTGCGATCACGCCGCGTACTTCCTGCGCCATGGTCCTGACCCCTTCTTCTGCTGTTCAGCGTTCCCCCCGACCCTACGCGCAACGGATCGGTGAAGGGCGGGTGACAGGGCGGTCGGAAGGGTGTGCCGGGCACCTCCCGCATATCCGCGGGCACCGCCGTACGGCGCCCACGTAGCCTGAGTCCCCCGTCCGCCCGTCGAAGGAGCATCGTGAGCACCGCAGAGCCGGAGACCGGACCGCCCGCCTGGCGGCTGCTCCTGTCCTACGTACGGCCGCACCGCAAGGCCCTGTTCGCGGGCGCCGTGCTCTCACTGGTCACGGGTGCCACGGGGCTGTTGCTGCCGCTGGTGGCGCGGGAGCTGATCGACGACCTGGCGCACGACCGGACCATCACCGGCGCGCTGCTGGCGATGTCGGGGCTCGTGGTCACCAACGCGGCGCTCGGCGCGCTGGGTTCGTACGTGCTGCGGCGCACCGCCGAGTCGGTCGTCCTCGGCGCGCGGCGCTCCCTGTCGTCGTACCTGCTGCGACTGCGCGTCACGGCCGTGGACCGCACGGAGCCCGGCGACCTGATGGCCCGGATCACCTCCGACACGACCCTGTTGCGCGAGGTCACCACGGACTCCCTCGTCGGTCTCGGCACCGGCGGGCTGACGCTGGTGGCGACCCTGGTGATGATGGGCCTGGTCGACCCGGTGCTCCTCGGGGTCACCCTGGCGGTGGTCCTCGGCGCGGGAACGGTCCTCGGCCTGATCGTGCCGCGCATCAACCGGGCGAGCCGGCAGGCGCAGGACGCGGTGGGCGTGATGGGTGCCGCGCTGGAGCGGATCCTCGGGGCGCTGCGCACGGTGAAGGCGTCCGGCGCCGAGCCCCGGGAGGAGCGGGCGTTGCACGACGCGGCCGAGGAGTCGTGGCGGCAGAGCGTGCGGGCCGCCAAGTGGTCGGCCGCCGCGGGCAACACGGCCGGGCTGGCGATGCAGATCGCCTTCATCACGGTGCTCGCGGTGGGCGGGGCACGGGTGGCGACGGAGGCGATCGACGTCGGCACGCTGGTCGCGTTCCTGCTGTTCGTCTTCTACCTCATGTCGCCGATACAGCAGGTGGTCGGCGCGGTCACGCAGTACCAGACGGGCAAGGCGGCGCTCGCCCGCATCCAGGACGCGCTGCGCCTGCCGGCGGAGCCGCCGACCCGCCCCGCCCCGCTGCCGTCCCCCGGCGCGGAGCCGGCCTCCATCGCCTTCCAGGACGTGCGCTTCCGCTACGCCGACGACCTGCCGTACATCCACCACGGAGTGACCTTCGCCGTGCCGGCCCGGGGCATGACGGCGTTCGTCGGCCCTTCGGGCGCGGGCAAGACCACCGTCTTCTCCCTCATCGAGCGGTTCTACGACCCCGGCTCCGGGGAGATCACGCTGGACGGCCGGAGCCTGGCGGACTGGGACCTGGCCTCGCTGCGGGCCGCGATCGGCTACGTGGAGCAGGACGCCCCGGTGTTGTCCGGATCGTTGCGGGACAATCTGCTGCTGGGCAACGCGGAGGCGGACGACGGCGCCCTCGCCCGTGTGCTGAAGACCACCCGCCTCGACGGTCTGGTCGCCCGGCTGCCGAACGGCCTGGACACGCTCGTCGGGCACCGCGGCACCAAGCTGTCCGGCGGCGAGCGCCAGCGGGTGGCCATCGCCCGGGCCCTGCTGCGCCGTCCCCGGCTGCTGCTGCTCGACGAGGCCACCTCGCAGCTGGACGCGGTCAACGAGGCGGCGCTGCGCGACACCGTGGCGGATGTGGCCCGCACGACCACGGTGCTGGTCGTCGCCCACCGGCTGTCCACGGTGACGATGGCCGACCGGATCGTGGTGATGGACGCGGGGCGCGTCCGCGCGGTCGGCACCCACCGGGAGCTGGTGAGCGCCGATCCGCTGTACGCGGAGCTGGCGGCGACCCAGTTCCTGGCCGCCGGCGGCTGACGCGCACGCCGGGCGCGCCGGTGGCGTCGGCCCGCACGACCGGCGGGCGGGGTGCGGCGGGCGCGGTGCTCGGACCGTCGAGCGGCAGCGCCGGCGCGGTCACGGTGACGACGGCGGTGACGGCGAGCCCTCGGGCTGGCCGGGCGGCGCGGCCGGCGCCTGCGTGGTCGGCCGACGGGCCGCCCGGACCGCGGCGGAACATGTCGTCCGGAAATCGGGTGTGAGGCTGCCCGGGAGGGGTAGCCGCCCGGTATCGGATGAGGCATGCATGTCCTCGCTCCCACTCCCCTCGGAAGGAGGTCCGTGACAGCGCACTCCAGAAAGCGCCCGGGCCGCTTCCCCCGACACGGAGCGGCCCGGTCCGCACCGGGCGGCGTCCTCGCGGGCGCCGCCCGTTCTTCTTGCGTCCCGGGCTCGGCGCTCGCCGGTGTGACCGCCTACCGCCGCGGCAGCCGGTGCAGCTCGACCTCCTCGAGCCGGCCGTCGGCGACCGTGGCCGTCATGTAGGTGCAGTACGGCTGACGGCGCCGGTCCGTCGGCGAACCAGGATTGAGCAGGCGCAGTCCGGTGCCGGTGGTGGTGTCCCAGGGGATGTGGCTGTGCCCGAAGACCAGGACGTCGAGGTCGGGGAAGCGGGCGGCGCAGCGCGTCTCGCGCCCCTGCGCGGCGCCTGTCTCGTGGACGACGCCGAAGCGCAGGCCGCCGAGATCGGCGTACGCCACCTCGGGCAGCCGGGCACGCAGGCCGGGCCCGTCGTTGTTGCCGTACACGCCGACGAGCCTGCGGCTGCGGCTCTCCAGCAGGTCGAGGGTGGCCGTGTCGACCCAGTCCCCCGCGTGCAGGACGACGTCGGCGCGCGGGATCTCCGCCAGCAGCCGGGCGGGCAGTTCCTTCGCCCGCTTCGGCAGGTGGGTGTCGGACATGAGCAGCAGGCGCACGGATTCCAGGCTAGTGGCGGAGGATCGCCCGGGCACTCGGGCCGCCGGGCTCATACCTCCGTGGCGGCGCGCCGCTGCAGCGGCTCCCACCAGGCCCGGTTGTCCCGGTACCAGGCGACGGTCCCGGCCAGCCCGGCCGTGAAGTCGTGGCGGGGGCGGTAGCCCAGCTCGTCGCGGGCCTTGCTCCAGTCGACCGAGTAGCGCAGGTCGTGGCCCTTGCGGTCCTCGACGTGCACGACCCGGTCCCAGCCGGCGCCGCAGGCGTCGAGGAGCAGGCCCGTGAGGTCGCGGTTGCTCAGTTCGGTGCCGCCGCCGATGTTGTAGACCTCGCCGGCCCGGCCTCGGGTCCGCACGAGTTCGACCCCCCGGCAGTGGTCGTCGACGTGCAGCCAGTCGCGGACGTTGCGTCCGTCCCCGTACAGCGGGACCCGCCGGCCGTCGAGGAGGTGGGTGACGAACAGGGGCACGAGCTTCTCGGGGAACTGGCGCGGGCCGTAGTTGTTGGAGCACCGGGTGACCCGTACGTCCAGGCCATGGGTGCGGTGGTACGCGAGGGCCAGCAGGTCGCCCGACGCCTTCGAGGCGGAGTACGGGGAACTCGGCCGCAGCGGGTGCTCCTCGGTCGCCGATCCCGAGTCGACGGAACCGTAGACCTCGTCGGTGGAGACGTGCACGAAGGGCCCCACGCCGTGGCGCAGGGCCGCGTCCAGCAGGACCTGGGTGCCGACGACGTTGGTGAGGACGAAGTCGGAGGCGGCGTGGATCGAGCGGTCCACGTGGGACTCGGCGGCGAAGTGCACCACCTGGTCGGTCCCGGCCATCAGCTTGTCGACGACTCCGGTGTCGCGGATGTCGCCGTGCACGAACTGCAACCGCGGGTGGCCGAGTTCGAGGTTGTCGAGGATGCCGGCGTAGGTGAGGCTGTCCAGGACCGTGACGTGCGCGGGCTCGGGCGTGCGGGAGTCGAGGAGCGTACGGACGTACTGGGAGCCGATGAATCCGGCGGCGCCGGTGACCAGGATGTTCATGAACGGTGCTGAGCCTTGCTGCGGTCGGGCGGAGGGAGGTGGGACGGGCGCCGCCGACGTTACCGGCGTCCCCTTGCCGGACCTCGTCCGACCCCGACGCGCACCGCGCCGGCACTCTGGCCGGCGCGCCGGGCGGTCTCCACCGCCCCCGGGGCTCGGTCAGTCCTCGCCCCGGACGATGTTCGACTCCTGGCCCGATTGCGGTGCGCGTGCGACGTTGCCGTCCTCGACGGCCGGTATCCAGGTGCGCATCGCACCCCTGCTCCGCAGGCGGCGGGCTTTCGACCAGCCCGTCTCCAGGCGACGGACAACGGGTTTCCGGCCGGCGTCCGTGGTCACGGGGCATCATCCTCCTTCTGCGTCCGGTGTTCCGCTCCGGGTCCCCGGGCGTGCCGGTGTGAAACACGGGGCGGGTGGGCCCTACGGGTTGGGGCGGGCCGCGCTGATGTCGCCCAGCGCCGACTCCGGGTCGCGCTCCATGGCCAGGTCGCCGAGGGAGACGATGCCGACCGCGAGGCCGTCGTCGACGACCGGGACACGGCGCACGGCGTGCTCGCGCATCACCTCGACGGCGTGGTCCAGCTCCTCGTCGGGCCGTACGGTCACCACGTCGTCGCTGCACGCGCCGGCCACGGTGGTCTCGTCCGGGTCGCCGCCCTCCGCGACCGCCCGGATCACCAGGTCGCGGTCGGTGACCAGTCCGCGCAGCCGGTCGCCGTCGGTGACCAGGACGGCGCCGAGGTCCTGGTCGCGCATGATGCGGGCCACCGCGGTGACGGAGGTCTGCGGCTCCACGGTCACCGGGTCGCCGGCCATGATGTCGCGCACGTACTGGGTCATGACGTGATCCTCGATCCTTCGTTCGCTCGTGGTGCGGCCCGCCGGGTACCCCGCGCGGCGGTTCCCGCACCTCGCCGGGGCTCCGGTCCACGTGGTCCGAACGGTCCAAATGGTCCAAACGCCCGAACGCTCCGCTCACCGGTCCAGCGTGATCTCGCTCCACACCTGCTTGCCCCCGCTGACCGGCAGCGCCCCCCAGGACCCCGACATCGCCTCGACGAGAAGGATGCCGCGCCCGCCCGTGGCCTCCCAGCCGATGCTGGTCGGTTTGACGGGCGTACGGGGCGAGGCGTCGGCGACCGCGACGCGCAGCCGGCCGCCCACCAGGGTGAGGTCGAGGCGGACCTTGCCGTCGGTGTGCACCAGGGCGTTGGTGACCAGCTCGGAGACGATCAGAAGGGTGGAATCGACGGCGTCCTCCCGTACGTCCCAGGAGCGCAGCGTGCGTCGGGTGAAGCGGCGTGCGTGCCGCACGGCCTCGGGCAGCCGCCAGACCGTCCAGCTCTCCCGCAGCGGACGTATGGCCATGCCGTCGTAGCGCACCAGCAGCAGGGCCACGTCGTCGCTCCGGTGGGCGGGGCCGAGCAGGGCGTCCGCGACCGGGCCGAGGTGGGCGGGGTCGGAGACGGCCAGCGCGTGTGCGAACCGGTCCATGCCCTCGTCGATGTCGGTGTCGGCGGACTCCACGAGGCCGTCGGTGGTGAGGGCGATGAGCGTGCCGGGCCGCAGCCGGAGCGGACTCATCGGGAAGTCGGCCTGTGCCACCACACCGAGCGGCGGGCCGCCCTCCACCTCCGGGATCTCGGTGGTGCCGTCGGGGTGGCGCAGCACGGGCGGCGGATGCCCGGCCCGGACGCACCAGGCGGAGCCCTCCTCCATGTCGAGGTCGACGTACGCGCAGGTGGCGAAGAGGTCGCTCTCCATGTCCACCAGCAGCCGGTTGGCGCGGGAGACCACCACGTCCGGCGGGTGCCCCTCGACGGCGTAGGCGCGCAGGGCCGTGCGCATCTGGCCCATCAGCGTGGCGGCGCCCGCGCTGTGGCCCTGGACGTCACCGATGACGAGGGCGACGTGGTGGTCGGGCAGCGGGATCACGTCGTACCAGTCGCCGCCCAGCTCCAGTCCGGCCGTACTGGGCAGGTAGCGGGCGACGGCGACCGCGCCGGGCAGTCCGGGCAGGCGGCGCGGCAGCAGCTGGCGCTGGAGCATGCCGACGAGTTCGTGTTCGGCGTCGAAGGCGCGGGCGCGCATCAGGGCCTGCCCGGCCAGGCCGGCGGAGGCGGTGAGCAGGGCGCGTTCGTCGGGGCCGAAGTCGTGCGGGGTGTCCCAGCCGATCAGACAGGCACCGGCCATGCGGCCGGCGGCGGGCAGCGGCAGTACGGCCAGGCCGCCGGGCCCCACCTCGGCGAGCGCGGGTTCCAGAGCGGTGCCGGCGGGCCAGATCTGGGCGCGGCCCTCCCGCAGCGCGGCGGCGAGGGTGGGCATGGCCCGTACGGGGGCGTCGGGCCACTCGGTGCGCCACTCCAGCCGCCACAGCTCGGGCCAGGACTCGGGCTCGGGCGGGTCGAGGACGGTGACGACCAGCCGGTCGTTCTCCAGCTCGGCCAGTGCGATCCGGTCGGCGCGCAGCGGCCTGCGCAGGGCGGCGACCACGGCCTGGCTGACGTCGCGGACGGTGCCGGCGGTGGCCAGCGCGGCGGCCAGCCGCTGGACGCGGGTCACGTCGGTGACGTCGGGGCGCAGGGTGGAGGCGTCGGCGACGGTGCCGACGAGACGGGCCGGCTGACCCTCCCCGCCGGGCAGCAGGCGCCCGTTCAGCCGCAGCCACTTCGGCGGGCCGGTGGGCTGCAGCACCCGGAACTCCAGCTCGCGGTCGCCGATGGACATGTGGTCGGCCTCCGTCACCGACATGAGCGAGGGCAGGTCCTCGGGGACGGTGAGGCCGAGCAGCGTCTCGACCTTGCCGTCGAACTCGCCCGGGGCGAGGCCGAACAGGCGCCTGATGTCGTCGCCGACCTCGACGCGGCCGGTGTCCATGGCCAGGCTGAAGGCGCCCGGCGGCAGCTCCTCGCCCTCGCCCTCGGCCTCCACGGCGACGGGCGGGGTGGGGCAGACGACGGCCTCGGCGACCAGTTCCAGGCAGGTGCGGTCCTCGGCGTCGAAGCCGCCCGGGCGCTCGGTCAGGGCGAGGAGGCAGCCACCGCCGTTCCCCCGTACGGGCAGGGCCGCCAGGGAGAAGCCGCTCGACGGTACGCGCCGGGACTCGGCCGACCCGGCGAACTCCTCGGGGCCGAGCCATACCGGCGCCCCGCCGCGGTGGGCGTCGGCGACCGGGGTGCCGCCGGACGCGGGGTAGGTGTCGCGCACGCCGTACAGGGTCCTGGGCACGCCGGCGGACTCGGCCAGGCACAGCAGTTCGCGGTCCTCGCCGGGCGTGTAGAGGCCGACGAAGGACGCGCCCGCGAAGACCAGGGCCTGCTCCAGGGCGCGGCGCAGGCGCTCGCCCCGGTCCGGGCCGGGCCCGAGCGCCTTCAGGGCACTCTCGGCACGCAGCGTTCTCGTTCCGCGTTCCGCAGCGCCCTCACTGACCACGCCGCCCATTACAGCGCCTATGGGACACCTGCGCAGCCCCTGCGGACCGGGTACCTGCGGTCAGCGGCACGGAAGGGGCTCGTGGCTGCACGCTCCACGGACGGCGGGAACGCGCCCACGGGGTACTCACCTCGGTCCGGCACGCCCTCGGACGCAGGCGAACCGGTGCGCCACCACGCGGGCCGACGGACGGGCGAGAGGCGATCGGCCTGTCCGGCGGGCGGCGGCCCGGCGGCGACTCCCGCCGGGGGCCGCCCACCGATCCGGAACGTATCCCGGAGGCACACGTTCCGCAGACGGCGGGAACGCGCCCGCAGGGTACTCACCTCGGTCCGGCACGCCCTCGGACGCAGGCGAACCGGTGCGCCACCACGCGGGCCGACGGACGGGCGAGAGGCGATCGGTGCGTCCGGTGCGCGGCGGGCGAGCACTCCCGCGGGGGTCGGCCCTCCGGTCCGGAACGCGTCCCGGAGGTGCGGCTCGTTCGCGTGAGCCGGTCAGCCCGGGTCCGGCCCCGCCCCGCTCCCGACGCCCGTACCGTCGCCCGCGTCACCGGCGGCTGAGCCGTCGCCCTCGCCGTCGGCGCCCACGTCCCCGCCGACGCCAGGCACCCTGCGCATTCGTCCGGCCACAGTCCGTACCGATCGCGGAGCGGAATCCCCGCTTCGGCGAATCTGCACATCGAATGCCCATCCCGGTCACCCCCGTTGGGGGATCTGCACAAACCCGGGGCGCCCCGCACGCCTTTGGGGCGGGAGTGCCGGATTCGCCACCTCGCGGGCAAGGGGTCGTACGGGTCGATGTGACGGCCCCTGTGAAGAAGTCGCCGCGAAGGCGTGCGCGGACCTGCACGGTTGGGTGCCTCGGCGTTGCAAGTTCCCTGGTGGGAGGGGTGATCGAGTGGAAGCGCGGACCGGCCGCGTGCTTTGATCCATCGCACCGCGGGGGCCGCGGAGGGCTCTGGAGAAGGGCGCCCGGCGCCCACGGTGGCGGCCGTCATCTGTCCCCAGAGGGGGCCGCTCCCCCCTTGTGAACTGGCTATACGAAGGGAAGTTCCATCATGAACTCCACCCCCCAGGTCGAGACCGTCGAGATCTCCGACGCCGAGCTCGACAACGTCTCCGGCGGCCTGTCCGTGAACGCCGTCGGCACCGTCACCGGCCTGGTGGACGGCATCGCCCCGGTCTCGGGCCTGCTCAACACGGCCATCGGCACTGTCGAGGGTGTCACCGGCCTGAACACGGCCCCGGTCACCAACCTGGTCGCCGGTCTCTGATCGCGCCCGCCGCGCCGCCGAGTCCCGGAGCCACCCCGGCTCCGGGGCTCTTCGGCCTTTCCTCTCCGGCTTCTTCGGGAATCTCTGGGATACGTCCGACGTGCAGTTCCGCCAACAGGCCCTCACCAAACTCCAGTCCCCACAGGAACTGGACCTCCCGGTGCGCTTCGCCCGCCCGCAGGGATGGCTGGTGCTGTCCGTGACCGTGGTCGCGATGGCCGCCGCGTCCGTGTGGGCGGTGAGCGGCTCGGTGACCTCCACGGTCGGGGCACCCGCCATCCTCACCCACGGACAGGGCAGTTACCTCCTCCAGAGCCCCGTCTCCGGTCAGGTCACCGCCGTCCTCGCACGACAGGGCGAGCGGCTGCCCGCCGACTCCCCCGTGCTCAAGGTCCGTACCGCCGACGGCGAGAGCGTGGTCCGCACGGTCGACGCCGGCCGGGTCAGCGCGCTGGCCGCCACCGTCGGCCAGATCATCCAAACCGGCGCGAACGTCGCCTCCGTCGAGAAGGTCGCCCACGTCGGCGACCCGCTCTACGCCACCGTCTACGTCCCCGCCGAGAACGCCGCCGCCATCCCCGCCCGCGCCTCCGTCGACCTGACCGTCCAGTCGGTGCCGACCCAGCAGTACGGCGTGCTGCGCGGGGAGGTGAAGTCGGTGGACCGCTCGGCCCAGTCGGCGCAGACGATCGCCGCCTTCCTCGGCGACAGCCAGCTCGGCGAGCAGTTCACCAAGGAGGGCAGGCCGGTGGCCGTGACGGTACGGCTGGACACCTCCAGGTCGACGAAGAGCGGCTACGCCTGGTCGTCGGCCGACGGACCGCCGTTCGAACTGACCTCCATGACCCTGGCCACGGGCTCGATCCGCCTGGCCGACCAGCGTCCCGTCGATTGGCTGCTGCCGTGAGCACCGCACAGGAGACCCGGGGCAGACGCCGCGCCGCGCCGACCGGGCGCAGGACGCCCACGAGCCGGGTGAAGACCGTCCGCACACCCACCGTGCTCCAGATGGAGGCCGTGGAGTGCGGTGCCGCATCCCTCGCGATGGTGCTCGGCCACTACGGCCGGCACGTCCCGCTGGAGGAGCTGCGCATCGCGTGCGGTGTCTCCCGCGACGGCTCACGCGCCGGCAACCTGCTGAAGGCGGCGCGCGGTTACGGCCTCACCGCCAAGGGCATGCAGATGGACCTGGCCGCCCTCGCCGAGGTGACGGCGCCGGCCGTCCTGTTCTGGGAGTTCAACCACTACGTCGTCTACGAGGGCATGGGGCGCCGCTTCGGCCGCCGCGGGGTGTTCGTCAACGATCCCGCCAAGGGACGCCGCTTCGTGTCCCTGGAGGACTTCGACGGGTCCTTCACGGGGGTCGTGCTGACCATGGAGCCCGGCGAGGACTTCACCCGGGGCGGCCGCAGGCCCGGCGTGCTCGGCGCCATGCCGGCCCGGCTGCGCGGCACCGCGGGCACGCTGCCCGCCGCCGTGCTGGCGAGCCTGCTGCTGGTGGCGGTGGGCGCGGCGGTGCCCGCGCTCAGCCGCACCTACATCGACATGTTCCTGATCGGCGGCCAGACCTCGCTGCTCGGCGTGCTGTTCACGTCGATGGCGGCCTGCGTGCTGCTCACGGTGGTCCTGACCTGGCTCCAGCAGGCGAACCTGCTGCACGGCCGCATCATCTCCTCCACCCTCTCCAGCGCCCGCTTCCTGCGCCACCTGCTGCGGCTGCCGGTGACCTTCTTCTCCCAGCGCAGCCCGGCCGACCTGGTGCAACGGCTGCAGTCCAACGACGCCGTCGCCGAGACACTGGCCCGCGACCTCGCCGCCGCGGGCGTCGACGCGATCGTGGTCGTCCTGTACGCCGTGCTGCTGTACACGTACGACCCCCAGCTCACCTTCGTCGGGATCGGCGTGGCGCTGCTCAACATCCTCGCGATGCGGATCGTGATCCGGCTGCGCGCCACGCGTACGGCGAAGCTGCGGGCGGACACGGCGCGGCTGACCAACACCGCGTACACCGGCCTGCAGCTGATCGAGACGATGAAGGCGACCGGTGGTGAGGACGGCTACTTCCGCAAGTGGGCGGGGCAGCACGCCACCACCCTGGAGGAGCAGCAGCGGCTCGGGGTGCCGAGCGCCTGGCTGGGTGTGGTGGCGCCGACGCTCGCCACCCTCAACAGCGCGCTGATCCTGTGGATCGGCGGGATGCGCGCGGTCGAGGGCCACATCTCGATCGGCCTGCTGGTCGCCTTCCAGGCGCTGGTCGTCCGCTTCACGGCCCCACTGACCCGGCTGAACGGCGTCGCGGGCCGCATCCAGGACTTCGCGGCCGACGTGGCCCGTCTCAAGGACGTGGAGAACTTCCGGGCCGACCCGCTCCACGACCGCCCCGGCGGCGTCGACTCCACCCGCCGGCTGCACGGCCACGTCGAGCTTCGACACGTCTCCTTCGGCTACAGCCCCCTCGACAAGCCGCTGCTCACCGGCTTCGACCTGACCGTCGGGCCCGGGCAGCAGGTGGCCCTGGTGGGCGGCTCGGGCAGCGGCAAGTCCACGGTGTCCCGGCTGATCTCGGGCCTGTACGCCCCGTGGGACGGCGTGATCCGGATCGACGGGCAGCGCCTGGAGGACCTCCCGCGCGGGGCGCTGGCGTCCTCCGTCTCCTTCGTCGACCAGGACGTGTTCCTCTTCGAGGGCTCCGTGCGCGACAACGTGGCGCTGTGGGACCCGTCGGTCCCGGACGACGCGGTGGTGGACGCCCTGCGGGACGCCGCGCTGTACGACGTCGTGATGCGCCGCCCGGGCGGCATCCACAGCCGGGTCGAGCAGGACGGCCGCAACTTCTCGGGCGGACAGCGCCAGCGCCTGGAGATCGCGCGCGCCCTGGTCCGCCGGCCCAGCGTCCTCGTCCTCGACGAGGTGACGAGCGCCCTGGACGCCGAGACCGAACTGGTGGTCATGGACAACCTGCGCCGGCGCGGCTGTGCCTGCGTGGTGATCGCGCACCGGCTCAGCACCGTGCGGGACAGCGACGAGATCGTCGTCCTGGCCCACGGCACGGTCGTGGAGCGCGGACGGCACGAAGAGCTGGTGGCGCGCGGTGGCGCGTACGCGGCGCTGGTCAGGGAGCGGTGAGATGAGAGCCGTGCGGGAAGGGCAGGACGACCTCGTCCTGGGGGCGCTCGGCGCGTTGGGGACCCGTGTCGACTGCGCCGGGTCCGGCCGCCTGGACCTGGAGGGTCCGCAGGTGCTGTGGCTGGTGGTGTCCGGCGCGGTGGACCTGTTCGCGGTCGATGCCGGGGAGCAGGGGCACTGGCACCACCTCGGCCGTCTGGAGGCGGGCTCGGTGCTGCTCGGGCCGGTGTCCGGACCGCGGCACACACTGGTCGCCCGTCCGCTGCGGGACTGCGTGGTGCACCGCATCGGACTGCGCGAGCTGTACCAGCCCGCGAGCACCCAGACGTGGTCGTACGACGCGTACGGCAATCCCCAGTACGTGCCGCCGACGACGAGCCCGCTGGAGTACGCCCTCGCCCTCGGCGTGGGCCGCGGCCTGACCGTCCTCTTCCAGGCGCCGCAGGCCACCGAGCGGACCGCGGCACCCCATGACGACGACGTGTTCTGGATGCAGGTCCCGCCGGGCAGCGTGCAGTACGGGGCGTTGTACGGCGACGAGGCGGCCGCCGACCTGCTCATGGACCCGGCGCTGTGGCAGAGCATGGTCGACCAGCAGTACCGGCTGCTGACCGCCCTGGACCGCTGGATCGAGCAGGTGGAACGCACCCACGAGACCCGTACGGCGGCCGGCCTCAAGGCCGGTGAGGCGGTGCGCGCCCGGGCCGACCGGACGCTGCTGGCCTCCATCGGCAGGCGGTCGGGGCGGCGCACCACGGCCGCCGACGCCGACGCCACCTACGCGGCCTGCGAGCTGGTCGCCCGCGCCGCCGGCATCCCGCTCGCCGAGCCCGTGCGGAACGGCACGGAGAGCGACCGGCTCGACCCCGTGGAGCGGGTGGCCGTCGCCTCGCGCGTGCGCACCCGGACCGTGCGACTGGACGGCCGCTGGTGGCGGGACGACGTCGGCCCGCTGGTCGGTCACCGTGCCCTGTCGGGGGCACCGGTGGCGCTGCTGTGGCGGCGCGGCGGCTACGTGGCAGTCCATCCGGCGACCGGCCGCGAGACCCCGGTGGAGAAGGCGAACGCCGAGGAGTTCGAGCCCCGTGCGGTGATGTTCTACCGGCCACTGCCCGAGCGCCGGCTCGGTCCGCTGGGGCTGTTCCGGTTCTGTCTCAGGGGCACGCGCGGTGATCTGACCGGTCTGCTGCTCGGCGGACTGGTGACGGTGGCGCTCGGCGCGCTGGTGCCGGTCGCGACCGGCAAGGTGCTCGGCGAGTTCGTGCCGAAGGCCCAGACGGGACTGATCGTGCAGGTGTGTCTCGCGGTGATGCTGAGCAGTGTCGTCGCGGCGGCCTTCATGCTGCTGCAGAACCTCACGATCCTGCGGCTGGAGGGCCGGATCGAGGCGACGCTCCAGCCGGCCGTGTGGGACCGGCTGCTGCGCCTGCCGACGAAGTTCTTCACCGAACGCTCCACCGGTGAGCTGGCGAGCGCGGCCATGGGCGTCAGCGCCATCCGCAGACTGCTGGCGGGGGTCGGGCCGACGGTGACCCAGTCGGTGACCGTCGGGGCGATGAACCTGGGGCTGCTCCTCTGGTACAGCGTGCCGATGGCACTCGCGGCGATCGGCATGCTGGTGGTGGTCGCCGCCGTGTTCCTGGGGCTCGGGCTGTGGCAGGTGCGCTGGCAGCGGCGGCTGGTCCAGCTCACCAACAAGCTGAACAACCAGGCGTTCCAGACCCTGCGCGGGCTGCCCAAGCTACGGGTCGCGGCGGCCGAGAACTACGCGTACGCGGCCTGGGCGGAGCGGTTCGCGCGCAGCCGCGAGCTCCAGCGGAGGGCGGGGCGCGTCAAGAACCTGAACGCGGTGCTGGGCGCGGTGTACCTGCCGCTGTGCACGCTGCTGATGTTCATGCTGCTGGCCGGTCCGGCGCGCGGTTCGATGTCGGCGGCCGAGTTCCTCACCTTCAACGCCTCGGTGACGATGCTGCTGACCTCGGTCACCCAGCTGACCGGCGCGTTCGTGTCGGCGGTGGCCGCGCTGCCGCTGTTCGAGGAGATCAGGCCGGTGCTGGACGCCGCACCCGAGGTGCGTACGGCGAGCACCCGGCCGGGGCCGCTGTCCGGGGCGATCGAGGCGCGGCGGCTGTCGTTCCGGTACACCGACGACGGGCCGCTGGTGCTGGACGACGTGTCCTTCGAGGTCCGGCCGGGCGAGTTCGTGGCGGTCGTCGGTCCCAGCGGCTGCGGCAAGTCGACCCTGCTGAGGCTGCTGATCGGCTTCGACCGGCCGCTGTCGGGCAGTGTCCTCTACGACGGCCAGGACCTGGCCGCGCTCGACCAGGCGGCGGTGCGCCGGCAGTGCGGGGTGGTGCTCCAGCACGCGCAGCCGTTCACCGGCTCGATCCTGGACGTCATCTGCGGCACCGAGGCGTACACGCCCGAGGAGGCGATGGCGGCGGCCGAGATGGCGGGGCTCGCGGAGGACATCAGGCGGATGCCGATGGGCCTGCACACCATCGTCTCGGGCGGCGGGGCGGTCTCCGGGGGCCAGCGGCAGCGGCTGATGATCGCGCAGGCGCTGATCCGCCGGCCGCGGATCCTGTTCTTCGACGAGGCGACCAGCGCCCTGGACAACGAGACGCAGCGCACGGTGATCGAGTCGACCAAGGCGCTCAACGCCACCCGGATCGTGATCGCGCACCGTCTGTCCACGGTGCTGGACGCCGACCGCGTGATCGTGATGGAGGACGGCAAGGTCACGCAGCAGGGCCCGCCCGACCGGCTGCTCGCGGACACCGGCGGCCGGCTGCACGAGCTGGTGCGGCGGCAGCTGACCTGACGGGGCCCGGACGACGGCCGCCCGGTTTCCGTCGTACCGCCCCGGTGGCCGTTGGACCGGCGCGTAAATGGGTACGTGGGCCTTCATGCGTATCAGCGTGGTGGATGTGGGGTCGAACACGGTCCGGCTCATGGTGGCGGACGCGGAGGGCGGGGTGCCGCTGCCGGTCCACACCGCGAAGTGGCGGCTGCGACTGTCGGAACAGGTCAAGCCGGGCGGTCCGGTCCCCGAGGAGGCCGTGGAGCGGCTCGTGGACGCGGTCGCGGACGCGAGCAGGACCGCCACCCGGTGGGGCGCGGCCGGTCCGCTGGCCTTCGCGACCGCCGTGGTGCGGGCCGCGCCGAACCGCCAGGAGGTGCTGCGCGCCGTCCGGGCCCGCACCGGGGTCGCGCTGTGCACCCTGCCGGGTGAGGTGGAAGCCGAGCTGACCTTTCTCGGGGCCCGGCGCTGGATGGGCTGGCGGGCGGGTCCGCTCGCCCTGCTCGACATAGGCGGCGGCTCGCTGGAGGTCGCCTTCGGCCGCGGCCGGCTGCCCGACTTCGTGGCCTCCCTGCCGCTGGGGGCGGCCCGGCTGACCCACGAGTTCCTCGGGGGCGGTGAGGATCCGCCGCCTGAGGAGCAGGTGCGGGCGCTGCGCCGCAAGGTCCGTCATCAGCTGCGGGACGTCGCGGCGCGGATCCGCTGGGAGGGGCCGCGCACCGCGGTGGCCACCTCGCGGACCTTCCAGCAGCTCGGCCGGCTGTGCGGGGCCTCGCCGGGCCGGCACGGGCCGTTCGTGGAACGGCAGATGCGCTGCTCGGACCTCGGGGACGCGGCCCGCCGGCTGGCCGCCCTGTCCGCCGCCGAACGGGCCCGGCTGCCCGGCATCTCCGCACCGCGCGCGGCGCAGAGCCTGGCCGGGGCCGTGGTCGGGCACACCGTGATGAAGCTGACCGGGCTGGAAGCGGTCACGCTCTGCCCGTGGGCGATCCGCGAGGGTGTCCTGCTGCGCCACATCGAGGACGGCCCGGCCTGGTGGGCGGAGATCACCCGACGCAACGAGGAGGCCACCGCCGCGGCCCCGGTGCCCCTGCGCGTCGCGACCACGTCCGGCTGACCGGGCGAAGGGGGTGGGGCCGGGCCCGGCGGCCCCGCCGGGAACGAACGGTGCCGGGAACGAACGACCGAACCGTACGAGGGAAAGGAGACCTTCGTGTCCCAGGACGGCGACCACACCGACAAGCGGCCCGAGACGGCCATCGACGAGGTCCTGCGCGAGATCAAGGAGGCCAAGCCGCGTGACGCGGAGTCCGAGGAGGGCCGTCACCGGGGCGAGGCGGGGGACGCCATCTCGCCGAACACCGGGGCCCAGGAGGACGCCGAGGGCGAGTGACACACCGCGTCGCACGGGCGGGGGTGCCGCGGCGGAGCCCGGGTACTCGCGACGCCATGGAGTACGACCGCGAAGGACCACAGCTACCGGCGGCCCGGGGTCCGCTCTCCGCGGCCGTCGGCGCGTACCTGCTCGGCGCGGGCCCGCTGCCCGGCCCCGGGACGGCCTGCGCCGCACCGGCGTACGGGGACGACCTGCAGCTCGCCCTGTACCAGTGCTACGAGCTGCACTACCGGGGCTTCGCCGGCGTGCCCCCCGGCCTCGAGTGGGACCCCGGACTGCTGCGCGTCCGGGCCGCGCTGGAGCGCCGCTTCCTGGCCGCCCTGCGCGCCGACACCCGGGTCCACGACAGCGTCGAGGACGCGGTCGCCGCGCTGCTCGTCGAACCCGTCGACGGCAAGGGCGTCAGCCACTTCCTGCGGGACGAGGGCGAACTGTGGCACCTGCGCGAGTACGCGGCCCAGCGCTCCCTGTACCACCTGAAGGAGGCCGACCCGCACACCTGGGTGCTGCCGCGGCTGTGGGGGCGCGCCAAGGCGGCGATGGCGGCGGTGGAGTTCGACGAGTACGGCGGCGGCCGTGCCGACCGGGTACACGCCCGCCTGTTCGCGGATCTGATGACCGATCTCGGTCTGGACACGACATACGGTCGTCATCTGGACGCGTCCTCCGCCGAGTGCCTGGCCACCGTGAACATGATGTCCCTGTTCGGTCTGCACCGGGCCCTGCGCGGCGCCCTGGTGGGACACTTCGCGGCGGTCGAGATCACGTCGTCGCCCGGTTCCCGGCGGCTCGCCGAGGCGATGCGCCGCACCGGCGCCGGGCCCGCCGCCGAGTACTTCTACGACGAGCACGTGGAGGCCGACGCGGTGCACGAGCAGATCGTGCGGCACGAGGTGATCGGCGGGCTGCTGGAGCAGGAGCCGCAGCTCGCGGCGGACGTCGCCTTCGGCATCGACGCCACCGGGCACGTCGAGGACCGCTTCGGCGCCCGGCTGCTCGCCGACTGGCGGGCCGGCCGCTCGTCGCTGCGCACGCCACTGCCCGAGCTGTCCCTCGAGCCGTCCGGCACCTCCCATATTTCGTGACGGCCGGGGTACCTGGGTGCCGTGAATTTCTTGGTGCCACCGGGCGTCTACGCCCCTCAGGAGGACACCGCCCTGCTGGCCGGGGCGCTGTCCGACGAGGCGCTGCCCCTGGGCGCGGCGGTACTCGACGTGGGAACCGGCACGGGCGCCCTCGCCCTGGCGGCGGCACGGCGCGGCGCCCGGGTGACCGCGGTGGACGTGTCCTGGCGTGCGGTGTGCGCCGCACGGGTGAACGCCGCCCGGACGGGACTGCCGGTCCGGGTCCGGCGCGGCAACCTCTTCGCCCCCGTGCGCGGCGAGTCGTTCGACCTCGTCCTCGCCAATCCGCCGTACGTCCCGGCGCCGGGCGGTGGCCGCCGGCCCCGGGGTGCGGCGCGGGCCTGGGACGCCGGCCACGACGGCCGGCTGGTCCTGGACCGGATCTGCCGCGAGGTGCCCGGCCTGCTGCGCCCCGGCGGCGTACTGCTGCTCGTGCAGTCGGCGCTCAGCGATCCCGACCGGACCGTCGGACTGCTGCGCGGGGCCGGTCTGAAGGCGGCCGTGACCCGACGGCAGCGGATCGCGTTCGGGCCCGTGGTACGCGGCCGGGAACGCTGGCTGCGGCAGCGCGGGCTGCTGTCCGTGGCCGACAACGAGGAGGAGCTGGTGGTGGTCCGTGCCGAACTCCCCGTCTGAGCCCAGGCGTCCCTCCGACTCGGGCTCTCCTCGCCGGATCAAGGTCCAGCGCCGGGGGCCGATGCTGGTGGAGGGCCCGGTGGAGGTGGAACTGGAGGACGGCACGACGGTGTTCTGCGACCGCTTCCGGGTCGCCCTGTGCACCTGCCGCCGCAGTCGCCGCTACCCCTGGTGCGACACCAGCCACCGCGCCCGCTCGTCCGACACCGGTGACGAGGCGTCGGCGAAGGACTGATCCCCGGCCGGCCGACCCCAGTCCGCCGGCTCCCGGCTCCGGCTGGTCCCCCTGGCCTCGCCGGCTCCGCAGGTCCCGAGGAACGGCGGACGGCCCCACTCCGTCCGCCGCCCCCGGTGTGGGACCGCCGGGCCCCTGCGGCAGCGGCTCGCACTCCCCAGTAGCGAGCCGCCGGTCACGCCGCGCGGGCCCGGGCGGTCCCGGTCTCTCAGAACGTGAAGACGCTCGTGCTTCCGGCGTTCTTCACGCACTCGTTGGCGAAGGTGCGCTCGTAGGAGAGGCGCCGGCCCTGCCAGACCCCGTCGACGGTGACGACGACGGGGGCGTACTCCCGGGTGCACAGCACGCCTGCGTCCGCCGTCAGGGCGTCGAAGTCGCCGCCGGTACCGCGCAGTTCGGCGCAGGCCAGGTCGGCGGCGGGGTGGGTTCCGGAGGCCGTCGGGGCACAGGTCAGGCTGACCGCGCGTACCGGTGCGGTGGTGGCAGCGCTCTCTCCTCGCCCCACGGTCAGCACGAGGGCCGAGGGGGCGTGGAGCGACGCGGGGACGGTGGCCGGGGAGGCGAGGGAGGCCCCGGCGAGGGGCCCGCAGACGGCGGTGGCCGTCAGGCCCAGAGTCGCTGCCCAGCGCGCGGTGTTCCGCATTGTGTGCATCCTTCCGCTCGGGATGAGGGTGACGCCGGCCCGGCTCGGTCGGTGCCGGAACGGCGAGCGCGAGTCTGCCGAGTCCGCCGCCGAAACTCATCTCGACCCCATGGATTTCGGTAACCTTGCGTATTGAATCAGTGGCGTGAAGTCACAGAATTCGAACGTTCCAAGGCCGGAACGGCACGGTTCTTGATCGGTTCTTGAGGCGTGAACGGGCCGATTGGCGTGATCCACACGTTCTTCAATAGGCCTGAAACACCCCCGAAACGCGCCGGTTCGCCGGCCGCCGGCCCCGACCTACCCGCGAGTATGGTGCCGACGGCACGAGCTCGACGACGAGAGGCGGGACCCGGGAATGGCGAAGCACTGGGCGGACTTCCAGTACGAGATCTACCTGAACGGGATGACGGGTGCCGTGCCCCGGCTGCCCACCGACCTGACCCGGCTGGAGGAGCTCACCGCGCGACGGCTCGGCCCCGGTCCCGTCGGGTACGTCGCGGGCAGCGCGGGTGACGGCAGCACCGCGCGCGCCAACCGGGTGGCTCTCGAGCGGCGCCGGATCGTGCCGCGCATGCTGCGGGACGTGCACGAACGCGACCTCTCGGTCGAGGTGTTGGGCCGCCCCCTGCCGGCCCCGCTGGCGCTGGCGCCGGTCGGCGTCCTGTCGATCATGCATCCGGAGGCGGAGCCGGCCGCCGCCCGGGCCGCCGCCGCGCAGGGCGTCCCCTACATCCTGTCCTCCGCGTCCAGCACACCCATGGAACAGGTCGCCGAGGCGATGGGGGACGCCGAGCGCTGGTTCCAGCTCTACTGGCCCAAGGACCGCGAGGTGGCCCGCAGTTTCCTGGACCGGGCGAGGACGGCCGGATACACCGCGCTGTTCGTCACGCTGGACACGCCGCTGCTGTCCTGGCGCCCGCGCGACCTCGACCAGGCGTATCTGCCGTTCCTGCACGGCGTGGGCACCGCCAACTACTTCTCCGACCCGGCGTTCCGGGCGGGGCTGGCGAAGCCGGTGCACGAGGACCCGAACGCGGCGGTGATGCATTTCGTCGGCATGTTCTCCGACCCCGCCAAGTCCTGGCCGGATCTGGCCTTCCTGCGGGAGAACTGGGACGGCCCGATCGTCCTCAAGGGAATCCTGCACCCGGACGACGCCCGGCTTGCCGCCGACGCCGGGATGGACGGCGTGGTGGTCTCCAACCACGGCGGCCGCCAGGTGGCCGGATCCGTCGCGGCGGCCGACGCCCTGCCGCGTGTGGTGGAGGCCGTGGGCGACCGGCTGACCGTGCTGTTCGACAGCGGCGTCCGCACCGGCGACGACGTCTTCAAGGCACTCGCGCTCGGCGCCCGGGCGGTGCTCCTCGGCCGGCCCTACGTCTACGGTCTGGGCCTGGACGGGCAGGCGGGCGTCGAGCACGTGATCCGCTGCCTGCTCGCCGAACTGGACCTGACGCTGGCCCTGTCCGGGCACGCCTCGCCCGCCACGCCCGGCCCCGCCGACCTCGTCGAGGACCGCGCCTGACCGGCCGGCCGGGCCCGGAGTCGCTCAGTCGCCCGGCAGTTCCACGGACCGTGCGTCCGGTGCGCCGGTGCCGGCGATGGTCACGGAGCCCTCCGTCGTCGGCACCGGGTCGGTCCGCCGGCGCCGGTCCTCGAAGCCGTCGTGCACCTCGACGACGATGTCGGCGTCCGGGGCTCCGGTGGCGGCGGCCAGGGCGAGCTGCTTCTGCCGGCGCGGCAGCAACTCCCCCCGCGCGGTCAGGGCGTGGCGCACGTCGTCGCCCCGCTCGGTGCCCTCGTCGGCGCAGGTACCGAGGATGACGACCCCGGCCTCCGCCTGCGAGTCATCCGGCAACGGATTTCGGCCTGCTCCGCGGGTCCGGGGCCCCGGTGACGCGCGGTCACCGATCGCCCGGCGCTCAGATCTGCCAGGAACGCAGCCGGCCGGCGGCACCGTAGACGTCGGCCTCGCCGGACATCAGGTCACGCGCGAGGTCGACCAGGGCGCCGTAGGGCGGATCGATGCCGACGCCGCTGGCGAACATGTAGGCCACGGCCGTCGCGCAGGCGAAGCGGGCGTTGGCCGAGGGCAGGGGCTTGAGCACGGCGAGGGTGTGCAGCAGCGCGGCGGCCCGCCAGGCCGGGTCGGAGTCGACGCCGAGGCGGGGCGGGTCGACGCGGTGCCGGGCGACGGCGGCGACCAGCGCGGAGAAGTCGTTGATCGTGGGCTGCTCCGGCAGCACCTCCTCGTGGCGCTGGAGCAGCCAGGGCACGTCGATGTGCAGGACCTGCGCCATGGGTCAGGCGGCCCGCCCCTCGCCCCGGACGGGCGGTGGTTCGTCGTCGGGAAAGGCGGCGGCGAACTCGTCGGCGTGGGCCGAGAAGAACCGGCGGAACGCCTCCGCCCCCTCCTGCAGCGCCCGGTGCCGGGCTATGTCGGCGGCGGCGGCCTCCCGCACGAGCGCCTTCATCGACGTACCGCGTTCCTTGGCGATCTGCCGCAGGTCCTCGAGCTCGCGGTCGCTGAACTCCACGTTCAGAGCTGGCATGCCCCCCACGGTACCGCGCGGGTACTGACCCGTAAATAGCAGCAGGTCAGAGCACGTACCCGGCGGTACCGCGGGAGACGGGCGGGGCTTGTCGTGCGATCAGCTCTGGTCCGCCACGAAGGAGGCCATCCGGGCCAGCGCGGCGTTCCAGTTGATGGTGTGCTCGTTGGTCGACCACGACTGGATGTCGTCGATGAAGCAGAACTGGCCGACGCATCCCTGGAGTTTGCTCTGCGCGTAGGGGTCCTGGATGCTCGAGTTCGGACCGCCGGAGAGGGTGCCGTCCGGCGGGGCGGGCAGCGCGGGGTCGAGCTGGTGGGCGTACCAGCGGCTGTGCTGGTTGTGTGCGTTGACCTCGCCGTAGCCGGTGACGTACGACATGTTCAGCGCGTTGCGGCCCAGGATGTAGTCCATGCTCTGGACGGCGCCGTCACGGTACTTCGAGCCGCCGGTGATGTCGTAGGCGGTGGCGAGGACGACCGCGTTGTTCAGCATCTGGTGGCTGGAGCCCCAGTCGTACACGTTGCCCTTGGGTGCGTAGGGCATGCCGTACGGGTGCGCCTTCAGCGTGGCCAGGTAGCCGTCGGCGCCCTGGACGACGGACCGGCGCACCTTGTCCCGGCCGGGGAGCCGGTTCGGCACGGTCGCCAGGTCCAGCCGGGCCGCGGCCGCGGTGCTCGCCCAGTCGAAACCGATCGGGCCGAAGATGTCGGCGGTGTGGACCGGGGAGTTCAGCACGTACTCCTTGAAGTCCCGCTCCCCCGTCGTCAGATAGAGCTCGGCCGCCGCCCAGTAGAACTCGTCGTCGACGCGGCTGTCGGGGTAGGCCCCGCCACCGATGCCGTCGCTCTCCGACGCGAGCACGTCCGGGTGGGCCAGCGCCGCCGCCCAGGCCTCGCGGGCCGCGTCGAGGGCCTTGGCGGCGAACTCGCGGTCGTAGGGGCGGTAGAGGCGGGCCGCCTGCGCGGCCGTCGCCGCCAGGTTCAGGGTTGCCGCGGTGGTCGGCGGGTGCAGTTCACGCTTCTGCGGATCGTCGCTGGGCAGCAGCGGGAGCCCGGTCCACCCCTCGTCGTGGATCTTGTGATGGGCCATGCCCGCCAGCGGCTGCCCGTCCGGCACCTGCATCTTCAGCAGGAAGTCCAGCTCCCAGCGGACCTCGTCGAGGATGTCCGGCACCTTGTTGCCGCTCTCGGGGATGGCGAGCGTGCCGTCACCGAGCTTCGACGGCTCCCCCGTACGGGCGTGCAGCGAGCGTTCGTAGGTGCTCAGCAGCTCCCAGGTGGAGATGCCGCCGTTGACGACGTACTTGCCGTGGTCGCCGGCGTCGTACCAGCCGCCGGAGACGTCGAGGGTGTAGTCGCACACTCCGGGTTGGCAGGGGACCTCGGTGTCGCCCCGGTTGGGCGCGACGCCCACGTGTCCGGCCGGGCGGGCGTAGCCCGGGCGCAGGTCGTCGCGGATGGCGATGCCGCTGCGCTGCGTGTAGTAGTACTTCGCGGAGTCGACGCGCAGCCGCTCGTAGGCGGCCGTGCCGATGCCGAACGGGCGGCTGGTCTCCCCGTCGGCGACCAGCGTGTAGCCCTCGCCGCGCCTGGTGTGCCGGCCGAAGTCGATCGAGTGGACGTTCTGTCCCGAGGAGGCGTCGACGCCGCGCGGCACGCTCCAGCCGTGGGCGACGACCCGGCCGCCCTCGTCCTTCAACTGCCAGGGCAGGCGCGAGGTCGCTTCCGTGACGAGCGTGGCGTTCTTCGGGCCGGACGGCAGGTAGCCGACCTGGTTGACCCGGACCCGCGGCCCGGTGTCCGGCACGTACGGCTCGGGCGCCACGCCGCCCAGCAGGGACACGTCGTCCACGCAGAACCGCCAGGCCTCGGGCGTGCCGCCGAGCTGGAAGCCGACCTGTCCCTGAGTGGTGTCGACGGGCGAGGTGAAGGTGTAGGAGTACGTGTTGCCGGAGACGCTCAGCTGTGGGCTGACCTCGTAGTAGGTGTCGTACGGGGACACGGACAGGCCCACGATCGCCCGGACCACGTGGTCGGCGGGCGTGCCGGTCGCGGTGAAGGAGAACTTGTACGACTCCCCCGCGACCAGGGTGATGTCGTTCTGGCCGACGGCCGCGTCCCAGCGGTTGGTGGTGCCACCGGGGGCGTCGGCGCACAGCCGGCCGTCGGTGACACCCGCGGTGACGTTGCTGCTGGTCCACCATGAGTCGGTGCCGTTGTCGAAGGCGCCGTTCCTGACCTGCTCGGTCTCGTCGGCTCCGGCCGGCGCGGCGGGCAGCGCGGTGACGGCCGCCGCCAGCAGTGCCGTCAGGGAGACGAGGGCGGTTCTGCGTCTTTTCACGTCCGGGCTCCTCGGGGGAGGTGGCGCTCACCTTTATGGGAGCGCTCCCAAAAGCGGTCGGGGCCATGCTTGTGGCAGACATGACACCCCGTCAACGGTCCGGACCGGACTGGTTCCCGCCCGGTCCCGGTGCGCCACGGCGTCGGAGGGCGGTGTCGGACGCGGTGGCCCGGTCCGTCGGCACCCCTCGGCCACCGGACGGGCACGGCCGGCGGACGGCCCACCGCCGCGGTGCTGCCCGTGTGCCGACGGGACTGCTCCGTGGTCCCTGTGGTTCGGGTCCACGCGCGGCCCGGACGCACTAGGCTGGGAACCAGGTGACGCGCTGTTCACTGTGGGTGTGCGCAATGGAGTGGCGACGATGAGTCCGGTCAACCCGTTCGACGATGCCGCCACCGCCCGTGTCGTCGTCGACGACTCCGGCACACTGCGGGAGTGGAACGAGGGCGCGCGCCTGCTGCTGGGGCACCCGGCCGCCGATGTCGTGGGGCGCCCCGCCGCCGAGCTGCTGGCCGACGGCGACGACACGCCTCCCGGACCCGAGGACGAGCGCTGGAGCGGCACACTGGCGCTGCGGCACCGTGACGGGCACACCGTGTCGGTGTGGGTGCTCGCGACCCGCAGACCGTCGACGGACGGCGGCCCGGGCGCCTGGCTCGCCGTCACCCCGCTGGACCGCGGCCCCGACCAGCCGACCGACCCCCTGGTCGGGGCGGCTCTGACGCAGTCCCCCTGCGCCACGATGATCTTCGACGACCAACTCCGGCTGCGGGGCGTCAACGACGCGTGCGCGCGGCTCCTCGGGCTCCCGCCGGACCTGGTCCGCGGACTGCGGCCCACGGACCTCTCCGGCCGGCCGCAGAACGCGGAACTCGAACAGCGCATGGGAGAGGTCCTCGCCACCGGCCGACCGTACGACCTGCACTCGCATTTCAAGGCCGTGGGTGAGACCCGCGCCCACCCGTGGCTCGTCCGCGTCGCCCCGCTCACCGACACCGAGGGACAGGTGCGCGGCGTCTGCGCGACCGCGCACGACTTCAGCGAGCAGCACCTCGCCCGGGAGCGGCTGTACCTCGTCAACGACGCCAGCGTGCGCATCGGCACCACGCTCGACGTCACCCGAACGGCGCAGGAGCTGGCGGACGTGTGCGTCCCGGCGCTCGCCGACTTCGTGAGCGTCGACCTGCTGGACCCTCAGGATCACGGCGCCGAACCCGCCTCCGTGTCACCGCCGGTCGGCCTGCGCCGGACGGCCCACCGGTCGGTCAACCCGGGATCCCCTGAGGCGGTGGCCGAACCGGGGCAGCTGCACGTCTACCCGGCCGGCTCGCCCCAGGCCGAGTGCCTGGTCGCGGGGCAGGCGATCGTGGCCGCGGTCTCCTTCGGCGACCTCGAACGATGGCTGGAGTGGGACCCCGTCCGCCTCCGCCGGGTGGAGGAGTACGGCGTCCACGCCACGATGTCCGTGCCGCTCCAGGCCCGCGGCACGACCCTCGGCGTCGCGGTGTTCACCCGGTTCCGGCGCCCCTACCCCTTCACGCACGACGACGTGCTGCTGGCCGAGGAGGTCACCGCCCGCGCCGCCGTCTGCATCGACAACGCCCGTCGCTACTCCCGCGAGCGCGAGGCGACGCTGACCCTGCAACGCAGCCTGCTCCCCCGGTGGTTGCCGCCCACCGCCGCGGTGGAGGCGGCCTCCCGCTACCTTCCGGCCGCCCGCTCCGGGGTCGGCGGCGACTGGTTCGACGTCATCCCGCTGTCCGGGATGCGGGTCGCCATGGTCGTCGGGGACGTCGTCGGCCACGGCATCCAGGCCTCGGCCACCATGGGCCGGCTGCGCACCGCCGTCCGCACCCTCGCCGACATCGACCTGACGCCGGAGGAGTTGCTCACCCACCTCGACGACCTGGTCGTCCGGCTGTCCGAGGAGTCCGGCGACGACCGCGCGGGCGAAGTCGGCGCCACCTGCCTGTACGCCGTGTACGACCCGGTGTCGCGGCGCTGCGCCATGGCCCGGGCCGGGCATCCGGCGCCCGTCCTGGTTCCGCCGGCCGGCCCGCCCCGGCAGGTCGAGCTGCCCTCGGGTCCGCCGCTGGGCGTGGGCGGGCTGCCGTTCGAGTCGGCCGAACTGGAGCTGCGCGAGGGCAGCGTGCTGGCGCTGTACACCGACGGGCTGGTCGAGAGCCGGGAGCGGGACGCCGACGCCGGTCAGGTGCTGCTGTGCGAGGCGCTGGCGATCGCCGTCGACTCGCTGGACGCGGCCTGCGACCGGGTGCTGCGCACCCTGTTGCCGTCGGGCAGTTCCACCGACGACGTGGCCCTGCTGCTGGCCCGTACCCGGGGACTGCCCGCGGGCCAGGTCGCCACCTGGGACATCCCCGCGGACCCCTCGCTGGTCGCCCCCGTCCGCAAGCAGGTTCTCGAGCAGTTGTCCGCCTGGGCCCTGCTGGAGGCGTCCTTCACCGCCGAGCTGGTGGTGAGCGAGCTGGTCACCAACGCCATCCGGTACGGCGCACCACCCATCCGGCTACGGCTGATCCACGACGCGACCACGCTGATCTGCGAGGTCTCCGACAGCAATCACACGGCGCCGCATCTGCGCCGGGCCAGGACCTGGGACGAGGGCGGCCGCGGTCTGCTGCTGGTGGCCCAGCTCACCCAGCGCTGGGGCAGCCGGCACACGTCCGAGGGCAAGACGATCTGGGCGGAGCTGGGGCTGCTCGACGAGGAGTGAGCCGTTCGTTTCCCGGCCCGCCCGGCGGGACACTCGGAGGAACAGCGCGCACGGTGCCGCCTCTGGGCCGGTCCGTGCGCCAGAAGACCTGACGGGAGTGTGGAGAAGCGATGGCGAACACGTCCCAGCCGATGCGCCGGACGGCCCTGCTCGCGAGCGCGGTCGCGGTTCTCGGCCTGCTGACCGCCTGCGGCGACGACAGCGGCACGTCGAGCGCACCACGGCCGTCCGGGGCAGTCGAGGCCTCTCGCACGGCCGGTCCGGACAGCGGCACCACCACCGCACCGGCCGTCGGCGCGGCACCGGGCGACACGGGCGGGTCCGCGTCCGCCTCCGTCCGCACCGACGGCCGCTGCCACACCTCGGCGCTCAGCGCCGCCGTCGGCCGCGTCGACCCGGGTGCCGGGCAGCGGAACTTCCCGATCGTGCTGACCAACACCTCCGAAGGCACCTGCACCCTCTACGGCTATCCGGGCGCTGCCTTCGTGGACGCGTCCGGCAAGCAGCTCGGCCCGGATCCCCGACGCGCGCCCGCGTCACCGCAGACGGTCACCCTGGCGCCGGGGAAGAGCGCGTGGGCCGGGCTGTCGTTCTCCAGCCCGCAGATCAGCGGGGCCCGCACGGCCACTCCGGCGGCGCTGCTCGTCACGCCGCCGGACGAACGGGAGCCCATCAAGGTGACGTGGACGGCCGGCGAGGTCCCGGTGGGGGGCAACGCGTCATCGGTGTCCGTCACCGTCCTGGACGCGGGCACCGGTCCCTGAACCCCGGGACGCCGTGGGAGGGCCCCGGGGTGCGTGGATCAGTGACCGGCGATCGGGTGCGGCGCGTAGGGACGCTCCAGTTCCTCGATCTCCTTCTCGGTGAGCGTCAGTTCGACCGCGGCCACGGCGTCGTCGAGGTGCCGGGGCTTCGACGCACCGATGATCGGCGCGGTCACCGTGTCCTGGTGCAGCAGCCAGGCGAGGGCCACCTGGGCGCGGGGCACGCCGCGGTCGCCCGCGATGCGGGTGACGGCCTCGACGATCGTGCGGTCGCCCTCCTGGTAGAGGGTGCTGCCGAAGTTGTCCGTGGCGCTGCGCCCGGTGGCGGTGTCCCAGTCGCGGGTGAGCCGGCCGCGGGCGAGCGGGCTCCAGGGCAGCACGCCGACGCCCTGGTCCGCACAGAGGGGCAGCATCTCGCGCTCCTCCTCGCGGTAGATGAGGTTGTAGTGGTTCTGCATGGAGACGAAGCGGGTCCAGCCGTGTCGCTCGGCGGTGTACTGGGCCTTGGAGAACTGCCAGGCGTACATGGAACTGGCCCCGATGTAGCGGACCTTGCCCGCCTTCACCAGGTCGTGCAGCGCCTCCATCGTCTCCTCGACCGGCGTGTGCGGGTCGAAGCGGTGGATCTGGTAGAGGTCTACGTAGTCGGTGCCCAGGCGCCTGAGGCTGTGGTCGATCTCGGTCATGATCGCCTTGCGGGACAGTCCGCCGCCGTTGGGCCCGGGCCGCATCCGGCCGTGCACCTTGGTGGCGACCACGACGTCGTCCCGGCGGGCGAAGTCGCGCAGCGCCTTGCCGACGATCTCCTCGCTGGTGCCGTCGGAGTAGACGTTGGCCGTGTCGAAGAAGGTGATGCCGGCCTCCAGCGCCTGCCGGATCAGCGGACGCGAGGCCTCCTCGTCGAGGGTCCACTCGTGCGCGCCGCGGTCGGGAACGCCGTAGGTCATGCAGCCCAGGCAGATCCGTGACACGTCCAGGCCCGTCGAACCGAGCTTCACGTACTGCATCGTTGCCGCTCCTGTCTTCGGGATCATCAGTACCAGTGGGCAGCGTACGTCTTCCAGCGCGTCGAAGCCGGGGCGAGGTCAGCGCTGTTCGAACAGGTCCTGCCCCTGATCGTCGACGGGCCGCGGGCCGTGGATGCGGCGGTCCGACTCGTCGATGGGCACGTCGTTGATGCTCGCCTCCCGCCGGGTCATCAGGCCGTGCTCGTCGAACTCCCACAGCTCGTTGCCGTAGGAGCGCCACCACTGGCCGTCGAGGTCCCGGGACTCGTACTGGAAGCGGACGGCGATGCGGTTGCCGTCGTGCGCCCACAGGTCCTTGCGCAGCGCGTACTCCTGCTCGCGCGCCCACTTGGCGGTCAGGAACTCGACGATGGCGGCACGGCCCGTCAGGAAGGTGTCGCGGTTGCGCCATTGCGAGTCCGGCGCGTAGGCGAGCGCGACCTTGTGCGGGTCGCGGGTGTTCCACGCGTCCTCGGCCGCCCGCACCTTCCGAGCGGCGGTCTCGCGGGTGAACGGCGGCAGGGGCGGGCGGTCGGTCGTCATGGCGCGGCCTCCGTGGCAGAAGCGGAGAACGTGCGTTCTCCGGCGTGCTGCTACCGTAGGAGAACGCCCGTTCTCACGTCAAGGAAGAGGTGCCGCATGGACAGCGAGGTCGCCCGGGAGCGCGCGCTGGACGCGGCGGAGCGGCTCTTCTACGGGCGGGGCGTCCAGGCCGTGGGCATGGACGACGTACGCCGCACGTCCGGGGTCTCGCTCAAGCGCCTCTACCAGCTGTTCCCGGCCAAGGAGCAGCTCGTGGTGGCGTATCTGGACCGGCGCGACGCGCGCTGGCGCGGGGAGCTGGCGCGGTACGTCGACCGGCACGAGGGGGCCGGCCCGCGGATCCTGGCCGTCTTCGACTGGCTCGGGCAGTGGTTCGCCGAGCCGGACTTCCGCGGCTGCGCGTGGCTCAACGTCTACGGCGAACTGGGCGCCACGTCGTCCCGGGTGGCGGAGCGGGTGCGGGCGCACAAGGGGGCGTTCCGGGATTTCCTCGACGGGTTGACGGCCGACGCGCAACTGCCCGCCGCGGTGGGCGGGCAGTTGTTCCTGCTGGCCGAGGGTGCCATGGTGACGGCGGGCGTCACGGGCGGCACCGAACCCGCGCGTCAGGCGCGCGAGGTGGCGCGGGTGCTGCTGGGCGCCGACGGCGCCGGTCTCCCGGCGCCGGACGCTCCCGCCGTCAGTCCACCGTCTGCGACACCGTGATGGCCCCCACGGGGCACGCCCGGGCCGCCTCGCGTACCAGTGGGCTGCCGCCGCCGTCCTCCCGGCCGGGCCGGAGGGTGCTGTAGCCGTCGTCGTCCTGGGTGAACACGTCCGGGGCGGTCAGTGCGCACTGGCCCGCGCCGATGCAGGTGTCCTTGTCGATGTCGATGTGCATGTGGGGCATGCGGGGCGCCCCCTACCAGGTCACGGGGAGTTCGAGCATCCCCTGGATCGTGTCGCCGGGTTTGAAGGGGATCTCCTCGGCCGGGGCGGCCAGGCGCAGCGTGGGCAGCCTGTCGAAGAGGGTGTGCAGGGCGATCTCGAGTTCGGCACGGGCCAGGTTCTGGCCGAGGCACTGGTGGATGCCGAACCCGAAGGCGACGTGGTGGCGGGCCGGGCGGTGCCAGTCGAGGGTGTCCGGCTCGGGGTAGACGCTCTCGTCGCGGTTGATGACGGAGGTCGCGAAGACGACGCCGTCGCCGGCCCGGATGGTCTGCCCGTCCACCTCGATGTCCTCGGTGGCCATCCGCAGCAGCCCGTCGGCGATCGACAGGACGCGCATCAGCTCCTCGACCGCGCCGGGCAGCAGCGCGGGGTCCTCCCGCAACTCGGTCAGCCGCCGGGGGTTGGTCAGGAGGGTGTAGGTGCCCAGCGAGATCATGTTGGCGGTCGTCTCGTGGCCCGCGACGAGCAGGATGATCGCCAGGGCGACCACCTCGTCGCGGTCGACCGCGCCCTCGTTCAGCTGGCACCGGACCAGGTCGTCCAGCAGCCCCGTACCGGGTGCCTGCTGCTTGCGGTCGATCAGCTCGCCCAGGTAGGCCTCCAGTCGGTCGCGGGCGTTCTGGGTGTCGGCGGCCGTGGGGCCGCGCAGCAGCCGACGGGACTGCTCCTCGAAGAAGTCGTGGTCGCCGTAGGGGACGCCGAGCAGCGCGCAGATCACCATGGAGGGGACGGGCAGCGCGAAGGCCGTCACGAGCTCGGCCGGCGGACCCTGCGCGATCATCGCGTCGAGCCGTTCGTCCACGATCCGCTGGATGCGGGGGCGCAGGGCCGCGGCGCGCTTCAGGGTGAACTCGGGGAGCACCATCTTGCGCTGGGCGCGGTGTTCCGGGTCGTCGACACCGAGCAGGGCGGTCCTCCGGTCGCGTACCGCGGCGAAGCGCGCCGACGTGGCGGGGAAGCGGTGGCGGGTGCGATCGGTCGACAGCCGGGGGTCGGCCAGCAGCCTGCGGGCGGCCGTGTGCCCGGTCACCAGCCAGGCCGGGCGGCCGTCGAAGAGGGTGATCCGGGCCAGCGGGCGGGTGGCGCGCAGTGGATCGTAGGCGGCGGGAGGGTGGTAGGGACAGGTCCGGTCCTGGGGGAAGGCGACGGGCTTCACCCTATCCGCCGTATCCGTTATGTCCGTCGTGTCCGTCATGGAAGACCTCGCAGACGAAGAGTGCGTCGTGCCGCTCTTCATTAGATGCCTCGGGCATCTATGTGGCGACGTCAGGTTCGGCCAGACCACAGGCGGGAGCAGACTGGCCGAGTATCGCCACCTCATCCCCATGGTGCCACGACCGGGACGTCCGGAAAGGCCGGGTGCGGGGCGAACCTGGCGCGATAGGGCCGCCCGGTGGCCGCGGCGGTCTGCCGGATCTCGCCGGGCACCGCGGGGTCCCCGACGCCTCCGGAGGCACCACGCCGCGCGAGGCGATCGCGCGGCGCGGGAAGTTCGCGGGCGGGATGGGGTAGGGATGGATCTCGCAGCGGTCGGTGTTGAACCGCAGTGCCAGTCAGCCGTACGACGTACGAATGGGACGGATGCCATGCCTCTTGACGGCGAGTACGAACCCAGCCCGACGCAGTGGGTGCGCGAACAGGTCGAGCTCTACGAGAGCTCGGGCGGCACGAAGGGGACGACCTTGATGGACACGGGCCTGCCCGTGATCGTGCTGACCACCCGGGGCGCGCGCAGCGGCAAGCTCCGCAAGACGCCGCTGATGCGCGTCGAGCACGACGGCCGCTACGCCGCGGTCGCCTCCCTGGGCGGCGCTCCCCAGCACCCGGTCTGGTACCACAACGTCAAGGCCGATCCCCATGTGGAACTCCAGGACGGCCCGGTCAAGCAGGACATGACGGCCCGTGAGGTCACCGGCGCGGAGAAGGCCGAGTGGTGGGAGCGTGCCGTCGTGGCGTTTCCGCCGTACGCCGAGTACCAGGAGAAGACGGACCGGGAGATCCCGGTGTTCGTCCTGGAACCGGCCGACGGGAACTGAACCGTACGGACGGAGGATTCTCCCGGATCCGCGTGCATGGACCGGCGCCCGCCGGGCACACGCCGGTCAGGCCCCGCCGCGTTCCCCCGTCGCGGCGGGGCTTTCCGCCGCCTCCCGCGCGGGCCGGTCGGTGACATCGAGGAAGATCTGCCGCGCCTCGGGGACGGTGCGCGCGATCGACCTCTTGATGCGCACGGCGACCTCCTCCACGCGCTCGCTGTCCAGGCCCGGCGCCAGGTCGACGCGGGCCGCCACCAGGGCGGAGTCGTGGCCCGTCTTCATCGTGAACAGCGCCTCGACGCTGTCGATCTCCGGCTGCGCCCGCAGCAGTGACCGGATCCGGCGGTCGGCCTCCGGGTCGGCGGCCTCGCCGATCAGCTGGTCGCGGGCCTCACGGCCCAGCCGGTAGGCGACGTACACGAGCAGCGCGCCGATCGCGAGGGAGGCGCAGGCCTCCCACACCACCTGTCCGGTGACCATGTGCAGCACCATGCCGATCATGGCGAGGGTCACCCCGAGCACCGCGGTGCCGTCCTCGGCGACGACCGTGCGCAGGGCCGGGTCGCGCAGATTGGCGGCGGCCCCGCCCCGTCCCCGCACCTGGTGCAGGGCCCGCAGCAGCGAGCCGCCCTCGGCGAGCAGGGCGACACCGAGCACGATCAGTCCGGCCACATAGCCGCTGAGCTCCTCCTCGGCGCCCGTGCGCAGGGCCTCCACGCCCTGGAAGAAGGAGAAGCAGCCGCCCATGACGAAGATGCCGACGGCCGCCAGGAGCGACCAGAAGAACCGTTCCTTGCCGTAGCCGAAGGGGTGCCTCCGGTCGGCGGGGCGGCGGCTGCGGCGCAGTGCGGCGAGGAGGAAGACCTCGTTCATGCTGTCGGCCACCGAGTGCGCCGCCTCCGACAGCAGAGCGGGCGACCCCGCGACGACACCACCGGTCGCCTTGGCGGCCGCGATCACCAGGTTGGCGGCCAGGGCCACCAGCACCGTGACGCGCGTCCTGCGGTCGCTCTTGCGGTCCGGCTTCTCTTCCACGACTGTCCCACTCACGTGGGGCCGACTGCCCCGGGCGGCGCCGCTCACACCCGCCTTGTGAGTGGCCCACCAGTGCCGACGGCCGAAAACGGGGAACGCGTCCACCAGGGCGCACCAACGACTGGGAGGCAGGCTCATGAGCGGTGACGACGGGACGCCCGGCAACAGCGGCTACGGCAGGAAGGCGTTCAAGCGGTCCAGGAGCCACTTCACGGACCGGATCACCGCGGACGGCCGGGACGGCTGGCCGGTGACTCCCGGCCGTTACCGGCTGGTGGCGAGCCGCGCCTGTCCATGGGCGAGCCGGGCCCTGGTGTCGCGGCGGCTGCTCGGCCTGGAGGACGCCCTGTCCCTGGCGATCACCGATCCGGTCCAGGACGACCGCAGCTGGCGGTTCACCCTGGACCCGGACGGCCGTGACCCGGTCCTCGGCATCCGCTATCTGAGCGAGGCCTACGACAGGCGGGAGACCGGCTACCCGGGCGGGGTGAGCGTGCCGGCGATCGTGGACGTACCCAGCGGGAAGCTGGTCACCAACGACTACCAGCAGATCACCCTGGACCTCGCGACGGAGTGGACGTCCCTGCACCGGCCGGGCGCGCCCGACCTGTATCCGCACGCCCTGCGCGACGAGATCGACGAGGTGATGGCGGACGTCTACGAGGACGTCAACAACGGTGTGTACCGGGCGGGGTTCGCGACCGGTCAGGAGGAGTACGAGGCGGCGTGCGCGGGCGTCTTCCGGCGCCTGGAGCAGCTGACGCCACGGCTGGAACGACAGCGCTATCTGGTGGGCGACACGATCACCGAGGCGGACATCCGGCTGTTCACGACGCTGGTCCGCTTCGACGCCGTCTACCACGGCCACTTCAAGTGCAACCGCTGGAAGCTGACGGAGAACCCGGTGCTGTGGGGGTACGTCCGTGACCTGTTCCAGACGCGCGGCTTCGGCGACACCGTCGACTTCGACCACATCAAGCGGCACTACTACCAGGTCCACACGGGCATCAATCCGACCGCCATCGTGCCCCTGGGCCCGGACCTGTCCGGCTGGCTCACGCCCCATCACCGGCAGGAACTGGGCGGTCGGCCGTTCGGCGACGGGACCCCGCCCGGGCCGGTCCCCGCCGACGAGGAGGTTCCGGTGCGCGGCAGGCCCTGACCCGCGCCTGCCCGAGCCCCGATCCACCCACCGAACCCAAGGAGATCCACGTGGCAAGGAAGAAGAAGCAGAAGCTCCCCCTCGCCTACAAGCCCATCGGCTTCGCGCTGGGGTGGGTGGGCGGCACGCTCGCCGGAATGGCCTTCCAGAAGACCTGGAAGCTGCTCCGTCACGAGGACGACGCGCCCGACGCGCTGGACCCGGACCGCCGTTGGGGAGAGATCCTGCTGGCGGCCGCGATCCAGGGCGCCATCTTCGCCGCGGTGCGCAGTGCCGTGGACCGGACCGGCGCGAAGGCCATCCAGCGCTCGACCGGTGTCTGGCCGACCGGCGACAGGGCCGGCCGGGACTGACCGGACCGCGGCCCGGACCTCCCCGGTCGCCGACGGCATCCGGCAGCCGCGGGGACCTGTCCGACCATTCCCGGCGTCCGCCCGGAGGGCGAGGCAGGCGGGAAGGGTCGGACAGGCCCTAGCCCTGTTTGGGTGCCGTCGGGGCGGCGCTGCGGCGGAGGGTGAAGGAGTGGCCCGCCGGGTCGGAGAAACCGCGCTCCTCGTGCGGGCCCGCCGGGTCCTTCGCCTCCACCGGGCGACCGCCCAGACCCACGATCCCGCGCTCGGCCTCGTCCAGGTCCTCGGCCACGAGGTCCAGGTGGACCTGGAGGGAGTTCTCGGGGCGGGGCCAGCTCGGCGGGGTCGCGTTGACGTCCCGTCGGAACGCCATGCGGAAGCCGTCGGGCCCCAGGATCTCGATCCGGTTGGCGGACACGTCGGTCTCCTCCGCGCCCAGCAGCCCCTTGTAGAACTCGGCGAGCTTCTCGGGCTCGGCGCAGTCGAGCACCACGACGCCCGCGTTGACCAGTGCCATGTCTCCTCCGAAGGATTCCGGGCCGCGGGGCCGTCGTGCCGCGCCGCCCTCCCCTTGCTGATATCCCGGCCCGGCGGATTCAGTCGGCCGGCGGGCCGCGCCCGCTCAGCGCGTCGACTGGAACGTACGACGGTAGGCCTGGGGTGAGACACCGATCGACGTGTGCAGGTGCTGACGGAGTGACGCGCCCGTGGCGAAGCCGACCCGGCCCGCGATGTGGTCGACCGGCAGGTCGGTGGACTCCAGCAGGTACCGGGCCCGGGCGACGCGCTGCTGGATGAGCCAGCGGCCCGGGCTCAGGCCCACCTCGTCGTGGAAGCGGCGGGCGAAGGTGCGCAGGCTCATGCGGGCGTGCGCGGCGAGGTCGGCCAGGGTCAGGGCCTCGCCGAGGTGGTCCAGGACCCACGCCCGGGTCGCGGCCGTGCTCGTGGCGCCCTGCTCGGGCACGGGCTGCTCGATGTACTGGGCCTGGCCTCCGTCGCGGAAGGGCGGCACCACGCAGCGACGGGCGACCTTGTTGGCCAGTTCCGTGCCGTGGTCCTCGCGGACGAGGTGGAGGCAGACGTCGACGCCGGAGGCGGCGCCCGCCGAGGTGAGGATGCGGCCGTCGGCGACGAAGAGCACGTCCGGGTCCAGGGGGACGTGCGGGAACATCTGCCGGAACACGTCGGCGAGTTGCCAGTGGGTGGTCGCCCGGCGGCCGTCGAGAAGCCCGGCGGCGGCCAGCACGAAGGCACCGGTGCAGATGGAGACGATGCGGGCGTCGGGACGGACGAGCGCGAGGGCGGCGGTGACCTCGGGGGACGGTTCCGCGGTGACCCGGGAGGGGGCGACGGCGGCGATGACGACCGTGTCGGCCGTGGCCAGGATCTCCGGTCCGTGCTCCGGGGTGACGGTGAAGTCCGATTCGGTGCGCACCGGGCGTCCGTCGACGGTGCAGGTCATCACCTCGTACCGGCCGTCGGCGGCGCCGAGGATGCGGCTGGGGATGCCCAGCTCGAAGGGGTAGACCCCGTCGAGGGCCAGCACCACGACCCGTTCCGGACGCCTCGCCGTGCCCGTCGGCCCGTTCCCCGCCGGATCTTTCGCCTGTCGCATGGCACGATCTTATCGGAGATTGGCATTCGTGCCATTTCCTGGACGGGCGGCGCGGGGCAGGCTGGGTGACCATGAGCGATGTGGAGACCATGCGAGCCATCAGCCAGGACACCCTCGGCGGTCCCGAGGTCCTGAAGGAAGTACGGCTGGAACGCCCAAAGCCGCGCCCGAACGAGGTGCTGGTGCGGGTGCGTGCCGCCGGAGTGAACCCGACCGACTGGAAGCACCGGGAGAACGGCGGCTTCCTCGGAGCGCCGCCGTTCGTACTGGGCTGGGACGTCTCGGGCGTGGTGGAGGCGGTGGGGATCGGCGTCGCCGCGTTCCGGCCGGGTGACGAGGTCTTCGGCATGCTGTCCTACCCGTTCGGGCACGGTTCCCACGCGGAGTACGTCACGGCCCCGGCCCGCGCCTTCACGCACAAGCCCGCCGGGATCGACCACGTCCAGGCGGGGGCCCTCCCCCTGGTCTCGCTGACGGCGTGGCAGGCCCTCGTGGAGCGGGCGGACGTCCAGCCGGGGCAGCGGGTGCTGATCCACGCGGCGGCCGGCGGCGTCGGCCATGTGGCGGTGCAGATCGCCAAGGCCCGGGGCGCGTACGTGATCGGCACCGCCAGCGCGGGCAAGCACGAGTTCCTGCGCTCCCTCGGGGCGGACGAGGCGGTGGACTACCGGGAGACGGACTTCGCCGAAGTGGTGAAGGACGTCGACGTGGTCCTGGACACGATCGGCGGCGACACGTCCCTGCGTTCGCTGCGCGTGCTGCGCCCGGGCGGGGTGGTGGTGTCCATCCTGCCGGTGGGGTCGGGCGAGTTCTACGAGGAGGCGGAGCGGCTCGGCGTGCGGGCGGTGCGGATGCTCGTCGACGCCGATCAGAGCGGCATGCGGGAGATCGCCGGCCTGGTCGGGTCGGGCGCACTGGAGGCCACGATCGCGCAGACGTTCCCGCTGGCCGACGCGGCCGAGGCGCACGCGCTCGGCGAGACCGGCCGCACCACGGGGAAACTCGTTCTGGTGGTCGACTGATCGATCAGGGTGTGAGAAACCGGTGACATATGTCAGTCGAGCATGCTCAAATTCGTTCCATCGAGGGTAACTTGCAGAGTAAGTAGGCCTGTTGGGACCCTGAGGTCCCCCCAGGCCCCCACCCGCAGGCTGGAGGCAGTCGTGGTGCGGCAGGAACCGGCGTCGCCCACCCGGCATCTGCGGGTCCACCGCCACCGCGGTCACACGGTGCTGGAGTTACGGGGCGAGATCGACATCGCGTCGGCGGCGGAGATCGCCCCGCACCTGGACCGCGAGACGGGGCGTCCCCGGGCCCGGGTCGTGATCGACCTGAGCGGGATCGAGTTCTTCGACTGCTCCGGACTGCGGCTGCTGTACCGCGCCCGGCGCCAGGCACTCGACCGGGGCGGGCAGGTGCACCTGGTGTGCACCCACCCGCTGACGTTGCGCATGCTGCGGATGACCGGCCTGGCACGGCTGCTGCCCCCGCGGTCCACCCTTCAGGAGGCGCTCGGCGTCACCCGGCCGGCGGAGCGCCGAACAGGGCGCTGACCGACTCGCCGCGGCTTGTCCGTGTGGTTGTTGTCGGCGGGCTGCCGCGCTCCCTCGGTTGCGAGGAGGTGCGCGTGGTCCACGGGGGCTGAGCGGCCGTGGGGCCCGGACGGGCGGGGCGTCGCCGCTCACCCGGGCAGGAGGGCCGGGAGGGCCAGCACCCCCAGCACGGTGGTGCCCACCAGCAGCCACGCCACGTAGTCCCCGACGTGACCGGACTGCAGCCGCCGTAGCGGCAGCGCCCACCCGGGGGCGGTGAGCAGCCCCGGGCGGGTGACGGCCACGGCGGCCAGTCCCACGGCCAGGAGGGTGGACAGCAGCCCCAGACCGACGCCGTGCCATGTCCAGTGCACGGAGGTGCGGACCAGCCCGGCGGTGGTGGCCCCGCTCGTCGCGTGGGCCACCGCGTCGCCGAAGCCGGGGACGGCACCGGCGGCGAGCGCCCCGGCGAGCAGGAGGGCGGGTACCGCCGTCATGGTGTCGGGCACGCGGCCGAGCCGCTGGCGGGTCTCGGGCTCCTCCCCGGAACCGGTCGTCTCGTAGGCGTCGGGGGCGCCCTCCCCGTCGCCGTCGCGCGGTCTGGGGCCGAGGCCCAGGAACACCCGTGCCGCGACCCTCAGCACCGCTGCGGCGGTCACCGCGCTCGCCAGCACGTAGAGCACGGTGAGCGGGCCGCCCACCGCCTCCTCCGCGACGGACTTGCCGAGCGCCGTGCCGAACGGCGGCAGCCCCGCGAGGCCCAGCGCGCCGACGGCGACCATCACGGCGACGCCGCGCAGCGGGCGGGCCCGGCCGTACAGGACGTGTTCGTCGACGCTGCCGTACCGGTCGAGGAGGATGCCCGCGCAGGCGAACAGCGCGGCCTTGACCCCGGCGTGCCCGACGAGGTAGAGCGCGATCCCGTCGTCGCCCTCGGGCGTGAGGGTGCCGACCCCGAGCAGGAACAGGCCGGTGTGCGCGATCGTCGAGTACGCCAGCAGCCGCTTGATGTGCCGCTGGTACCAGCACATCGCCGCGCCGATCGCCGCCGTCAGCGCGCCGAGCACCGTCAAGGCCCGCTCCACGTCGGTGGCGGGCAGTCCGCCGGGGCCGGAGAACACGGTGTCGTGGACGCGCCAGACGCCGAAGACGCCGAGCTCGACCATGACTCCGGACAGCAGCATGCACACCGGGGTCGGGGCGACCGCGTGCGCGTCCGGCAGCCAGAAGTGGAAGGGCACGGCCGCCGCCTTGACCAGCAGCCCGGTCAGGACGAGGACGAAGCCGGCCAGGATCAGCGCGTCGGGCGGGCCGTGGGTGTCCAGGGCGCGTCCGATCTCCGCCATGGCGAGTTCACCGGTGCGGGCGTAGAGCAGGGCGATGCCCATGAGCAGGGTGTACGCGCCCAGCGAGTTGACCACGGCGAAGGTCAGCGCGCCCTGCACGGCTCTGGCCTCCTCGACCCGATGACCGGTCAGGGCGTACGCGACGACGCTCATCAGCTCGAACCACACGAAGGCGTTGAAGAGGTCGCCGGCGATCGCGAAGCCGCTCATGCCCGCCTGGAAGACCAGCACGAGCGCCGGGAACGCCCCGGCGTGCCCGTGCGGCGGCGCGTCGAAGGAGCGCCAGGAGTACGCCAGGGCGGCGAGTGTCAGCACGGACACCAGCGCGGCCATGCCGAGACCCGGGCCGTCGCCGATCAGCACGATGCCGACGCTGTGGCCGTCCACGGGCTCCCAGCCGCCCACCCACTCGGTCAGCGGCTCGGAGGAGTGCGTCAGCAGGACGACCGCCAGCGCCGCGGTACCGGCCGAGACGGCGCAGGCCACGCTCTCCGCGACGAAGCGGGGCACCACCCGGCCCCCGGCGGCGAGCAGCGCGGCACCGAGCAGCGGAACGGCGACGAGGAGGGGCAACAGGTGGTGCATCAGCCGCGCAGCTCGCTCAGTTCGTCGGGGTCGACCGTGCCGTGCCGCTTGGCGACCTGCACGACCAGGGCCAGCAGGAGGGCCGTGACGGTGGCGCCGACGACGACGTCGGTGAGGGCGAGGGCCTGGACGACGGGGTCGACCACCGGCCGCGAGCCGGGCTCGATGTCGGAGAACACCGGCGCGGTGGCGCCGTCGCGGTAGCCGACGGCCAGCAGGAGGACGTAGGTGGCGGCCTGGCACACGGACAGACAGCCGACGGCGTGGATGAGGTTGCGGCTGGTGGCGAGACCGTAGCAGCCGGCCAGGAAGATCCAGGCGGCGACCAGGTAGGGCAGTACGTGCAGCAGGTCGGTCACGGCGCTCTCACTTCCCGGGCTCCTCGGGGTCGTCGAGGCGGTCACCGCTCTCGCCCTCGTCCTCGATCTCCACGGCCTGGTCCAGGAACCCGGCGAGCAGGACGACGACGGCGCAGGCCACCTCCATGCCGATCGCGGCGTTCAGCAGGGGAACGGTGCCGGCGGAGGAGAGCGTGTTGAACGTGCCGTACGGCAGCAGCGTGTTGGCGAGGAAGGCGGAACCGCCGATCAGGGCGGCGAGGCCGGTGACGAGGTAGGCGGAGGCGGCGAGCGCGTCGCCCACCTCGTAGGGGGCGACCGGCCGGACGCGTTCGAGGGCACGGTAGTCGGCGCCCAGGTACAGCAGGTGCAGGGCCGTGGCGGCGACGACTCCGCCCTGGAAGCCGCCGCCGGGGCTGACCTGGCCGTGCGCGACGACGTACAGGCCGCTCAGCAGGGCGACGGGCAGGACGAGCAGGGCGTAGCGGCGCACGGGGAGGGCGACGGCTTCGGGTTCGGGGCGGGCCCGGTGCTCGTCGCGGGTCTGCCGCAGCAGGACCATGCAGCCGAGTACGGCCGCGAACAGGATGGTCATCTCGCCGAGGGTGTCGAAGGCCCGCTGGTCGAAGTTGACGGAGGCCACGGTGTTGGCGGTGTGCCGGGCCAGGGACGCCACGACGGCCCGGTCGCCGTACGGGTGCCGGTCGCCGCCGAAGTCGGGCAGGCGCAGGCAGGCGGCGACGAGGAGGACGGCGAGGCCCGCGCCGCCCGTGACCACCAGCCACAGCCGCAGGCGGGGGGTCACGACTCGCTCTCCTTCCGCCGCCGGCCGCGGCGCTTCACCTTGCGGACCGTCAGGAGCAGCAGCAGGGGGGTCAGGGCGGAGCCCACCGCGAGTTGGGACAGGCCGACGTCGGGCGCCTGCAGCACGGTGAACAGCACGGCGAGGACGACGCCGAGGACGGCCAGGACGAGGGACTGGCGCACGGGGTCGCGGACCGCCACCGCGACCGTGGCGGACGCGGCGACGAGCAGCAGCGCGACGACGATCACGGCCTCAGCCACGGCGTGCCTCCCGCATCCCGCCCGCGAGCGCCCGGGAGGCGACGAGGTTGCCGCCGACCAGCAGCGCGCCGATCACCAGCAGCTTGACAAGGGCCCTGCCCGGCCCGGTGGCCACGCACACGGCGACCACCACCGCGGCGCCGAGGGCGGCGGCCGACCAGGTCGGTCCCCGGGCGTGCGGCGGGTCGTCGGCCAGTTCGTCGGCGAGCATCCGGGCGAAGACGAGCGTGCCGACGGGGCCGAGGAGGGCGAGGACCAGGGCGAGGTCGACGTAGGCGGGGCGGTCGTAGCCCTGGGCCAGCAGCAGGAGGACCGGGCAGGCCAGGGCGGTGGAGAGGTTCTGCGCGGCGGCGCGGCGGCGCAGGGGCCCGGTGGCCACCCCCCACAGGGTGGCTCCGACCCCGGCGGTGAGGACGACGGCGGCGGCGAGGATCCAGCCGTTCACCGCCCGGACACCGCCCGCCGTGCGCCCCGGGCCACGAGCGCCGCCACGGCCGAGGCGCCGGCGCCCACCGCGAGTTCCAGGGTGTCGACGGTGCTGACGAGGACCAGCCACAGCGCGGCGGTCGGGACCCACCAGGCGGCCACCTCGGCCACGGCGAGGAGTGTCCTACGGCCCTTCACACGCCACCTCCACGGCCCGTACCGGCCGCCTCGCGGCCCGGTATGACCAGTACGCTGCTCTTGTCGATGTTCGTCCCGTCTTCGCCGTCATCCAAGCACCGCGCGGAGGGTGGCGGACGACGGCGCGCGGTGGCTTCCCGGCCGGAGTGCCCCGGCCGGGCGGGGCGAAACCGGGGGGCGGGTGCGGCCGGTTCCGCGTACGGCGGCCCGGCATCCTCGGCGGTTCGGCGGGTAACCGCCCTACCACGCGGGGACGTTGACGACTGGAGGACCGAAATGGCTCGTGCCGCCTCAGGGTCGCGTTTCCCGTCCCGCCCCCGCGCCGCCGGGGCGGAGGACGCCGACCGGCACGAACGGCGCCCGCTCGCCCTGCTGTTGCGGCTGTCGGCGATGGTGTGCGCGTTCGTCTTCATGGTGGCGTTCGCGGTGGTGCTGGCGCGGCTGACCCTGCACCCCTCCCCCGCCTCGGAGGCGCTCACCCACACCAACCTGCGGCCCGGACGCTCGCTGAAGGCCTACCTGGACCAGCCCGCGCTGCGGGACGCCGTCAGGCAGATCGGCGGCAACCTCCTGCTGGGCGTCCCCTTCGGCGTGCTGGTCCCCGTCGTCGCCCCGCGCACGCGCGGGCTGCTGCGGGTGCTGCTGCTGACGGCCGTCGTGATGCTGCTGGTGGAGTCCGCCCAGGGGGCGCTGGTCACCGGGCGGGCCTTCGACATCGACGACGTCATTCTCAACACCACGGGCGCGCTGGTCGGTTACCTGCTCCTGGGCCGGCGGATGAGCCGGGCGGTGCACAGGCGCTCGGCCCGTACGTGAGGGAAGCAAGGGAAGGGAACGCGGTCCGTACCTCCGTACCAAGGTGGTCCGTACCAGGGTATTGACCGGCCCTTACCTCACTACTTGAATCAAGAGGTGACACCCTTACCCCCACTCGGTCGGCGCTCCCGTCCCCCGGGACGCCGTACGGAAGGGAGAGCCGTGGCCCGTCCACGCCTGCTCCGCAGATGTCTCCTCGCCGCCGCCCTGTCCGCGGGACTGGCCGCGTCCCTCGTGACCGGTCCCGCCCAGGCGGAACCCCGGACCGTCGGCGCCGCCGACGCCTCGGCCGCCGCCGTGACGTTCTCCGACACCTTCGACGGACCTGCCGGTGCGGCCGTCGACTCCTCGAAGTGGCAGATCGAGACCGGCGACAACGTCAACAACCACGAACGGCAGTACTACACCTCCGGCAACAGGAACGCGGCCCTGGACGGCCAGGGGCACCTGGTCATCACCGCCCGCAAGGAGAACCCGGCCAACTACCAGTGCTGGTACGGCACCTGCCAGTACACGTCCGCCCGGCTCAACACCTCCGGGAAGTTCACGGCGCAGTACGGACACGTCGAGGCCCGGATGAAGGTGCCGCGCGGGCAGGGCATGTGGCCCGCGTTCTGGATGCTGGGCACACCGGTCAACTGGCCGGACTCCGGCGAGATCGACATCATGGAGAACGTCGGATTCGAGCCCTCCACCGTGCACGGCACCCTCCACGGCCCCGGCTACTCCGGCTCTGGCGGCATCGGAGCCGGCTACACCCTGCCGGGCGGCCAGGCCTTCGCGGACGCCTTCCACACCTTCGCCGTCGACTGGGCGCCCGACTCGATCACCTGGTCGGTGGACGGCAACGTCTACCAGCGGCGCACCCCGGCCGACCTGGGCGGGAAGCAGTGGGTGTTCAACCGGCCGTACTTCCTGATCCTGAACCTGGCGGTCGGCGGATACTGGCCCGGCGACCCGGACGGCTCCACGGTCTTCCCGCAGACGCTGGTGGTCGACCACGTGTCGGTGACGACGAGCGACTCGGGGACCGGCGGCGCGATCCGGGGCCTCGCGGGCAAGTGCGTGGACGTCGCCGCGGCGAACACCGCCAACGGCACCCCCGTGCAGCTCTACGACTGCAACGGCACCGCGGCGCAGCGGTGGACGGTGGGCTCCGACGGCACGATCCGGGCGCTCGGCAAGTGCCTCGACGTCAACGGCGGTGGCACGGCGGACGGCACGGCCGTCCAGCTCTGGGACTGCAACGGCAGCGGCGCCCAGCGCTGGGTGGTCACCGCGGCGAACGACATCGTCAACCCGCAGGCCGACAAGTGCCTCGACGTCACCGGCAACGCCTCGGCCAACGGCACCCGGTTGCAGATCTGGACCTGCACGGGCGGCGCCAACCAGAAGTGGACGGTCGGCTGAGGTCCTGGACGGGGCCCGGGGCCTGTCCGACAGGCCTCAGTGCAGCGTCCAGGTGAACTTGTCCCCGCCCACCCAGCGGACCACGTCCGGGTCGTCCAGGTCGTGGACCGTGATGCCGAAGGCCGCGGCGGCCTCCAGTACGTCGGTGACGGCCTTGGCCTCACCGACCACCTGGCCGTCGATCTCCACGATCCGGAACGGCGGCGTGCCCGGTTGCACCCGGAGCACGAGGATCCGCGGACTGCCGATGTGCGGGGTCGCGATTTCGGTCATGCAACCGAGGGTAGGCCGCAACCCGCGGTAGCCGCCGGGCGAGCGGGCCGCGGAGCGGCTCGCCCGCCTCGGGGCACGCCGGCTCAGGGGGCTCCGTCTCAGGGGCTCCGTCTCAGGGGCTCCGTCTCAGGGGCTCCGTCTCAGGGGGGCGCGCCGCCTCAGGGGCGCCGCCAGTCGTCGCCCGTCAGGTGGGACCCGGCCATCGGGCCCATCCGGAGCATGCCGCCGTCCACGCTCCAGGACGCGCCGGTGACGTACGAGGCGTCGGGCCCGGCGAGGAAGGCGATCACGGCGGCGACCTCGCGGGCGTCGCCGGGCCGCCCGAGGGGCACACCGGGGCGGCGCTCGGTGTGCGGGTCGGTGTCCTCCTGGCCGGTCATGGGCGTGGCGATCTCCCCGGGGGCGACCGCGTTGACGGTGATGCCGTGCTCCGCGAGCTCGATCGCCATGACCTGCGTGAGCAGGCCGAGCCCGCCCTTGGCCGCGCAGTACGGGGCGGCGCCCACCCGCGGCTGGTGCTCGTGCACCGAGGTCACGTTGACGATCCGGCCGCCGGCCCCCTGGTGGATCATGCGCCGGGCCGCCTTCTGCCCGCACAGGAACGGGCCGGCCAGGTCGACGTCCAGGACGTGCCGCAGGTCGTCGAGGCCCAGGTCGAGGAAGGGCGTGGCGGTGCCCGTACCGGCGTTGTTGACCAGGACGTCGATCCGGCCGAGCCGTTCGCAGAGCCCGTCCACCGTCTCCGCGGCCTCGGGCAGCCGGGTCAGGTCCACCCGGGCGGTCTCGGCCCGGCGCCCCAGGGCACGGACCTCCTCGGCGGTCCGCTCGGCGCCCTGCTCGTCGGTGTGCCAGGTGATGCCGACGTCCATCCCCGCCTCGGCGAGGCGTACGGCGGTGGCGCGGCCGATGCCGGAGTCGGAGCCGGTGATCACGGCCACCTTGGCGTCGGACGGGGCGGGGCTGGGCATGACGGGCCTCCTCGTGGGCGCGGAGCCGGGTGACGGAGCGAGCACCTGCGCCGGGGCGCCCGCGCTGCGGCGTCCGCGCCGGGGCATCGGTGCCGGGGCATCGCAGTACCCGGGTGGGCCGGGGGCAAACCGCTCGGCCCGTCGTGCGGTCCGCGGGGCGCTGGGCAACCCTGGAGGTGCCGAGGCCCGAGGGAGGAGGTGGCGATGGACCCCGTCGAGGCGCTGGAGCGGATCGCCTTCCTGCTGGAGCGGTCGCAGGCGCCGACGTACCGCGTCCGTGCCTTCCGCACCGCCGCCCGGGTACTCGGTGGGCTGACCGCCGACGAGCTGCGCGAGCGGGCCGGGGCGGCCGGGTCGCTGGAGTCGCTGAAGGGCGTCGGGCCGAAGACGGCGCAGGCGGCGCGCGAGGCGATGGCCGGCCAGGTGCCCGGTTACCTGGAGAAGCTGGAGGGCGAGGCGGACACCCCGCTCGCGCTCGGCGGTGAGAACTTGCGGGCGCGTCTGCGCGGCGACTGCCATCTGCACTCCGACTGGTCGGACGGCGGCAGCCCCATCGAGGAGATGGGCCGGGCCGCGGCGGCGCTCGGGCACCAGTGGGCGGCGCTGACGGACCACTCGCCGCGGCTGACGGTGGCGCGCGGCCTCTCCCCCGCGCGGCTGCGCGAGCAGCTGGACGTGGTGGCGGAGCTCAACGAGACCTGGGCGCCGTTCCGGCTGCTGACCGGCATCGAGTGCGACATCCTGGAGGACGGCTCGCTGGACCAGGAACCGGAGCTGCTGGAGCGCCTGGACGTCGTGGTGGTGTCGGTGCACTCCAAGCTGCGGATGGACGCCCGCTCGATGACCCGCCGCATGGTGGCCGCCGTTGGCGATCCGCACGCGGACGTCCTCGGGCACTGCACCGGGCGGCTGCTGACCGGGCGGGGGCGGCCGGAGTCGGAGTTCGACGCGGACGCGGTGTTCGCCGCCTGCGCGGAGTCCGGCACGGCCGTGGAGATCAACAGCCGGCCGGAGCGGCTCGACCCGCCGCGGCGGCTGCTGCGCCGGGCGGTGGAGGCGGGCGTGCTGTTCTCGATCGACACCGACGCGCACGCGCCCGGCCAACTGGACTGGCAGATCCACGGGTGCGCCCGGGCCGAGGAGTGCGGGGTGCCCGCGGAGCGGGTGGTCACCACGTGGTCACTGGACGCACTGCTGGGCTGGACCAGGCAGGGGCGTACGCCGTCCGGAGTGGCGGGGCGCTGACGTGGTACCCGTGACCAGCCGAAAGCCGAGGGAGCCGAAGAAACCGAAGAAACCGTGGAAGACAAGGAAGACAAGGAAGACAAGGAAGGGGACGGTGCATGGAACGGGCGGCCGTGTTCGACGTCGACGGGACTCTCGTCGACACCAATCACCTGCACGTGGTCACGTGGTGGGAGGCGTTCCGGCAGGCGGGCCACCGGGTGCCCATGCACGCCGTGCACCGGGCCGTGGGTCTCGCCTCCGGCGACCTCATCGGGCAGCTGCTGGGCGAGGACCGGGACCAGGACCAGGACGCGGAGCTGAGCGCCGCCCACAAGGCGCTGTACGGACAGTACTTCGACCGGCTGCCCGCGCTGCCGGACGCCGGGAACCTGCTGCGCCGCCTGGCCGGCGAGGGCTGGAAGGTGGTCCTCGCCACCTCGGCGGGCGGCCCGGAGCTGGGCGCGCTGCGGCGCGCGATCGACGCGGACGACGCGATCGACGCCACCGCGAGCGCCGACGACGTCGACGCGGGCAAGCCGGCGCCCGACCCGGTCGAGCACGCCCTGGAACTGGCCGGGGTGCCGGCCGAGCGGGCGGTCTTCGTCGGCGACACCGTCTGGGACATGCGCGCGGGCAGCAGGGCCGGGGTGCGCTGCGTGGCCGTGCTCTGCGGCGGCCTGCCCCGCGCCGACCTGGAGGAGGCGGGCGCGGACGCGGTCTACGCCGACCCGGCCGACCTGCTGGCCTCCCTGAAGCAGAGCCCGTTCGCATGAGTCGCACGGGCCGTCGTGACGTGCGTCGTGTCGTGGCTCACGTCCTCATGCGTCAGCCGATCACCTGGATACCCGGCCCCGCATGACCGCTGTGACGAGTACCGTCAGGGAGCTGTTCCGGGGGCGACGGCCGGTGGCCGCGGTGCGGTGGGAGGCGGGTGCCGTCGGGCGGGCCGTCCGGGCCGCCTGGCGGGGACCCGGACGGGAACGCGACCTGGTCGTGCAGTCGCTGAAGGCGGCGGGCGCGGCACTGCTCGCCTGGGCCGTGGCAGGCGTCTGGCTGGACGACCCGATGGCACTGATGGCGCCCTGGGTGGCGCTCGTCCTCGTCCAGGCCACGGTCTACAGCTCGGTGCGGCAGGCCGCGCAGCAGTTCTCGGCGATCTGTGCCGGGGCCCTCGTGGCGTCGGCCGCACAGGCGATCACGGACGACAACACGGGGGCGCTGGCGCTGTCCCTGCCGCTGCTGATGCTGGTCGCCAACTGGTCCCGCTTCGGCCAGCAGGGCATCTACGCGGCCACCACCGCGGTGTTCGTCCTGGTCTCCGGCACCGCGGTCTCGGCCTCCGCGGTCGGGCACCGGGTGGGACAGGCGGCGCTCGGCGCGGTCATCGGGGTGGCGGTCAACGCCCTCGTGCTGCCGCCGATCCACCTGAGGGACGTACGCGAGAACCTCGCGGCACTGGCCCGGGAGTCGGGCGATGTCCTGCACTCCGTCGCCGCCGGCCTGCGGGATCCCGAGTGGGACGCGCAGAGCGCGGCCGGCTGGTCGGACGAGTCGGCGCGGCTGCAGCGGCGGCTGGACGCGCTGTACTCGGCCCGGTCCTGGAGCCGGGAGAGCCTGCGCCTGACCTCCGGGCCGCTGCGCAAGCTGCACCGCGCGCCCGCCACCGTCCCGTCCGAGGACGAGGACCGGCGGTGGAGCCACGTCACCGGGAACATCACGGCGCTGACCCGGACGCTGGCGGTGGCGGCCGACGAGCACCGGACGCCCGCCCCGCCCGAGGGTCGGGTGCTCGACCTGTACGCCCGCCTGCTGCAGCTGATCGGCGACGCATGCCACGGGGAGGCCGGCCGGCTGCTGGGCGAGGCCGTCGGGAACCCTCCGGAGGAGGCGACGACCGAGGCGACGGAGGCGACGATGGAGGAGCTGCACCGGCGGTTGCAGGAGGGGCTTCGGCAACAGCAGGGGCCCGCGCGGACCGCGGTCCTCGGCACACTGCTGCTGCAGGCCGAGAACCTGTGGGCCGACGTCGTCCGCGAGCCTCGGACACAGTGATGTGGATCACCCCAGAACATGACAGGCTGCGGAACACGTGGAGGGCCGTTCCCGTTGAACACAGCGTGGGTACGGACGGGACAGTGTCCCCGGGCCTCACCTATTGCCCACAGGGACGATCGTTCGGCTGAAGCCCTGTGGAGCCTTTCGCCGAGAGGCGACCGCCGTCCGTATCCGCCTCATACCGCCCCGATCGTGATTCCCCCGTCACGATCGGGGCTCTTCTTTGCCTCCGTGCCCCGTCCGTCCTCATGCCTCCGGCGAGGTGGGGTACCCGGTGACCTCCGCACGGACTGCACGGGCAGGCGGCCGAGAGGAGCGCAGGGTGAGCAGCGGAACAGGCAGCAGGATCGTGGTCACGGGTGCCACGGGCAACGTGGGCACCAGCGTGGTGCGGCTCCTCACGGAGGACCCGGAGGTCGGGTCCGTGCTGGGGCTGGCCCGGCGGATCCCCGAGTGGTCGCCTGCCAAGGCGGAGTGGGCCGCGGTGGACCTGGCCTCGGAGCGGGCGGACCTGACCGGGCACTTCGCCGGCGCCGACGCCGTGGTGCATCTGGCCTGGGCGTTCCAGCCCACGCACGACCCGGCGACGACCTGGCGCACGAACGTGCTCGGCTCCATCCGGGTCTTCGAGGCGGTGGCCGCGGCCGGGGTGCCGGCGCTGGTGCACGCCTCCTCGGTCGGCGCGTACTCGCCGGGGCCGAAGGACCACGCGGTGGACGAGTCGTGGCCGACGCACGGCTGGCCGGACGCCGCGTACTGCCGGGAGAAGGCCTATCTGGAACGTGCGCTGGACATCTTCGAGCGCGACCATCCGGGGATCCGGGTGGTGCGGATGCGGCCGGCCTTCCTCTTCAAGCGGGAGTCGGCCAGTGAGCAGCGCCGGATCTTCGGCGGCAAGTTCCTGCCGGGTCCGGCGGCGCGTCCGGAGCTCCTGCCCTTCCTGCCGGACATTCCCGGGCTGCGGGTGCAGGTGTTGCACACCGACGACGCGGCGGGCGCCTACCGGCTGGCGGCGCGCTCCGAGGACGCCCGGGGCCCCTTCAACCTCGCGGCCGAGCCGCCGGTCGACGCCGGGCTGCTGGGCGAGATGTTCGGCGCGCGTCCGGTACGCCTGCCCCGCACCGCGGCCCGCTCGGCGATCGCCGCCGCGTGGAGGCTGCATCTGCTGCCCGCCTCCCCCCACCTGTTCGACGCGGTGCTGCGGCTGCCGCTCATGGACTGCACGCGGGCACGCGCCGAGCTGGGCTGGCGCCCGGTGCACACGGCGACGGAGGTGCTGGAGGAGTTCCTGCTGGGCCTCCAGCAGGGCGCGGGGGCGGCCACGGAGCCTCTGCGGGGGCGCAAGGTCGGCTGAGAAGTCCCGGGGGCGGTACGGGTTGCGGTGCCCGTACCGCCCCCGCGGTGCCCGGCGTGCGGAGGCGCCGACGGTGACGGGTCAGCCGGAGGACTCGTCGGGCACGGGGTGCTCGGGGTGGACGGCGCCGGAATGCGGTGCGCCCCTACGGCCCGTCCCCGCCTCGTCCGTGTCGGGAACGTCGGAGTCGTCGGAGTCGTCGGAACCGTGGTCGGAGCCGGAGCCGGTCGCGGGCCGGGGCGCCTCGGCCTCGTCGCCGGCGGCGGAGTCCGCGTCGCCTTCGGCGCCCTCGGAGCCCCCGCCGTCCGGCGTCTCGGGCGGCGCGCCGGCGGGAGCGGCGTCCCACGGGTCCTCGCCGGTCCCCGCCTGCTGGTCCGGCAGGTCCCGCGGAACGGGCGCACCGTTCTCGCCCGGTCCTTCGAGGCGGTGATCGGTCACGGCGCCCTCCCTTTCTGTGGTCCTCCCGGTCGTGTGAACGACATCGGGTACCTCCGGGGCGACCGGTGAAACCTCAGCGCGGCGCGCGCTCCTCGATCGCCGTGCGCCAGGCGGGGACCGGGTACTCGGGTGCCGGCTCCGGGCGTCGGCCGCCGCGGGCGAAGAAGGCGGCCAGCGGCAGGATCGCGGCGCCGACGGTGACCGCGTCCGGGCCGAGCCGCCCCAGATCGACCGTCACCTTCCCGGCGGGATGCCGCAGCGCGTACGACACCGCGTGACGGCGTACGGCGGGCAGGAAGCGGCTGCCCAGCCGGAGCCCCGCCCAGCCGCCGATGAGGATGCGCTCGGGCTGGAAGAGGTTGATCAGGTCGGACAGGCCGGCGCCGAGGTACTCGGCGGTCTCCTCCAGGACGGCGAGCGCGACCGGGTCGGCCGCCTGGCCGTCGGGCGGATAGGCGGCGGCGAGCATCGAGGTCAGTGCCGTCTCCTCGTCGGTGCCGGAGGGCACCCGGCCGCCTTCCTCCCGCCAGCGGGCCAGCAGCGACTCGGCGCCGGCGTACGCCTCCAGGCAGCCGAGCGCCCCGCAGCGGCAGCGGCGCCCTCTGACCCGGACCGTCAGGTGCCCCCACTCGACCGCCCGGCCGTGCTCGGCCTCGGGCGTGACGAGGCTCGCGCCGACGCCGGAACCGAAGAGGACCACGACCGCGTTGCGGGCACCGCGTCCGGCACCGAACCACATCTCGGCCTGGCCGAGGGTCTTGGCGCCGTTGTCGATGAGGTAGGGGACGGTGCCGGGCAGCGGGGAGCCGGCGCGGAGCAGGGCCTCCAGCGGGACCGCGTCCCAGCCGATGGTCTGGCCGTGCACGACGGCGCCCCGGTCCTGGGTGTGCTCGACGATGCCCGGCACACCGATTCCGACGCCGAGCAGCCGCTCGGGTGCCAGGCCGGCCGTGGTCAGCACCTCGGCGATGCCGTCGCGGATGTGGCCGACGATCACCTCGACGTCGTACCGCTGCCCGGTCAGCGGGCGCTCGGCGCGGGCCAGTTCGGTGAGCGTCAGGTCGAACAGCTCGACGCGCACCCGGGTCTCGCCGACGTCCACGCCGATCATGTGGCCGCTGCCGGGCGTCACGCGCAGCAGGGTGCGGGGCCTGCCGCCGTCGGAGTCGACGCTGCCGGCCTCCTCGACCAGGCCGTCGGCGACCAGGTCGGCGACGACGTTGCTGACGGAGCCGGAGCTCAGCCCGGTCGCCGGGCCCAGCTCGAAACGGCTGAGCGGTCCGTCGAAGTAGAGCCGCTGCAGCACGGCCGTACGGTTGGCCCTCCTGAGGTCGCGCACCGTGCGCCCGTTCCGCCCCGCCATGTGACTCCTCCCGAACCCTGCCCGGCCTGCAACCTACCTCTGCGGAGGTGCCGCCCGCGATTTCGCTCTTCTCCTCATTCATGCCGTGAACTGCCGCTCGCTGAAATCCAGTGGCCTTCCCGGCCCGCGGCTATCTACCCTAGGCAGAATCCTAGGAGCCCTAGGTTCGTATCGGCATCGCAGCGGGAGGCTTTCCATGAGACCACTCACCGAGCGGGACATCCGCGACTCGTTCATCAACTGCTCGAAGGGCGAGGCCAAGCGGCTGGCCGTCCCCCGTGACCTCGACGAGCGCCCCTGGGACGACCTCGACTTCCTGGGCTGGCGGGATCCGGGAGCGCCCGACCGCAGCTATCTGGTCACCGCGCAGGACGGTCGCCCGACCGGCGTGGCCCTGCGTTTCCAGCCGGGCCGGCGTGGCTTCCTCCAGCGCAGCATGTGCGCGTTGTGTCTGACCACTCACCCCCGGGGCGGGGTGTCGCTGATGACCGCGCGCAAGGCGGGCCCGGCCGGCCGCGAGGGCAACTCGGTCGGTCTGTACATGTGCACCGACCTCGCCTGCCCCCTGTATCTGCGGGGCAGGAAGGTGCCGGAGGGCGGCGCCCGCTTCGAGGAGAGCCTGACCCTGGACGAGCAGGTCGCCCGGACCCTGGGCAACCTGTCCGCCTTCCTCGCCAAGGTCGCCGCCTGACGATCGGATGTCCGGCGGCGTACGGCGCGTGAGCACCGCCCCGCCTCCTTCGTACGGTTACCGTCCTGTCCGGGTACGTTCGAGGCGCCCGGCGAAGGGAACAGCCCGAGGATGCGGGATGTACGTAGGACTGCGGCTTCGGCTGTGCGGCGGGTGAAGTGGCTCAAGGACCCCATGGTGGTGCAGGCACTGCGCTCGGCCGCCGCGGCCTCGATCGCGTATGTCATCGCGGTCCGGCTGACTCCCGACAAGTCGGCGGCGCCGCTCACCGCGCCCCTCACCGCGCTGCTGGTCGTCCAGGTGACCCTGTACGCGACACTCAAGATGAGCTTCCGCCGGGTGAACGCCGTGGTGGCCGGTGTCCTGGTCGCCATCGCCTTCAGTAAGCTGGTCGGGCTGAGCTGGTGGAGCCTGGCCCTGGTGATCGTGGCGGCGCTGGGCGTCGGGCACCTGGTGCGGGCGCACGAGTTCGTGGCCGAGGTGGCGATCAGCGCGATGCTGGTGCTGGGTGTGACCTCGCACGGGAGCCTGGCGTGGGCCCGGGTGGTGGAGACGCTGATCGGGGCGATCGTCGGGCTGGCCTTCAACCTGGTCCTGGCCCCGCCGGTGTGGGTCGAGCAGGCGGGCGAGTCGATCGAAGGGCTGGCCCGGCGGCTGCGGCAGCTGATGCTGCGCATGGGTGAGGAGGCCGCGGGCAGCACGCCGTTCCTCGAGGCGGCGGCCAGGCTGCACGAGGCCCGCCGTCTCGACCACGACATCGCCGAGGTGGACGAGGACCTCCGGCAGGCCGAGGACAGCCTGCGGCTCAATCCCCGCGTGCGCGAGGGGCTGCTCCACCGCGTGGTGCTGCGCACCGGTCTGGACACCCTGGAGATCTGCACGGTGGTACTGCGGGTGCTCGCCCGCACGTTCACCGACCTCGCCAAGGAACGTGAGCCGGAGCCCTTGTTCCCACCGGAGACGGGCGCCACCATCGAGCAGTTGCTGTCCGAGATCGCCGACGCCGTGGTGAGCTTCGCGGTCCTGGTCACCACCAGCGCCAGCGAGGACGCCGAGTCCGCGGAGGAACGCCTCTCCGCCGAGCTGCGGCAGGCCGCGTCCACCCGGGACAAGCTGGCCCAGCTGCTCCTGGACGGGGTCCAGCGCGACGCGCGGCAGTGGCAGCTGCAGGGCGCGGTGCTGACCGAGGTCAACCGCATCATCGACGAGATGGACACCGAGCACCGTTCGCGCCGGCTCCTGGAGGAGCTCGACCGCCACACGCGCGAGATGCGCGAGCGCATGCCGCGGCTGACCGAGCTGCGGGACCGGCTGTGCGGGTGGATGTCCCTGGGCCGGAACCGCGGCGCCGCCCGCCGGCGTTCCAAGTGATGAGGCGGGAGGACCCGCCGCAGGGAGAGGGGGCGTACGGATGACCGACACCAGCGTGCGGATCGACGGGAACACGCTGCGGCTGCCGGGCGGTGCGGCGGTCCGTTTCGTGCGCACCCTGCGGCTGCCGGAGACGGGTACCCATCCGCTGCCGCCCGGGCTCGGTGAGTTCCCGGTCCGTCGGGTCGCCGACCACGCCGACACCGTGCCCGAGGCGTGGCGGGCACGCGGCGGCGTGATGCTGCCGGTGTACCTGCGTGAGGCCATGTGGCTGAGTTTCGCCGGCACGGCGGAGCCCGCCGCGCTCCAGGTCGGGGTGGGCAAGGTGTGCGCGGTCTCGGGCAGGCCGTGGAGCGACCGACTCTCCCGCGAGCCCCAGAACTACGTGGTCCTCCCCCGTCAGCCCTGGCTGGACGGCATCAACTCCGGGACGGGTACGGTCCGCCAGTTCGTGGCGGTGCCGCTGGGCCTCGGGGCGACCGTCGAGGGCCAGGTCACCGGCGAGGAGGTCTGGGGCGGCGTGCAGTTGCAGGCGTTCCGGCTCAACGACCGGGAGCTGGCCCTGTGGCGGGAGGAGGAGCGCCGCCGGGCGGAGTCGGCGCGCCGCGCGGCGGCCCGTTCCGGTGGAGCCTTCGGCGCCGCGATGCCGATGTCCGCCCCGCCCGCGCCGGGTGCCGCTCCGGCGTCCCCCGGCGCGGCCCGGGCCCGGTCCGCGCCGGCGATGGGGCTCGGCGTCGGAGGCTCCCTGCGGCAGGAGGTGTACCGCGACGAACGGCCGCTGACGGACTGGGCCGAGCCACCCGCGGGCCGGGTCTTCGTGCATCTGGTGACGCCTCCCCAGTGGCGGCGCATCACGGGCGAGGCACCGCCGCCGTCCCCCGTGGACCGCGCCGCGTACACACGGGCCGGTCTGCCTTGGTACGACTACTACGACCAGGACGCCCACGACCTCGCGCCCACCGAGCCGCTCCAGGACGTCAAGCCGGTCGGGGACTGGGTCGGGGACGACCACGAGCCGTGGCAGGTGCCCGCACCGCATCAGGTGAAGCCGCTGGGGGACGCTCCGGGCACACCGGTGGAGGACGGGGACTGGTAGAGGTGGCCGGGTGACACGGTCCGGCCGGGGCGGGGCGGGCGGAAGGAGACGACCGACGAACGGGAGCGGCGCGGGCATGAGCGGTGACGGCTGGAGCAGGCGCCGGTTCGTCGGCACCCTCGCACGGACGGCCGCCGCCGCGGCGGCGTTCCCGGCGGCGACGGCATGCGGCGACCCGTCGGCACCCGGCCGGGCGGCGACGCCCGAGGCACCGGGCGCGAGCACCGGAGCGTCGGGCCGGGAAAGCGGGACCCCCGGGCCGCGCCCGCTCCTCCTCGGCACCTACACCTCGGTCGAGGGCGGCGGCAAGGGCATCGGCCTCGCCGCGTACGACCCCCGCACGGGCCGGATCACCGACCGGGGCACCGTCACCGGCGTGGCCGATCCGTCGTATCTGGCGGCGCACCCCGACGGGCGCACGCTGTACGCGGTGAACGAGCGCGAGGAAGGGGCGGTGACCGCCGTCCGCCTGTCCGACCACGCGGTCCTGGGCAGCCGCGGCACCGGCGGCGCGGGGCCCTGCCATCTGTCCGTGCACCCGGGCGGGCGCTGGCTGCTCAGCGCCAACTACGGTTCGGGCAGCGTCGCCGTGCATCCGATCGACGCCTCGGGCGCGCTCGGGGAGCGCACCGACCTGGTCACGCACTCCGCTCCCCCGCCCGGTCCCGGGCAGCGGGGTCCGCACGCCCACCAGATCGTCACCAGCCCGGACGCAGGCCATGTCCTCGCCGTGGACCTGGGTACGGACACCGTTCACACCTATCGCCTGGACGAGGGGGCGGGCACGCTCACCGAGGTCGCGCGGGCGCGGACCCGGCCGGGAGCCGGCCCGCGCCACCTCACCTTCCATCCCGGCGGGCGCCACGCCTATCTCGCCAACGAGGTCGACAACACCGTGGCGGCCTGCGCCTACGATCCGGACACCGGGCGCCTGACCATCGGCGAGGCGCAGTCCACTGGCACGGGGTCCGGCACCAACCATCCGGCGCAGATCCTGGTGACGGCCGACGGTGCGTACGCCTTCCTCGCCAACCGGGGGCACAACAGCCTGACGCGCTACGCCGTGGAGGCGGACGGCGCCCGGCTCCGGCTGCTGGACACGGTGCCGGTGGGCGGCGACTTCCCGCGGCAGATCGCCTTCTCGCCGGGCGGTGGGCTGCTGTTCGCGGCGAACCAGAGGTCCGGCACCGTCAGCGTGTTCCACGTGGCGCGGGACAGCGGTGAACTGCGTTCGGCGGGAGGGCCCTTCGCCTCACCCGTCGCCGTCTGTGCGCTGCCGCTGTAGGGCCCGCGGGCACGACGCCGTGCCCGCCTGCGCCAGCAGCACGTGCACACGCTCGGTGAGCCGCGCGACGTCGTCGGCGGGTGCGTGGAACGGCAGTCGTACGTCGCCGTGGCCGCGCTCGCGTTCGACGCGCAGCGTCAGTCCGTGCCGGTCGACGGCGAGCGGCCGCACCCGGACCGCGCCGTGCAGGGTGTCCGCGTCGACGAGCCGGGTGAGCCGCTCCACCGCGTCGCCGTGGCAGTCGGCGAGGTGGGTCAGCAGCCGGGCCTCGGCCGTGGCCAGCGGGTCGGGTGCGGCGGCGGCGAACTCGTCGACGTCGACCACCACGGCACCGGAGGGCTGCCGGAGCACCACGCGCGTGGGCCGGAACGCCAGGTGGCCGTCCTGCGGGGAACACCAGCCGGCGAGCCAGAGCCGGGCCCTGATCCGGGCCCGTACCGGGACCGGCGCGACGTCGGCGAACTCGAGCACGGCGGACGGCTCTCCGCGCGGCGCGCAGATGGCCGCCGCGAGCAGGGCGCTGTCCTCGGGCACGTGCAGGAGTACGCGGCCGTCGTCGGCCACGGTGTGCGCGCCGACGAACTCCTCGCGGCCGCCCTCCGCGGTCACCGCGCAGGACCATGCGGTGGCGAGCACGGAGCGGGCCTGCTCCGCCGCGGCGGGCGCGGCCGTCCAGGTGTGGTGGTCACCCATCCCCAACCTCCGTCATCAGTTCATTAGGTAAGGCTTGCCTAAGCTATCGGAGATCGGAGTGAGCGCCAACCACGAGGGGGGTCCGTGCGTGACGTTCCGCCGTACCGGGGAGCGCTTCAGCGCCTTGCACACGCCCTCCGGCGTACGACGGGGGCGCTCACGACGGCGTGATCGCGCCGAGCAGGGCCCGTGCGCACAGATCGCGCACCTGCTCCCGGGCCGGCTCCGGATCCCGCAGCCACTCCAGGCACACCGCGGTGGTGAACGCCAGCCAGCCGCGCACCGCCAGCCGTACGTCGGTCCGCTCCCCGAAGGCGGGGCCGAACTCCGGGTCGGCGGCCAGGGCCGCGAGGATCTGCCGTTCCTGCGCGGCGAGCGCCTGTCGGTAGACGCGCCGCACGGCCTCGTCGCCGGTGGCGTCGGCACGGTGGAAGGCGCGGTAGCCGTGCGCGTGGGCCTGGACGTACCCCAGGTACGCGTCCAGGCCGGCGGTGAGCTGCTCACGGACCGGGATCCCCGGCACGGCCGCCGTCATCCGCAGCATGCGCTCACTCTCCCGCTCGACGACCGCCGCGAAGAAATCCCGCTTGCCCGGGAAGTAGTGGTACAGCAGGCCGCGGGAGACTCCGGCGATCTCGGCGACCCGCTCGATCCACACGTCGTCGTAGGGGCTCTCCGAGAACAGTCGCGCTCCCACCGAGAGCAACTGCTCCCGACGCTCCTCGGTGCTGAGCCGGCGGCGTGCGCGCCCGCTGTGGTCGGCGGCCATGCCCGCACCTTACTTGACGCCGGTTCAACGACGGGACGAGACTGAGGCAGGTTATTGAATCCATGTACAACACGCTTGCTCTGCACCTGCAACGCACCGCTGCGTCAAGGGAGATCGCGTCATGGCGGAGACGATGAACGGGCCGGCCCGGGACGGACGGCCGAAGGGGTTCCGCAGCGCCGGGATCGGCTGGCCCGAACTGCACCGCATCCCGCACCCTCCCCACCGCCTCCCCCTGCTCGGGGACGTGGTCGGGGCCGGCCGGCGCACGCCCATGCAGGACTCGCTGCGGTACGCGCGGCAGCTGGGGCCGATCTTCCGGCGGCGGGTCTTCGGCAAGGAGTTCGTGTTCGTGTGGGGTGCCGCGCTCGCCGCCGACCTGGCGGACGAGACGCGGTTCGCCAAGCACGTGGGGCTCGGCGTGGCCAACCTGCGCCCCGTCGCCGGTGACGGGCTGTTCACGGCGTACAACCACGAGCCGAACTGGCAGCTCGCGCACGACGTCCTGGCGCCCGGTTTCAGCCGCGAGGCCATGGCGGGCTACCACCTGACGATGCTGGACGTGGCCGCACGGCTCACCGACGCGTGGGACCGGGCCCGGGCGGCGGGACGGGCGGTGGACGTGCCCGGCGACATGACCAAGCTGACGCTGGAGACGATCGCGCGCACCGGGTTCGGGCACGACTTCGGCTCCTTCGAGCGCTCCCGCCCGCATCCCTTCGTCACCGCGATGGTGGGCACGCTCACCCACGCGCAGCGCATCAACACCGTGCCCGCCCCGCTGGCCCCGTGGCTGCTGCGCGGCGCGGGCCGCCGCAACGCCGCCGACATCGCCTACCTCAACCGCACGGTCGACGACCTGGTCCGCGACCGCCGCGCCGCCCGCGGCGAGGGCGGGGCGGGCGACCTGCTCGACCGGATGCTGGAGACGGCCCATCCCGAGACCGGTGAGCGGCTGTCACCGGAGAACGTCCGCCGCCAGGTCATCACGTTCCTGGTGGCCGGACACGAGACCACCTCGGGCGCGCTCTCCTTCGCCCTGCACTATCTCTCCCAGCACCCCGACGTCGCGGCCCGGGCCCGCGCCGAGGTGGACCGCGTCTGGGGCGACACCGAGGCGCCCGGCTACGAGCAGGTGGCCAGACTGCGGTACGTGCGCCGGGTGCTGGACGAGTCGCTGCGGCTGTGGCCGACCGCGCCCGCCTTCGCGCGGGAGGCCCGCGAGGACACCGTGCTGGGCGGCGCGCATCCCATGCGGCGCGGGGCCTGGGCGCTGGTGCTCACCGGGATGCTGCACCGTGACCCCGAGGTGTGGGGGCCGGACGCCGAGCGGTTCGATCCGGACCGCTTCGACGCGCAGGCCGTACGGTCGCGCGCCCCGCACACCTTCAAGCCGTTCGGGACGGGTGCGCGGGCGTGCATCGGGCGGCAGTTCGCACTGCACGAGGCCACGCTGGTGCTCGGACTGCTGCTGCGCCGCTACGAGCTGCGGGCCGAGCCGGAGTACCGGCTGCGGGTGACCGAACGGCTCACGCTGATGCCTCAGGGGCTGCGGCTGCGCCTGGAACGCCGGGCCCCGGCGGCCCCGGAGGCCCCCGCGCACCCGGACCGCGCGCCCGTCGCCGGGGACGCCGGGTCAGGGCCGCGCTGTCCAGTGCACCGGGCGGGTGACTGAGTCCGGCAGTCTGGTGCCGGCACCGCCCCGGGCCGCGGTGAGCTGCGGCTGGGTCAGGAAGAAGGCGCCCGTCAGGTCCGCGTCCGTCAGGTCGGCGTCGCGCAGGTCCGCGCCGATCAGGTCGGCGCCGCGCAGGTCGGCGCCGGTGAGGTCGGCGGCGATGAGGTAGGCGCCGCGCAGGTCGGCCCCGCTGAGGTCGGCGCCCCTGAGCCGGGCACCCATCAGGTCGGCGTTGCGGCGGTTCTTCTTCCTGCCGCGGGTGCCGGCCCGCACCAGCTCGCTGGTACGGAGCAGGAGCACGTTGACCCGCTGCCGGTGCGCGGCCACGTCCAGCGCGGCCAGTTCCTCGGGGGCCCCGTCGGTGAGGCGTTCGGTGTCGGTCAGGGCCCGGCGCAGGTCGGCGTGGACCGGGCGGGCCGCGGGCAGGGTCAGCGCCTCCGTCAGGTACCAGAGCAGCTCGTGCAGCTGGCGGACCACCGGGAACACGTCGAACACGAGGCGTGTCCGCTCCGGCGGGCCGGTACGCCAGTCCTGTCCCCCGAAGGTGACCTGCGAGACCTTCTGCCCGGCGCCGAAGCAGTCGTAGACCGTGCAGCCGGTGAAGCCGTGCCGGCGCAGCCCCGCGTGAATGCCGCAGCGGTGGTCGCCCCGGAGGTTCGGGCAGGGCTTCCCGGCGTCCTTGTCGATCGCGAAGTCCGCCGAGCGGGCGAACGGCAGGGCGACGCAGCACAGGCCGAAGCACCGCTCGCAGTCGCCGCGCAGTTCCGCCTGGTCCGTGAGTTCTCGCATGGTGTGCAGCATACGGACCGCCGGCGCGGCGAACGCCGTCGGTGCCCGCCTGCCGCTACCGGCCGAAGACCTCGAAGGTCACCGCCGGCCTCCCGCCGAACCGCTCACCCGCGGCCTCGGCGTACCCGGTGAGGAACCCGCGCACGTACGTCTCGGGGTCCTCCTCGGTCAGCACCTCGAGGTACGTCCGGTGCTCGAGCAGGGAGCGCACCGCGCGCTCCAGCCCGGGTGTGGCGTCCACCGCGTGCGTGGGCGAGGAGGAACCGGCGACCGCGACCCAGCGCACGCCGTCCCAGGGTTCGAGGCCCCGCTCGGTCAGCTCCGGGAAGATCCACCGGTTGCCGGCGTCGGCCACCGCGTCGAGCGTGGCACGGCCGACGGCGACGTGGTCCGGGGTGTTCCAGGCGACGCCGCCCCAGGTGTCCCGGTGGTTGAGGGTGATGACCAGCTCGGGCCGGTGGCGGCGGATCGCGGCGGCGATGTCGCGGCGCAGGGCGATGCCGTACTCCACGACACCGTCCCGGTGACCGAGGAACTCCACCTCGCTCACCCCGACCACGGCCGCGCTCGCCCGCTGCTCCCGCTCCCGCAACGGGCCGCACTCGGCGGGCGGCAGCGTGTCGATGCCCGCCTCGCCCCGCGTCGCGAGCACGTAGGCGACCTCGCGGCCCTCGTCGGTCCAGGCGGCGACCGCCGCCGAGCAGCCGTACTCCAGGTCGTCGGGGTGGGCGACGACGGCGAGGGCGCGCCGCCAGTCGGCGGGCATGGGCTCCAGTTGGGTGGTCACCGGCTCCGTCATGCCCGCACACTAACCCGTGCCGGTGACACCGCACCCGGTGTCCGGGGGTCGTCCCTCACGCCTCGTCGCGGGCGAGCGACAGCAGCCGGTCCAGGACGCGGGGGCCGCCGGCCCGTACGCCGTCGTGCTCGAACTCGTCGGTGACCCAGGTGCGCAGCCCGCGGATCGCACGGGCGGTGGTGAGGGCGTGGGCGGTGTCGACGTACATGTCGTCGTGGTAGACGGCCGCGGCGACCGGCACCTCGTTGACGGCGAGGCGGGCCCGGTCGTACAGCGGCGTCCAGTCGGTGCGGGCGGCGAGCAGCTCGGCCGTCTCGCGCAGCGGACGCAGCGCCGGGTCGCAGTCGAACATCCAGGGGTGGATCGACTCGCCGGTGAACAGCAGGGGCTCGTCGCCGGCCAGGGTCTTCGCGGCGTCGAACCGCGGGAACTCGGCGCGGACCCGCTCGGCAGACCAGTCGGTGGGGCGCGCGTCCTGACCGTAGATGGCCTCGTGGACGAGGGCGTAGAGCGGGTGGCCCGCGTACGACAGGAGGTTCTGCGCCTCCTCCTGGAACGCGTCGGACAGCTCGTGCCCCCGCGGCGTGCGGACGAAGGCGTCCTCCAGGAGGAAGTGCAGGCGGTGGCTGCCCTCGCTGCCGCCGAGGAGGATGCCGAGGGACTGGAAGGCCTCGACGGTGAGGCGGTAGCCGTTCGGCAGGACCACGTCGTGGGTGAGCAGGTGGTCGGCGATGCGGCGGGCGCGTTCGACGTCCTGCGGATAGCGGGCGTAGTGCGCGACGACCTTGCGCTCGATACGCGGGAAGGCGGCCCGGTAGACGTCGTCGGCGTGGGCGTCCAGGGAGGGCAGGCCGCCGGTGATCAGGGCGGTGTCCAGGCCCTCGGGGGCGAGGGAGAGGTAGGCGACGGTGCAGAAGCCGCCGAAGCTCTGGCCGAGGACGGTCCAGGGCGCGCCGCCGGTGACCGCGGGGCGGATCGCCTCGCAGTCCCGGACGATGGAGTCGGCGCGGAAGCGCGTGAGGTAGTCGGCCTGCTCGGCGGGGCCGCCGCGCAACGGGAGCGTCTGCCGATTGGCGGGGGTGGAGGCGCCGGTGCCGCGCTGGTCGAGGAGCAGCACCCGGTAGTCCTTCAGGGCGCGGCCGAGCCAGGCGGGGCGGCCGACGAAACGGTTGGCCCCGAAGCCGGGGCCGCCCTGGAGGTAGACCAGCCACGGCAGGTCCTGGTGTGCCTTCTCGCTCGCCACGGCCTCGCGGGCGTACAGCTCGATCGTCTCGCCGGAGGGGTTCTCGTGGTCGAGGGGCACGGTGAAACGGCGGTCGGTGAGGACGACGCCGGGCTGACGGTAGCTGAGACTCAACGGGGCTCCCGGGACGGAGGGATCGTACGGACGGATCTTTCGGCCGTGTCCCAGTTCAGCACATGCTTCTGCGGCCGCCGACCCCCGGGATCATGAAATCGTGCTGACGGGTGCGTCAGCGGGCGGCGAGGCTGGAGCGCCGCACCACCAGTTCGGGCTGGAGCACGACCCGCCGGTGCGCGTGGGCCCGGTCCGCGCCCTGCGACTCCGTCTCCTCCAGGAGCAGCTCGGCGGCCATGGCACCCATGGTGACGGCGGGCTGGCGCACCGAGGTGAGCGGGACGGCCGCGGCGGCGGCGAACTCGATGTCGTCGTAGCCGACGATCGCGAGGTCGTCGGGGACGCCGACCCCGGCCGCGTACATGGCCTGCAGGACGCCGAGGGCGAGGAGGTCGTTGGCGCAGAAGACGGCGGTCGGCCGGTCGGCGAGGCCGAGGAGGCGGGCGCCGGCGTCCCGGCCCGCGGCGACGTCGAGGCGTTCGGTGGGCAGTTCACGCAGGGCCTCGGGGCCGAGGCCGGCCTCGGCGAGCGCCTGCAGGGCACCGGTGCGGCGGTCGTGCACCTGGTTGAGGCCGGGCGGCCCGCTGACGTAGGCGATGGAGCGGTGTCCGGCGTCCACGAGGTGGCGCACCGCCAGCGCGCCGCCCGCGACGTCGTCGACGGAGACCGAGCACTCGGTGGTGCCCTCGGCGACCCGGTCGACCAGGACGAAGGGGATGTTGTGGCGCCGGAAGCCCTCGATGTTGCGGCCGGTGGCGTCGGCCGGCGTCAGCAGGACGCCCCGGACCCGCTGCTCGGCGAAGAGCGAGAGGTACTCGGCCTCCTCCCCCGGGTTCTGGGCGCTGTTGCAGACCATCACGCCGAGCCCGGCGTCGCGCGCGGCGCGCTCGGCACCGCGCGCGACGTCGACGAAGAAGGGGTTGCCCATGTCCAGGACGAGCAGCCCCATGATCCGGCTGCGGCCGGCGCGCAGCTGGCGCGCGGACTCGCTGCGGACGTAGCCGAGGCGGTCGATCGCGGACAGCACGCGCGCGCGGGTCTCGGTCGCGACGGTGTCCGGGCGGTTGATGACGTTGGAGACCGTGCCCACGGAGACTCCGGCGGCGCGGGCGACGTCCTTGATACCCACCGACTGGGCCATCGGGCAGGGACCTCCAGGGTCGAGCTAGGAAAACGCACCAGGGACGCGGGGCGGCCGGAAGACCTTCACATTACCCGCGCCGCCCAGGGTGGGCCCCCGTCGGGCGGGCGTGGGAAGTCGACGACGTGGAGCGCCGGGGGGCGTGGTGGCCCCAGGGCGAGCCGCCGCCGCGGGAGTTCGTCGTACCGCGGGGTGGGGCCGGCGGTGTGCCGGGCGGCGGTCGGCCTCCCGCCCCGGCGGCACCACGCCCGTCGCGGAGGAATCCGTTGCCGGGCGAGGACCTCGGGCGCGGCCCCGGGGCGAGGTCCTGAGGCAAGGCCCTCAGGCGCGGTCCTCAGGCGAGATGGAACACCTCGGTGAGCGGTTTCATCGCCTCGTCGGGGCGGGCTCCGTCGAGCGACTCGAAGAGCGGCCCCATCTCCGCCTGCCAGCGGGCGTTGACCTCGGTGGCCTCCATGCCGGCCTGCGCCGCCGCGAAGTCCTCGGTCTCCAGGTAGCCGACGAGCAGGCCGTCGTCGCGCAGGAAGAGCGAGTAGTTGTGCCAGCCGGTGGCGGAGAGTGCCTCGCACATCTCCGGCCACACGGCGGCGTGACGTTCGCGGTACTCCGCGATCCGGTCCTGGCGGACCTTGAGCAGGAAACAGACGCGCTGCATGAAGTACCGCTCCCGTTCTTGAAGTCGAGCCGTCAGAAGTTGAACTGGTCGATGTTCTTCGCGTTGAACACGGTCGGCTTGCCGAGGTTGATCACGCCGTCCTTGCCGATGGTGTACTCACCCATCGCGCCGGCCTTGAAGGTCTCGCCCTCCTTGCCGGTGATCTGCCCGGACGACAGGGCGACGGCGGTGCGCGCCGCCAGTTCGCCGAGCTTGGCCGGGTCCCAGAGCTCGAACGCCTCGACGGTGCCGTTCTTGACGTAGTTGCGCATGTCGTTGGGGGTGCCGAGCCCGGTCAGCTTGACCTTGCCCTTGTACTTGGAGCCGGAGAGGTACTGGGCGGCGGCCTTGATGCCGACGGTGGTCGGGGAGATGATCCCCTTCAGGTTCGGGTGCTCCTGGAGCAGGCCCTGGGTCTGCTGGAAGGACTGCTGGGCGTCGTCGTTGCCGTAGGCGACCTTGACGAGCTTGATGTCCTTGTACTTCGGGTCCTTGAGCTCGTCCTTCATGATCTCGATCCAGGCGTTCTGGTTCGTCGCGGTCTGCGCGGCGGAGAGGATCGCGATCTCGCCCTTGTAGCCGATCTGCTCGGCGAGCAGCTGCACCTCGGTGCGGCCGAGGTCGTCGGCGGAGGCCTGGGAGATGAAGGCGTTGCGGCACTCGGGCTTGGTGTCCGAGTCGTAGGTGACGACCTTGATGCCGTTCTTGATGGCCTGCTTGAGCGCGGTGCACAGGGCGCCCGGGTCCTGCGCGGAGACGGCCATGGCGTCGACCTGCTGCTGGGTGAGCGTGTTGACGTAGGAGACCTGGCCGGCGGTGTCGGTGGCGCTGGAGGGGCCGACCTCCTTGTAGCTGGAGCCGAGTTCCTTCAGCGCCTTCTCGCCGCCCTTGTCGGCGACGGTGAAGTAGGGGTTGTTGACCTGCTTGGGCAGGAAGCCGACGGTCAGCCCCTTCTTGGTGGCTGCGTTCGGGTCCGCCTTGCCGGCGGTCGCGGCCTGGCCGCCCTCGTCCTTGACGTCCTCCTTCGTGGTGCCGCCGCAGGCGGTGGCGGCCAGGGCGAGGGAGGTGACGGCGGCGAGAGCCGCGCAGGTGCGGCGGATCGACGACTTGCGCATCATGTGTTCCTTCAAAGGGTGGGCTGAGCCGGTTACGAAGTGGGCGTGGGTGCCTTGGGAAGGGGTGGCGATGCCGCTCTGCGTCCGGCCCGCGCGACGGAGATCTGGCGCGCGACCCGGGGGCCGAGAACGGACAGGACGAGCAGGACGCCGGTGACCAGGATCTGCGACTGGGCGGAGACGTCCTGGAGGCTCATCACGTTCTGCAACGCGCCGAGCAGGAACACTCCGGCGATCGCGCCGCCCAGCGTGCCCTTGCCGCCGTCGAAGTCGATGCCGCCGAGGAGTACGGCGGCGACGACGGAGAGCTCCAGGCCGGTGGCGTTGTCGTAGCGGGCGCTGGCGTAGTGCAGCGCCCAGAAGATGCCGGTGAGGGAGGACATCAGGCCGGTCAGCGTGAACAGGATGAGCTTCTGCCGCCGGACCCGGATGCCGGCGAAGCGCGCGGCCTCCTCGCTGGCGCCGATGGCGAACAGCGACCGCCCGAACGGGGTGGCGTGCAGGGCGACCACGGCGATGGCGAGCAGCACGAGGAACGGCAGGAAGGCGTACGGGACGAAGGTGTCGCCGATGCGGCCGGCCGCGAAGTCCAGGTACTGCGCGGGGAAGTCGGTCACCGCGTCGGAGCCGAGCACGATCTGCGCGATGCCCCGGTAGGCGGCCAGCGTGCCGATGGTGACGGCGAGGGAGGGCAGGCCGAGGCGGGTCACCAGGAGGCCGTTGAGCAGCCCGCACGCCACACCGAGCAGCAGGCAGATCGGGATGATCGTCTCGATGGTCATGCCCTGGTTCCACAGGGCGCCCATCACCGCGCCGGACAGACCCGCGGTGGACGCGACCGACAGGTCGATCTCACCGGAGACCACGAGCAGCGTCATCGGCAGGGCGATGAGCGCGATCGGCAGGGTGTTGCCGATCAGGAAGGACAGGTTGAGGGAGTTGCCGAACCCGTCGACGAAACCGAAGGAGAACAGCAGGACGACGACGAGGAGCGCACCCACGACCGTGTCCCAGCGGATGGCGCGGGTCAGGGAACTGTCAGCCATGGCGGGCGTTCCTCTTCTTCAGGGCGGTGGCCACGCGCAGCGCGACGATCCGGTCGACCGCGATGGCGAGGATGAGCAGGATCCCGTTGATGGCCAGCACCCACACGGAGCTGACGCCGAGGGCGGGCAGCATGCTGTTGATCGAGGTGAGCAGCAGCGCGCCGAGGGCCGCGCCGTAGACGCTGCCGGAGCCGCCGGTGAAGACCACGCCGCCGACCACGACCGCGCTGACGACGGTCAGCTCGTAGCCGTTGCCGGTACCGGAGTCGACGTTGCCGAACCGGGCCAGGTACAGGGCGCCCGCGAGGCCGGCGAGGGCACCGCAGAAGGTGTACGCGGTGAGGATCCGCTTGCGGACGGGGATGCCGGCCAGCCGGGCCGCCTCCGGGTTGGAGCCGAGCGCGTACAGCTCGCGCCCGCTGCCGAAGTGCTTGAGGTAGTAGGCCGTGGCGATCAGCACCGCGACGGCGATCATGGCCAGCCACGGCACCGCGGACAGGCCGCCGGAGCCGAAGTCGACGAAGCCGCCGGGCAGGTCGGCCGCGGTGATCTGGCGGGAGCCGACCCAGATGGAGTCGATGCCGCGGATGATGTACAGGGTGCCGAGGGTGACGACGAGGGCGGGCACCTGGCCGAGGCTGACGAGCAGTCCGTTGAGGAGGCCGAAGCCGACACCCATCAGCACCGCGAGCAGCACGGCCACGACGGGGTTGCCGCCGTCCTGGAGGTACGTGCCCGCGGCGAAGGCGCTGATGCCGAGGGTGGAGCCGACCGACAGGTCGACGTTGCGGGTGATGACGACCAGGGACTGGCCGGTGGCGACCAGGACCAGGATGGTGGCGTTCAGCAGCAGGTCCTTGATGCCCTGCTCGGACAGGAACTCGCTGTTGCCGGCCTGGGTGACGGCGATCATCACCAGGAAGACGAGCAGGATGGCCAGTTCGCGCATCCTGAAGATGCGGTCGACGAGCCGGGTGGCGCCGGCCTCGGGCACATCGGCGACGGGGGCCTGGTCGGGTGCGGTGACCGTCATGCGGCGGCCCTCCCCGTGGCTGCGGCCATCACGGTCTCCTCGGTGGCGTCGGTGCGGGGGATCTCCGCGGTCAGCCGGCCCTCGTGCATCACCAGCACGCGGTCGGCCATGCCGAGGACCTCCGGCAGGTCGGAGGAGATCATGAGGACGGCCACGCCGTCGGCGGCCAGTTCGCTCAGCAGCCGGTGGACCTCGGCCTTGGTCCCGACGTCGATGCCGCGGGTCGGCTCGTCGACGATCAGCACCTTGGGGCCGGTGGCCAGCCACTTGGCGAGGACGACCTTCTGCTGGTTGCCGCCGGAGAGGGTGGAGACGGTGTCGGCGATGCGGGCGTACTTCACCTGGAGCTTGACCGCCCAGTCCAGGGACCGGCTGCGCTCGGCGCTCCGGTCCATCAGCCCGGCCTTCACGGTCGTACGAAGGCCGGTGAGGCCGATGTTGCGCTCGATGGACATGTCCATCACCAGGCCCTGGGCCCGCCGGTCCTCCGGGACGAGGGCGAGTCCGGCGGCCATGGCGGTGGACGGGGCGCCGTTGACGAGTGCGCGGCCGTCCACCTCCACCTCACCGGCGTCCCAGCGGTCCACGCCGAACACGGCGCGGGCCACCTCGGTGCGCCCGGCGCCGACCAGTCCGGCGAGGCCGACGATCTCGCCGCGCCGCACCTCGAAGGAGACGTCGGTGAAGACGCCCTCGCGGGTCAGCCGGCGCACGCTCAGCGCGACCTCGCCGGGCTGGACCTCCTGCTTGGGGTAGAGCTCGTCGAGGTCGCGGCCGACCATGCGGCGGACCAGGTCGTCCTCGGTCATGCCGTCCAGCGGCTCACTGGCGATCCAGGCGCCGTCGCGCAGCGTGGTGACGCGTCGGCAGATCTGGAAGATCTCCTCCAGCCGGTGGGAGATGAAGAGCACGGCGGCACCCTGGTCCCGCAGGGTGCGCACGACGCCGAAGAGGCGGGCCACCTCGCTGCCGGTGAGGGCGGCCGTCGGCTCGTCCATGATCAGGACGCGGGCGTCGAAGGAGAGGGCCTTGGCGATCTCCACGATCTGCTGGTCCGCGATGGACAGGCCGCGCGCCGGGCGGTCGGGGTCGAGCTCGACCCCGAGGCGCCGCATCAGGTCGGCGGTGGCGGCGTGGGTCGCCTTGTGGTCGATACGGCCGAGGGCGCGCCGGGGCTGGCGGCCCATGAAGATGTTCTCGGCGATCGACAGGTCGGGGAAGAGGGTCGGCTCCTGGTAGATGACGGCGATACCGGCATCGCGGGCGTCGCCGGGGCCGTGGAAGACTACCGGCGCACCGTCGAGCAGCACCTGGCCGGCGTCCGGCCGGTGCACTCCGGCGAGCGTCTTGATGAGGGTCGACTTGCCGGCACCGTTCTCACCGGCGAGGGCGTGCACCTCGCCGGGAAACAGCTCCAGGGAGACGTCCCGCAGGGCCCGGACCGCGCCGAAGGACTTGGAGACGTCCCTGAGCGCCAGGACCGGGGCCTTACCCGCGTCGGACGGGTGGGTCATGGGGGCTCCTCGACGACGCCGGGCGGGACGGCCCTCACGGCGTCGTGAAAGGTTTCAACTGGGTTGCCGGGACGGTAGCGCAGTCAGGGCATGTCACGTCAATGGGTTTGGGTCGAAAAACTTTCGATAGCCGAAGGTCACGGCCGAGTCACGAAGAGCTGGGACGGCCGGAAGGGTTGACACCCCCTCGGGTGGCTCATAACTTCGCGTTCTGAATCGTTTCACACATGGTCGTGTCTCACAGCTGGTCACGACCCGATGCCACAGGAGCGCCGAAGTGACCGAGCTCGCCGCGGTGAAGGCCGCGCTCAAGACCCAGGTCGTCGAGACGCCGTCGTGGGCGTACGGCAACTCGGGCACCCGCTTCAAGGTGTTCGCCCAGGCCGGCGTGCCGCGCGACCCGTTCGAGAAGCTGGACGACGCAGCGAAGGTGCACGAGTTCACCGGCGTGGCCCCGACCGTCGCCCTGCACATCCCGTGGGACAAGGTCGAGGACTACGCCGCGCTGGGCAAGCACGCCGAGGAGCGGGGCGTGCGGATCGGCGCGATCAACTCCAACACGTTCCAGGACGACGACTACAAGCTGGGCAGCATCTGCCACCCGGACGCGGTGGTGCGCAGGAAGGCCGTGGACCACCTGCTGGAGTGCGTCGACATCATGGACGCAACCGGGTCGCGTGACCTGAAACTGTGGTTCGCCGACGGCACCAACTACCCCGGCCAGGACGACATCCGGTCCCGGCAGGACCGGCTGGCCGAAGGGCTGGCCGAGGTGTACGAGCGGCTCGGCGAGGGGCAGCGGATGCTGCTGGAGTACAAGCTGTTCGAGCCGGCGTTCTACACGACGGACGTGCCGGACTGGGGCACGGCGTACGCCCACTGTCTGAAGCTGGGCGAGAAGGCGCAGGTCGTGGTCGACACCGGGCATCACGCGCCCGGCACGAACATCGAGTTCATCGTGGCGACGCTGCTGCGGGAGGGCAAGCTCGGCGGGTTCGACTTCAACTCGCGGTTCTACGCGGACGACGACCTGATGGTCGGCGCGGCCGACCCCTTCCAGCTGTTCCGGATCATGTACGAGGTGGTGCGCGGGGGCGGGTTCACCTCCGATGTGGCGTTCATGCTCGACCAGTGCCACAACATCGAGGCGAAGATTCCGGCCATTGTCCGGTCGGTGATGAATGTGCAGGAGGCCACGGCCAAGGCGTTGCTGGTCGACGCGGAGGCGCTGGGCGCCGCGCAGCGGGCGGGGGACGTTCTCGAGGCGAACGCCGTGCTGATGGACGCGTACAACACGGACGTGCGTCCGCTGCTCCGTGAGGTGCGGGAGGAGATGGGGCTGGCCCCCGAGCCCCTCAAGGCGTATCGCTCCTGCGGGTGGGCGGAGAAGGTTGTCGCCGAGCGGGTTGGTGGGCAGCAGGCCGGGTGGGGGGCGTAGGCGTCTGCCGGGTTTCTGTCGTTTTGCGACTGCGGGCCGGTTGTGGCTGGTCGCGCAGTTCCCCGCGCCCCTCAAGAGGGGCGCTCCCCCACCCCTCGTTCAAGAAGGACTGTGAAGACATGGCGACCCACCCTGCTGCCGATGCCCTCCTCGCCCGTTCCCACCGGCTCGGCGCCGACCCCCGTAACACCAACTACGCCGGCGGCAACGCGTCCGCGAAGGGCACCGAGACCGATCCCGTCACCGGGGGTGACGTGGAACTGATGTGGGTCAAGGGATCCGGTGGGGATCTCGGGACGCTCACCGAGGCGGGGCTGGCCGTGCTGCGGCTGGACCGCATGCGGGCGCTCAAGGACGTCTACCCGGGCGTCGAGCGCGAGGACGAGATGGTCGCCGCCTTCGACTACTGCCTGCACGGCAAGGGCGGCGCCGCGCCCTCGATCGACACCGCGATGCACGGGCTCGTCGAGGCCGCGCACGTCGACCACCTCCACCCCGACTCCGGGATCGCGCTGGCCTGCGCCGCGGACGGGGAGAAGCTGACCGCCGAGTGCTTCGGCGACACCGTGGTGTGGGTGCCGTGGCGGCGGCCCGGTTTCCAGCTCGGGCTGGACATCGCGGCGGTCAAGGAGGCCAACCCGCAGGCCATCGGGTGTGTGCTCGGCGGGCACGGCATCACCGCCTGGGGCGACACCTCCGAGGAGTGCGAGCGCAACTCGCTGCACATCATCCGCACCGCCGAGGCCTTCCTCGCCGAGCGGGGGAAGGCCGAACCGTTCGGCGCGGTGGTCGACGGGTACGAGGCGCTGCCCGAGGCGGAGCGGCGGGAGCGGGCGGCGGCGCTGGCGCCGTACGTCCGTGGCCTCGCCTCCCAGGACCGGCCGCAGGTCGGGCACTTCACCGACGCCGACGTGGTCCTGGACTTCCTCGCCCGCGCCGAGCACCCGCGGCTCGCCGCCCTCGGCACCTCCTGCCCCGACCACTTCCTGCGCACCAAGGTCCGGCCCCTGGTCCTCGACCTTCCGCCGACCGCCCCACTGGAGGAGACGGTCGCCCGGCTGAAGGAACTGCACGCCGCCTACCGCGAGGAGTACGCCGCCTACTACGAGCGGCACGCCGAGCCGGACTCCCCCGCCATGCGCGGCGCCGACCCGGCGATCGTGCTGGTGCCGGGCGTGGGCATGTTCAGCTTCGGCAAGGACAAGCAGACCGCCCGGGTGGCCGGCGAGTTCTACGTCAACGCGATCAACGTGATGCGCGGGGCGGAGTCGGTGTCGACGTACGCGCCGATCGAGGAGTCGGAGAAGTTCCGCATCGAGTACTGGGCGCTGGAGGAGGCGAAGCTCCAGCGGATGCCGAAGCCCAAGCCGCTGGCCACCCGGACCGCCCTGGTCACCGGCGCCGGTTCCGGCATCGGCAGGGCCATCGCGCAGCGGCTGGTCGCCGAGGGCGCCTGCGTGGTGATCGCCGACCTCGACGGCGAGAACGCCGCCGCGGTCGCCGAGGAGCTGGGCGGGCCGGACAAGGCCGTCGCCGTCACCGTGGACGTCACGTCCGAGGAGCAGATCGCCGAGGCGTTCCGCACCGCCGTGCTGGCGTTCGGCGGGGTCGACCTGGTGGTCAACAACGCGGGCATCTCCATCTCCAAGCCGCTGCTGGAGACCTCCGCCGAGGACTGGGACCTCCAGCACGACATCATGGCCCGCGGCTCCTTCCTCGTCTCGCGCGAGGCGGCCCGGGTGATGACCGCGCAGGAGCTGGGCGGCGACATCGTCTACATCGCCTCGAAGAACGCGGTCTTCGCCGGCCCGAACAACATCGCCTACTCCGCCACCAAGGCCGACCAGGCCCATCAGGTACGGCTGCTCGCCGCCGAGCTCGGCGAGCACGGCATCCGCGTCAACGGGGTCAACCCGGACGGCGTGGTGCGGGGTTCGGGGATCTTCGCGGGCGGCTGGGGCGCGCAGCGGGCGGCCGTGTACGGGGTGCCGGAGGAGAAGCTGGGCGAGTTCTACGCGCAGCGCACGCTGCTGAAGCGGGAGGTCCTGCCGGAGCACGTCGCGAACGCCGTGTTCGCGCTGACCGGCGGCGACCTGACCCACACCACCGGCCTGCACGTCCCGGTCGACGCGGGTGTCGCCGCCGCCTTCCTGCGGTGAGCGGCGCCCTGACGATGAGCGGCACGGTGAAGTCGTACGCCGCGGTCGACCTCGGCGCGTCCAGTGGGCGCGTCATGGTCGGCCGCGCGGGCCCCGACAGCCTGGAGCTGACCGAGGCCCACCGCTTCCCCAACCGGCCCGTCCGCACGCCCGAGGGGCTGCGCTGGGACGTCCTCGCGCTGTACGCCGGTGTCCTGGACGGGCTGCGGGCGGCCGGCCCGGTCGACTCGGTCGGCATCGACAGCTGGGCCGTCGACTACGGCCTGCTCGACGCCGACGGGGCACTGCTCGGCAACCCCGTGCACTACCGCGACGCACGCACCGAGGGCGTCGCGGAGAAGGTGTGGGCCACCTTGCCCGCGGCGGAGCTGTACGCGGCGACCGGGTTGCAGTACGCGCCCTTCAACACCCTGTACCAGTTGGTCGCGGCCCGCGGCACGGCCCAGTTCGAGCAGGCGCGGCGGCTGTTGCTGATTCCGGACCTGCTGTCCCACTGGCTGACCGGCGAGCAGGGCACGGAGCTGACCAACGCCTCCACGACCCAGCTGATCGACCCCCGCACCCGCGACTGGTCGCACGACGTCGCGGACCGGCTCGGCATCGACCTCGGCCTGTTCGCGCCGCTGCGCCGGCCGGGCGATCCGGCGGGGGTGCTGCGGCCCCGGGTGCTGGAGGAGACGGGGCTGGAGGGCCCCGTGCCGGTGACGACGGTCGGTTCGCACGACACCGCGTCCGCGGTGGCCGCCGTCCCGGCCGCGGGCGAGCGGTTCGCGTACATCTGCACCGGGACCTGGTCGCTGGCCGGGCTGGAGCTGACCGCCCCGGTGCTGACGGAGGAGAGCCGCGCCGCCAACTTCACCAACGAGCTGGGGCTGGACGGCACCGTACGGTACCTGCGCAACATCATGGGGCTGTGGCTGCTCCAGGAGTGCGTGCGGGCCTGGGGCGACCCGGACCTGGGCGAGCTGCTGTCGGCGGCGGCCCGGGTGCCGGCGCTGCGGTCGGTCGTGGACGCGGGCGACGCGGCGTTCCTGGCGCCGGGCCGGATGCCGGAGCGGATCGCCGAGGCCTGCCGCGCCTCGGGGCAGCCGGTGCCCCGGACGCCCGCCGAGGTGACCCGCTGCATCCTCGACTCGCTCGCGCTGGCCCACCGCAGGGCCGTCGAGGACGCCCAGCGGCTCGCCGGGCACCCGGTCGACGTGGTGCACGTCGTCGGCGGCGGCACCCGCAACGCGCTGCTGTGCCAACTGACCGCCGACGCCTGCGGGCTGCCGGTGGTGGCGGGTCCGACGGAGGCCGCCGCGCTCGGCAACGTCCTCGTGCAGGCCCGGGCCCACGGCACGGTCGGCGACCTGGCCGATATGCGCCGACTGCTCGTCCGTACGCAGTCGTTGACCCGGTACGAGCCGCGCGGCGACACGGCGCTCTGGCGGGCGGCCGAGGCCCGACTCGCCGACCGGTGAGCGGGGTCTGCCCGGCCCGCGTTCCCCCGACTACCCTGCGTTCATCCGATGATCAACCCCGAGGAGCCGCGATGCGTGTCGCCCTGTTCCTGACCTGCGTCAACGACACGCTCTATCCGGACACCGGCCGTGCCGTCGTGAAACTGCTCACCGGGCTGGGGGTCGAGGTCGACTTCCCGATGGCCCAGACCTGCTGCGGGCAGGCGCACTACAACACCGGGTACCGGCACGAGGCGGAGCCGCTGGCCCGGCACTTCTCCGAGGTCTTCAAGGACTACGACGCGATCGTGACGCCGTCGGGATCGTGCGGCGCGATGGTGCGGGAGCTGTATCCCCGCATGGGCGAGCGCGCCCGCGCCGAGGGCCGCGGGGACACCCTCGCCGCCACCCTGGCGCCGGTGGTGCCGAAGACGTACGAGCTGACGGAGTTCCTGGTGGACGTGCTGGGGGTGACGGACGTGGGGGCGTACTATCCGCACACGGTCACGTACCACCCGACCTGTCACGGGCTGCGTGGTCTGGGGCTGGGTGACCGGCCCCGGCGGCTGCTGGAGGCGGTGGAGGGGCTGGAGCTGGTCGAGTTGCCGGGAGCGGAGGAGTGCTGCGGCTTCGGCGGCACCTTCGCCGTGAAGAACTCCGACGTGTCGGCGGCGATGGGCGCGGACAAGGTGCGCAACGCCGAGTCGACCGGCGCGGAGGTGCTGTGCGCGGCCGACAACTCCTGTCTGATGCACATCGGCGGGACGATGACGCGGCTGCGGACGGGCATGCGGCCGGTGCACATCGCGGAGATCCTGGCGAGCACGGAGCGGGAGGCGGCCGGATGAGCGGGACGTACCTGGGGATGCCGGCCTTCCCCGAGGCGGCGCGCACCGCCGTGCGCGACACGACGCTGCGGGGCAACCTGCGCCACGCCACGCACACCATCCGGGACAAGCGGGCCCGCGCGGTCGCGGAACTGGACGACTGGGCGGCGCTGCGCGAGGCCGGGAAGCAGATCAAGGACCACACGCTGCGCCACCTCGACCGCTATCTGGTGCAGGTGGAGGAGGCGGTCACGGCGGCGGGCGGCATCGTCCACTGGGCGGCCGACGCGGACGAGGCCAACCGGATCGTGACGCGGCTGGTGAAGGAGACCGGCGAGAGCGAGGTCGTCAAGGTCAAGTCGATGGCCACGCAGGAGATCGGTCTCAACGAGGCGCTGGAGGCCGCGGGCATCCACGCCTACGAGACCGATCTCGCCGAGCTGATCGTGCAGTTGGGCAAGGACCGCCCCTCGCACATCCTGGTGCCGGCGATCCACCGCAACCGGGGCGAGATCCGGGACATCTTCGCCAAGGAGATGAGCGAGTGGGGCCGCCCGGCGCCCGGGGGTCTGACGGACTCGCCCGCCGAACTGGCGGAGGCGGCACGGCTGCACCTGCGGGAGAAGTTCCTGCGGGCCAAGGTCGGCATCTCCGGCGCCAACTTCATGGTCGCCGAGACCGGCACGCTCGTGGTCGTGGAGTCCGAGGGCAACGGCCGGATGTGCCTGACCCTGCCCGAGACACTGATCTCGGTCGTCGGCATCGAGAAGATCGTGCCGAGCTGGCGGGACCTGGAGGTCTTCCTGCAGACCCTCCCCCGCTCCTCGACGGCCGAACGGATGAACCCGTACACGTCCATGTGGACCGGCACCGCCGACGAGGACGGCCCGCGGACCTTCCACCTGGTCCTGCTCGACAACGGCCGCACCGACACCCTCGCCGACCAGGTCGGCCGCCAGGCCCTGCGCTGCATCCGCTGCTCGGCCTGTCTGAACGTCTGCCCGGTGTACGAGCGGGCGGGCGGCCACGCCTACGGCTCGGTGTACCCGGGCCCGATCGGCGCCATCCTCAGCCCTCAGCTGCGGGGCACGGGCAGCGCGATCGACGCCTCCCTGCCGTACGCCTCCTCGCTGTGCGGTGCCTGCTACGAGGTGTGCCCGGTCGCCATCGACATCCCCGAGGTGCTGGTGCACCTGCGGGAGCGGGTGGTCCAGGGCGGGCCGGCCGTCCGGAACGGCAACAAGGTGGTGCTGAAACCGGCCAAGGGACACGCCGTCGAGCGGGCGGCGATGCGGGCGGCGCAGTGGGCGTTCACGCATCCGGGCGCGCTCCGCACCGGCCAGCGGATGGCGTCGCGCACCCGGCGTTTCCATCCGCGCACGCTTCCCGGGCCGGGCCGGGCGTGGAGCGGCAGCCGGGACCTCCCCGAGGTGCCGGTGGAACCGTTCCGGGACTGGTGGCAGCGCACGCAGGGCGGAAAGGGCGGGGCGAAGTGAGCAGCGGGACCAGCAGGGAACGCGTCCTGGGCCGCGTGCGGCGCGCCCTCGCGGACGTGCCACGCGACGACGAGCCGTACGAGCGGGCGATCGCCCGGGACTACCTTCGTGAGCACGGGCGGCGGACCGTCGCCCGGACGGTGGAGCTGCTCGCCGAGAACCTGGCGGACTACCGGGCGGTCGTGCACCGGTGTACGGACGAGGAGCTGCCCGGGCTGCTGGCCCGTCTCCTGTCCGCGCACGGTACGCGGAGCGTGGTGCTTCCGCCCGGGTTGCCGGCACAGTGGCTGGAGTCCGTCGACGCGACCCTCGTCCAGGACCGGGCCGCGAGTACGGCGCCGGAACTCGACCGGGTCGACAGCGTGGTCACGGGCTGCGCCGTCGCCGTCGCCGAGACCGGGACGATCGTCCTGGACGGCTCCCCCGACCAGGGGCGCCGTCGCATCACCCTCGTCCCCGACCACCACATCTGCGTCGTACGGGTGCCGGACCAGGTGGTCTCCTCCGTCCCCGAGGCCCTCGGGCGCCTCGACCCGGCACGCCCGCTGACCTGGATCTCCGGTCCGTCGGCGACCAGTGACATCGAGCTGGACCGGGTCGAAGGGGTGCACGGTCCGCGCACCCTGGAGGTGGTGCTGGTGGACGGGTGAGCGAAGAGGTCAGTCGGCCTCTTCGAGGACCACGGCGTCGAGGGTGCCCTCCACGATCCGCTGCCGGGGCAGTGCGAGGCCGAAGACCTGGCCGAGGACGTCCAGCGAGGCGCGGTGCACGGCCTCCAGGTCGTCGGGGTCCTCCTCGGGGAGTCCTGCGGCCGCGAGCATCGTCTCGATCCGGCGCGACAGTTCGGGGTCCCCGTCGACGCCGTCGTACCCCCAGGAGTGGTCCAGGTGCAGGTTGAAGCCGCACCGGTACCGGCCGTCGTGGTAGTAGGCGAACTGCGGCGGCACCGGTTTGCCGTTCTCCTCCTCGTACTCGAGGTGGAACACGTGGGCTCCGCCGCGTGACACGGCCCCCGGGTCCTCCAGCGCGCCCGGCCAGCCGCCGTAGCAGACCGCGAACGACCAGTCGCCGTCGCGTCCGTGGCGCAGGGCGAGCCCGTCGTGGATCCAGTCGTAGAGTTCGTCCAGCACGTCGTTGACCTGCCGACCGGTCAGCTCACCGAGGTGGCAGGCGGTCCGCCGCACCGGGGAGGCGTCCCCGGCGATGCGCGACACCAGTTCCTCCGGGGTCAGTTCACGGGACATCAGCACGCTGTGGCCGCTGGCGTCGACGCACTGCCGTTCGGCGAGCCACGTTATTTCGTCGATCATGACGATCATCGTGACGCACGCCGGGGCGAGGTGTCACTGAGTACACCCCCGATACGGGTTTTGCGCCCCGTGTGCCCGGGCCCCCCGCTCCGTAGCCTCTTCGACGAGGCACCGCGCAGGGTGGTGCCGCACGGAAGGTGATGGCGATGTTTCGCACCGGCGTACGAGGCCACCGCGACCCGGGCCCCGCCCCCGAGGCGCTCCGCCTGGTCAAGGTGACCAGGTCCTACGGCACCGCCGAGAACGCCGTGACCGCGTTGGACGGCGTGACGCTGAGCCTGGGACGCGGCACCTTCACCGCGGTGATGGGGCCGTCGGGGTCGGGCAAGTCCACGCTGCTGCAGTGCGCGGCGGGGCTTGACCGGCCGGACAGCGGCATCGTGTGCGTGGACGGCAAGGAGCTGACGGGCAGCGGTGAGGCGGAGCTGACGAAGTTCCGGCGCGGCCGGGTCGGGTTCGTGTTCCAGCAGTACAACCTGCTGGAGACGCTGACGGTCGCGCAGAACACGGTGCTGCCGCTCAAGCTCGCCGGGCGGCGCGTCGACCGGAAGCGGACGCTGGAGATCCTGACCACGGTCGGACTCGGGGACCGGCTGGGCCACCGTCCCGACCAGCTCTCCGGCGGTCAGCGGCAGCGGGTGGCGATCGCCCGCGCGCTGGTCACCGAGCCCCGGGTGATCTTCGCGGACGAGCCGACGGGCGCGCTGGACACCCGCAGTGCGCGACAGGTGATGCTGCTGTTGCAGGATGCGGTGCGGGTGCACGGCCGGACCGTGGTGATGGTGACGCACGACCCGGTCGCCGCCTCGTACGCCGACTCGGTCCTCTTCCTCGCCGACGGACGGCTGGTGGGGCGGATGGACGCCCCGACGCCGGACGCGGTCGCGGAGCGGCTCGCGCACCTGGGCGACGACGTGTCCGCGGGGGTGTGAGCGATGCTCGTGCTGGCCCTGCGGTCGATCCGGCAACGCCCCGGACGGTTTCTCGCGACCCTGCTGTCCGCCTTCCTGGGCGCGGCGATCATCATGGCGTTCAACTCGATGCACGACACGGCCGGCCAGGACGGCATCGATGCGGTGAGCTCGACGACGCTGGGCACGGCGGCGGGGGTCGTCGGCGGTTACGGGACCCTGCTGGTGTTCTTCGCGGTCGCCTCGACGCTGACGGTCAACGTGCGTCAGCGCACCCGTGAGCTGGAGCTGCTGCGCTGCTCGGGGGCGACCCCGGCACAGATCAAGCGCATGGTCGTGGGCGAGGCGGTGGCCGTGGCCCTGGTGGGCGCGGTGCTGGCGGTCGGCCCGGCGATGCTCGGCGGACGGGCGCTGCTGGAGATGTTCCAGGACACCGGGCAGGTGGCGCGGTCCGTCGAGTACTCCTTCGGTCCGATCGCGCTGATGAGCGGCGTGGACATCACGCTGCTCGCGTCGGCGGGCGCCGCGTTCCTGGCCGTGCGGCGGGTGACGCGGGGCAACCGGGAACGGGAGGGAGCCAAGCGTTTCCTGGCCTACGCCGCCCTGGCCACCGGTGCCGCGACGGCCTGCTGCACCTTCCTGTTCTCCGCGACGAACGAGATGCTGATGGCGCCGCCGGCCTACGGGGCGATCCTGCTGTCGGTCGGTTTCGCGCTGCTGTCGCCGCGGCTGCTCGATGGGGTGCTGGACCGGCTGCCGCTGAGGGGCGCGATCGGCTGGCTGGCCGTGCGCAACCTGCGTCAGCGGGCGAGTCATCTCGCCGGGACCCTGGTGTCGCTGATCCTGTTCACGGCGGTGTCGACGGCGACGGTCACGATGCAGGCGGTGGAGAGCGACGCCGTGAAGGCCTCCGGACTGGTCAAGTCGGTCGATGCCAAGAACCTGGAGACGCTCAACCTGACGGTGGTCGGCATCATCGCGGTGTTCGTCTGCGTGATGCTGGTCAACTCGCTGTACGCGGCGACGACGTACCGCTCCCGTGAGTTCGGTCAGCAGCGGCTGGCGGGGGCGACGCCCGGGCAGGTGCTCGGCGTGGTCGGCGCCGAGGGCGTGATCCTGACGGTCACGGGGGTGTTCTTCGGGACGGTGGCCGCGCTGGCCGGCGTGGTGCCGTTCACGGTGGTGCGGACCGACGCGGTGCTGCCGGACCAGTTCCTCGGCGTCTGGCTCACGATGGTGTCGGTGTCGGCGGCGGTGACGCTGGGCACGAGCCTGGCGACGGCCCGGCGGGTGCTGCGTACACCGGCGGTCGGGGCGGTGACCCTGGCCGCGTGAGCGGGCCGCCGGTGCGGGAGGGGGTGACCGTCACTGCGGTCGCCCCCTCGCTCGTTCCCCGTCGGTCGCCCCCTTTCCCGTCGGTCGCCACCGATGTGACGCGCCGGATGTCCGCCTAGTCGCCCTTGGCGTACTCCTTGGCCATGGCTCCGGCGAAGTCGTACACCACGCACTGTTCGTCCCCCACGACCCAGGCATCGTGCCCGGGCGAGCAGACGAAGACGTCGCCGGGACCCACCTCGCTCTCGGTGCCGTCGTCCGCCATGCGGACGCACATGCGTCCCTGGACGACGTAGCAGTTGTGGTGGATCATGCAGTCCTCGGTGCCCGCGATCGGCGCCACCGACTCCGACCAGCGCCAGCCGGGTTCGAAGGTGGCGACGGCGAAATCGAGTCCTTCCATGTGCACGGCCTCGAGGTGCCCACGGGGGAAATCACGCCGCTCGTCCGGCTTGTCGAGCGTCTTGGCCTCGAACATGACGCTCCTCCTTTCCCTCCCCACCACTCCATCGTCCGCCTGCCGACCGGGCCCGGCCATCCGGCGCACGCCCGGTGTCAGCGGGGTGTGCCGCAGAGGTCGGCGAAGCGGGCGGCGTCCACGTTGCCGCCGGAGAGGATCACGCCGACCCGGCGGGGCAGCGGGCCGACGCGGCCGTTGAGGAGGGCGGCCAGTGGAGTGGCGCCGCTCGGTTCGAGGACGATCTTCAGTCGCTCGAACGCGAACCGCATCGCGTCCCGGATCTCGTCGTCGGAGACCACCACGACGGCGTCGAGCAGCCTCCGGTTGAGGGAGAAGGTCAGCTCACCCGGGGTGTGCAGGGCCTGGCCGTCGGCGATGGTGTGCGGCACCGGGACGGTGACGCGCCGGCCCGCCTCCAGGGAGCGCCTGGTGTCGTCGCCGGCCTCCGGTTCGACGCCGATCACCGCGGTGCCGGCGTGCAGGCCCTTGGCGGCGGTGGCGCTCCCGGCGATCAGTCCGCCGCCGCCCACCGGTGCGACGAGCGCGCCCAGATCCCCCGCCTCCTCGATGAGTTCGAGGGCGGCGGTGCCCTGTCCGGCGATGACGTGCGGATGGTCGTAGGGCGGGACGATGCTCAGGCCCCGTTCGGCGGCCAGGGCCTCGGCGAGGGCGACGCGGTCACCGGTGTAGCGGTCGTAGGTGACGATCTCGGCACCGTAGGCGGCGGTGGCCTCCCGTTTGGAGGGGGGTGCGTCCTCGGGCATGACGATCACCGCGGTGGTGCCCAGTTCCCGGGCCGCGAGGGCCACGGCCTGGGCGTGGTTGCCGGAGGAGTAGGCCGCGATGCCCCGGGCCAGTTGCTCCGGCGTGAGGCGGGAGGCCGCGTTGTAGGCGCCGCGGAACTTGAAGGCGCCCACCCGCTGGAAGTTCTCGCACTTCAGGAAGGTCTCGGCGCCCACGAGGGCGTCGAGGGTGCGCGAGCGCAGCACCGGGGTGCGGTGCGCGACGCCCTCGATGCGGGCGGCGGCGGAACGGACGTCGTCGAGGGTGACCGGCGGGGTGGTGGTCGTCACGCGTGTCCTCCAGCGGAGTCGGCGGCCGGGCCGTGGCGCGTGGTGAGACTACACGTCGGGTGACGCACCGGCCGTCCCGTTCACCGGCGTTTGACGCATGACCGGGCCCGACGAGCCCGCCGCGCTGCACGCCACGGACCTCGGGCTCCGGTACCGGTCACACCGCGGCCGGGCCCTGCGTGGCTGTCGGTTCACGGTGCCCCGCGGCCGCATCACCGCTCTGGTCGGCCGCAACGACGCGGGCAAGAGCACGTTGCCGCACCTGGCCGGCTGTCTGCTGCGCCCCACACGAGGGGGGATCCGGGCATGGGACACCGTCCCGGACACGGCCGCTGCACGTCGCCCGGGTCGCCCGGGAGCGGCGACCGCACGGCCAGTCCAAGATCCGTGTCAGTCGCGCCCCGCTGCCGTCGTAGGCGCCGTGCGGCAGTGGCCCGAGGCCGGACCGTCCCGTCCGGCCCTACGGCCGCGGATCCACGTGCCGCCGGCCCGGTCGGGCCCCCGCACCCCGGCGGCCGGCCGCGGCGGCGCAGCGGGGGCAGACCCGGCGGACGGCGTCGGCCGCGCCGCCGGACTCGGGCAGCACATCGCTCCAGGTCACCGCGGGGAACCGGGACAGCTGCGACCGGTGCAGGGACAGACCGCACACGGTCTGGTTCATGCCCTGCTCCCAGGCGTGCACCTCGCCGGCCGGCAGCCAGCGGTTGTCCTCCCGGTCCCACCAGCGACCGGAGGCCGCCACGTCGTAGCGCCGTGTCCTGGCCATCGGATCCGCCCGCCGCCTTCCTCCGCCGCGTACCCGTCCTCCGTCCGTACCGGGTGCCCCGGGCGGAAGACGTCCACACGCGTGTACCGCCTCCTGTGTGATCACTCCGCACGTCCTGCCGGTTTCGGACATGCGGTCTGCCTAGCATGCGGGATCCGCGCACCGCGGTCGACGCCGTCGCGACGTGACCGGGGCTGCGCCGCGCACGCCGGCCCGACGCGACGCGAGACTCCGTGCCGGCGTGCGTGGGCGACCGCCGTGGGCCCGTCCGGCCCCCCTGCCGCTCGCCCACGGACCGCCCCCGCTCCGTACGAGAGGACACCAGATGGCGCCCACGGGCCGTCACCGCCGACTGGCCGAACACGCCTTCTCCCCGCACGACGCCGTGCTGGGCGCCGCCGTCCGGCACTTTCGCCGCCGGCGTTTCCTCACCGTCACCGCGGCCGCCGCCGCACTCGCCTTCTCCACCAACCTGCCGGCCCGCGGCGCGGTCGCCGCGTCCCTGCGGACCGCCCGGATCGGCAGCGATCCGTTCACGCTCGGCGTCGCCTCCGGCGATCCCCTGCCGGACTCGGTGCTGCTGTGGACCCGGCTGGCGCCCGAGCCGTTCCTCGAGGACGGCGGGATGGGCACGGAACGGGTCACGGTCGAGTGGGAGATGGCCCTCGACGAGCACTTCGCGACCGTCCTGTTCAGGGGCACCGCCGAGGCGCACGCCGAGTACGCCCACAGCGTGCACGTCGACGTGCGGGGCCTGACGCCCGGCACGGTGTACTACTACCGCTTCCGGACCGGTACCTGGCTCAGCCCGACGGGCCGCACCCGCACCGCGCCCGCCGCGGACAGCGCCACGTCGACGCTGAGACTGGCGGCCGTCGCCTGCCAGGCCTACCAGGACGGCTACTACACCGTGCACCGGCACCTCGCCCAGGACGACGTCGACGTGGTCTTCCACCTCGGCGACTACCTGTACGAGTACGCGGTGAACGCGGAGGGCGGGGAGCGCCACTACACCGACATCACACTCCCCGACGTGTTCGACCGGGAGACCGTGACCCTCGCGGACTACCGGCTGCGCTACGCGCTCTACAAGAGCGACGAGGACCTGCGGGCCGCGCACGCCGCGCACCCGTTCGTCGTCACCTGGGACGACCACGAGGCCGAGAACAACTACGCCGGCAGCGTCCCGGAGAACGCCATCCCACCGGAGGAGTTCCTGCTGCGCCGGGCGGCCGCCTACCGCGCCTACTGGGAGAACCAGCCGCTGCGCGCCGCCCAGCTGCCCCAGGGACCCGACGCGCGGCTGTACCGCCGGCTGCACTGGGGCACGCTCGCCCAGTTCGACATCCTCGACACCCGCCAGTACCGCTCCGACCAGGCCTACGACGACCGGCCGCACGCCCCGGGGCCCGAGTCGGACGACCCGGCGCGCACCATCACGGGAGCCGCGCAGGAGACGTGGCTGATCGACGGCTGGCGGAGCTCGACCGCGCTGTGGAACGTCATGCCCCAGCAGGTCTGCTTCTCCCAGCGCAAGTTCGACGTGACCGCCGACGCCCCGCTCTCGATGGACGCCTGGGACGGCTACCGCGCCTCACGCGACCGGGTCGTCGCCGGAGCGAGGTCCGCCGGGGTCGACAACTGGCTGATCCTCACCGGCGACGTCCACGTGGGCTACGCCCTGGACGTCAAGGAGGACTTCGACGACCCGGCGTCGGCCACCGTCGGCACGGAGGTCACCTGCACGTCGGTGGCCAGCGGCCGGGACGGCGTGGAGCAGCCCGCCAACTGGGACCTGTACCTGCGGGCCAACCCGCACATGAGGTTCTACAACGGCAAGCGCGGCTACGTCCGGGCCGAACTCGGCCGTCAGGCGGCCCGCCTGGACTTCCTGACCGTCTCCGCCATCAGCACGCCCGGCGCTCCCCTCACCACGGCCGGGTCCTTCGTCACCGAGGCGGGCGCCCCGGGGCTCAAGCCCGTCTGAGCGTGGCCCGGCGCGCACGGGCGCGTCCGCGTACTGCACTTGGCACCCGCGTGCGTCCCCCGTACCGCGTAAGACGCCCGGACCCGACATCGCCCGGGAACTTTCCGGCAAGGCCTATGACTCCGTCGCACCCGCACCGTCACCCCACCTCCCCGACGCACCGACGTCACCCGCGTCGCTCACTGACACTCACTCATCCCCGCTGTCTCGCGCAGCACTCGAAGGAGGCACATCGCATGGTCGGCAGACATGCCGCACGCAGCCGCCGCGCGGCCCTGACCGCGCTCGGCGCCCTGGCCCTGACCGCACTTCCCCCGGCCGCGTCGGCCGCACCCGAGCCCGGGCCGGGGCCGCAGCCCACCGCCGCCCAGACGCTCGGCGCCGACAAACCGTCGACGCAGGTGCTGCACGCGATGGAACGCGACCTCAGGCTGACGCCGGACCAGGCGGCGACCCGCCTGGTCAACGAGGCCGAGGCGGGCACCCGCGCGGGCCTGCTGCGCAACACGCTGGGCGACCGCTTCGCCGGCGCCTGGGTGAGCGGTGCGACCTCCTCGGAGCTGACCGTCGCCACCACCGACACCGCGGACACCGCCGCCATCGAGGCGCAGGGCGCCAAGGCGGCGGTCGTCAAGAAGGGGCTGGGCGAGCTCAGGGCGATCAAGGAGAAGCTGGACGCCACCGCCGTCCGTGCGCAGACCCCCGAGACGACGGTCTGGTACGTCGACGTGAAGGCCAACCGGGTCATGGTCCAGGCCACCGGCGAGGCGGCCGCGGAGGATTTCATCGAGGCCGCCGGGGTCGACGGCCAGGACGTGGGCGTACGGGTGTCGGCGAACCGGCCGCGCCTGCTGAAGGACCTCGTCGGCGGCGACGCCTACTACATCGACGGCCGGGCCCGCTGCTCCGTCGGGTTCTCCGTCACCAAGGACGAGCAGGAAGGCTTCGCCACGGCCGGTCACTGCGGCAGGCCGGGGGCCGAAACCACCGGGTTCGACCAGAGCGACCAGGGCGTCTTCCAGGCTTCGACCTTCCCCGGCAAGGACATGGCCTGGGTGGGCGTCAACGCCGACTGGTCCGCCACCCCGGACGTCCGGGCCGAGGACGGCCAGAAGGTGCAGATGGCCGGCTCGGTGGAGGCCCTCGTGGGCGCGTCGGTCTGCCGTTCCGGCTCCACCACCGGATGGCACTGCGGCACCGTCCAGCAGCACGACACGAGCGTCAGATACCCGGAGGGCACCATCGACGGGCTGACCGAGACGACGGTGTGCGCGGAAGGCGGCGACTCCGGGGGCCCCTTCGTGGCGGGCGCCCAGGCCCAGGGCACCACCTCCGGTGGCTCCGGCGACTGCACGAGCGGCGGGACCACCTTCTACCAGCCGATCAACCCGCTGCTCAGCGACTTCGGTCTCACCCTGACGACCACCTCCGCGGCGGCGGGAACGCCCTCGCCCCAGGACGACGTGGCGGCGGACGCGTGGGCCACGGGCCGTGTCTACGAGGCCGGGGCCACGGTGAACCACGCGGGCCTGCGGTACCGGTGCCTGCAGAGCCACCAGGCGCAGGGTGTGTGGTCGCCCGAGAACACGCCTGCCCTCTGGCAGCCCGTCTGACGGACGGTGAGCCGCCCCACGGCGGCCGGTCGGCGCGGGGCCGGCGCGTGACGCGGCCCCGCGCCGGAACCACCCCGTGTCGAGTCACCGCTCCGGCTTCTCGATGACGGGGTCATGTCTCAGCCTCTCTTCAGCACCGTGAGCAGGTCGTCGCGGCCGGCCAGGGACTCCAGTGACAGGGTGCGGTAGCCGGCCCGGTCGAACAGCACGGTGATGCGGTCGCCGTCCTCGCTCAGCACCGTGCCCTCGCCCCACTCGGCGTGCCGCACCTGGGCGCCGACCGGATAGGCGGAGGCGCTGGGATGGACCCGCGGTGCCGGCCCGTCCCCCTGTGCCTCGCACACGTCGCAGGCGCCGCACGGTGGCTCGTACTCCTCGCCGAAGTAACCGAGCAGGAACCGCCGTCTGCAGCCGGTCGTCTCCGCGTACGCGCGCGCCATCTCGACCCGGGTCCGGTCGGTCCGCCGGTGGGCCTCGGCGGCGTCCTCGGCCCGGCCCGCCGCCGCGTCGGGCGGGGTGCCGGGGTCCGGACGGATGCCGCCGTCCTCCCCCGTGGCGACACCGCCGGACTCCTCCAGCAGGTTCACCGCCGCGGTGACACGGTTGCGGGACAGCCCGGTGTCCCGGCGCAGCCGGTCCAGGCCGGCGGGGTCGCTCTCGTGGTCGTGGACGGCGTCGGCGACCTCGGACAGCGCACCGCGGCCGGGGGCGTGGGCGGCGAAGTACGTCCGCATGCCGGTGTCCTCGGGCCGGTAGTGCAGTACGGCGAGGGCCGGCTCACCGTCCCGGCCGCAGCGCCCGATCTCCTGGTAGTAGGCGTCCGGCGAGCCCGGCAGCGAGGCGTGCAGCACGAACCGTACGTCCTCCTTGTCGATGCCCATCCCGAACGCGGAGGTCGCCACCACGACATCGGCGTCCCCGGCGAGGAAGGCGTCGTGGATGCGGGCCCGTTCGGCGGAGCGCAGCCCGGCGTGGTACGCCTCGGCGGTCAGGCCGAGGCCGGCCAGCTCCTCGGCGTAACGCTCGGTGTCCTTGCGGGTCGCCGCGTAGACGATGCCGGGTTTCGGCTCGGCGGCGGCCCGTTCGACGACGGCCCGGTGCCGGTCGTCCTCGTCCCGGAAGCGGCGGACCTCGAGCCTGATGTTCGGGCGGTCGAAGCTGGTCACCGTCGTCCGGGGCCGGTCCATGCCGAGCCGTTCGGTGATCTCCCGGCGCACGGGTGGGGCCGCGGTCGCGGTGAGGGCGAGCACCGGGGGCCGGCCGACGCGTCGTACGGCCTGCTCCAGGCGGAGGTAGTCGGGCCGGAAGTCGTGGCCCCAGGAGGCCACGCACTGGGCCTCGTCCACCACGAAGAGGGCGGGTCCGGTGGCGGCCAGTCGTTCCACGACCTCGTCCTTGGCCAGCTGTTCCGGCGACAGGTACAGGAACCGGGCGTCGCCGTGCCGCACCGCCTCCCAGGCGGCCTCGGCCTGCGCGGCGGTGAGGTCGGAGTTCACCGCCACGGCGCCGGGGGCGCGCGCGTCGTCGGGCAGGCCGGCGATCTGGTCCCGCTGGAGGGCGAGCAGCGGCGAGACGACGACGACCGGGCCGTTCAGCAGCACACCGGGAACCTGGTAGACGGCCGACTTGCCGGAGCCGGTCGGCATGACGACCAGGGTGTCCCGGCCGGCCAGGACCTCTTCCATGGCCTCCAGCTGCTCGGGCAGGAGGCTGTCCCAGCCGAACACCTCGGCGGCGGTACGGCGCAGGCGCGCGGCCGACCGCTCCGGGTGCGACGGGCTCCGCGCGCTCGGTCTCTTCCTGCTCGACGGCGTCTTCCCGACCATGGCCGCTCCCTCGCTTCCTCGCCCCCTCGCTCCCGGTGCCCACGCGCCGTGGCGGTCGCGCCCGCCACCTGAGTACCCGGGGAGGCCCCCGGGAACCGGGGCCGGACGCCGGACGCCGGCAGACCTCACACCCGCCGCAGCCGCCACACGTTGTCCTCGCGGAAACCCTTGACGCCCGCGGGTGAGTCGCTCGGCCTGCGGACGGTCTCCTTGGTCTCGACGGTCCACTCGCCGTCGGGGAGGGCGAGCTCGGCCAGCACCCCGTCCAGGGTGGGGAAGACGGCGTCGAAGGGCGGTTCGGTCTGCCACGACGGCCAGCCGGCGTGCATGACGACCAGCAGGGTGCCGCCGTCCGCGACGGCGTGCGCGGCGCTGCGCAGGACCGTCCGCTGGTCGAGCGCGACCGGGGACTGCAGGTAGTGGGCGCTCACCAGGTCGAAGGAGCCCTCGGGGAACGACCGGCCCAGCTCGTGGCGTTCCCAGGCGACGCGGTCGCCCACCCCGGCCTCGGCCGCGTGCCCCGCGGCGCGGTCGAGCGCGGTGCCGGAGATGTCGACACCGGTGACCCGCCAGCCCCGCGAGGCCAGCCACACGGCGTCCGCCCCCTCGCCGCAGCCCAGGTCCAGTGCGGTGCCGGGGGTGAGGTCGCTCGCCTCCCGGACGAGCAGGCCGTTGGGGCGGCCGCTCCAGACGCGGTCGGAGTCGCGGTAACGGGATTCCCAGAACTCCGCGGCGGGAGCCGGCGCCGGCATGTCGGTCATGGTGCCTCCAGAAGGACGGACGGGTCGTCTGCTCGGCGGGGCCGCGACGACCGCGGCCCGCCTGGGTGCAGGCTGCACCCGCCGGCGCCGCAACGGCGAATACGTTTGCCGATACCGCAAACCGGCGAGGTCGTCGCCCTCAGGCCTCCCAGGCCTGGGAGGCCTGCCGGGCCTGCCGGGCCTGCCGGGCCTGCCGGGCCCAATGTCAGCGCAGGGCGTCGGCGGAGCCGGGCCCCTGGGGGTCGCCGCGCATCCACACGGCCCGCGCGAAGGGGATCTCGATGTCCGCCGCGTCCAGGGCGTCCTTGACCCGGCGCCGCAGTTCGCGGGTGACGCCCCACTGCTGAAGCGGCGCGGTCCTGACCGCGAGACGCACGGTGACCCCGTCGGCGTCCAGCGACTGCACGCCCCACACCGAGACGTCCTCGAGCAGGACGTCCGCGTAGTCGGGGTCCTCGCGCAGCGTGCGGCCGGCCTCCTCCAGCACGCGGTAGACCGTGTCGAGGTTCGCGTCGTAGGCCACGGCGACGTCCAGGACCGCGCGAGCCCATTCCTGGCTGTCGTTGCGGACCCGCAGGATCTCGCCGTTGCGGATGTGCCACAGGCCGCCGTTGAGGTCGCGCACGTGCGTCAGTCGCAGGCCCACCTGCTCCACCTCGCCGACGGCCTCGCCGAGGTCGACCGAGTCGCCGACACCGTACTGGTCCTCGATCATGATCAGCAGGCCGGACAGATAGTCGGCGACCAGGCTCTGCGCGCCGAAACCGATCGCCAGGCCGACGACGCCGGCGCTGGCGAGCAGCGGACCGAGGGCGATGCCCACCTGGTCGAGCACCATCGCCACGCCGACCATGAACAGTACGACGGTCATGGCGCTGCTGAGCACCGAGCCGATGGTCCGGGCCCGCTGCTCACGGCGTTGCCGTGCCCGGGACCGGTCGCGGTGCAGTACGACGACCCCGCGGCCCGACCGTCGGGGGCGGCTGCTCTCGGACTCGCCGGCCGACGGTTCCAGCACGCGCTGGACGACCCGGGTGATGGCCCGCTTGGCCACCGCGCGCACCACCAGCAGGACGACGACGATGAGCGCGATGCGCAGCGGTATCCCGATCAGTGCCGCGGTGTGATCGCCGGCCCAGTCCGACCACGAGGCCGCCAGTTGCGGGTCCGTGGCCGGGTCGGCGGGCGGGACTGTGTGCGTCATCGGCTCAGGTGCTCCGTTCCTCGGCGGTCATGTCTCTGCCGTCGGCAGTCCCTACCCACCGACGGTTCGAACATGACCTTCCGACGCACCTCGGCACACGGACGCCGTCGGCCGCTCCCGGTTCACCCTTTTTGTCCGATGGTTGCGGCATCTTCACCCGGTGACGGCCCATCACCGGCACCGGCCCGGGCACCCGCAAGGACGTCATCCACAGCGGAGGGGGGACCTGCGACGTGGTTACCGTTGCCGTCCTACTGCTGCCCGGACTGGGGCTGCTTCTGTTCGCCATGACGTACCTGGAGGACCGGCTCTTCGGCGACGGGGGTCCGGCCCGGCACGCCCGGCGCCGGCATCTGCGTCTCCTTCCGGGTGGCAGAGCCGAGGCTGCGCCGGCCCGCGGCCCGGAACGCGCCGAGCACCGGTCACCCGGCCGGGACGCGGCCTGAGGCCGGGCCCGCCGGTGACGGAGCACGGGCGGGCCGGCCGCGACGCTCGGGCCGCCAGGTGGCCACCAGAGCCGCTGCGAGCAGCAGTTCGGCGACGTCCCCGGCGTAGTACATGATCTCCGCGCCCTGCCGGACCCGGTCGACGGGTGCGTGGATGTGGACGAAGAAGCCGCCGTACATCGCCTGGGCGATCAGGGCGTGGGCGGTGACGGCGACGCCGAGGTACGCCAGCCGGGCCGGTACGACGGGCCGTGCGGGTGCCGGATCGGGGCCGGCGACGGCGTGGGCGAAGAGGCATCCGGAGGCCAGGAAGTGGGCGTTCAGCAGCCAGTGCCCCGCGGGGTGGCCCGTCACCGAGTCGTACAACGGGGTGAAGTACAGCAGTCCCAGGGTGCCGGTGCTCAGGGCGAGCGCCACGGCGGGGCGGGTGAGGAGCCGCGCGGGACGGCCGTGCAGCAGTGCGGTCAGCCGACGGGCCGGCGCCGGTGGCAGGGTGCGGAGCGCCAGCGTGACCGGTGCGGCCAGTACCAGCGCCAGTGGGGCGTACATGCCGACGAGCATGTGCTGGGCCATGTGCCCCCGGAAGTCGGTGTGCGCGGCCGGCCCGAGCGGCGGCAGCAGCGCGACGGCCAGTACGGCCAGTCCGCCGAGGAACGACGCCGACCGCCAACCGCTCCAGCCCCGCTCGGGGTTGCGGCGACGGGCCCGGCGTACGGCGAGCAGGTACCCCCCGGCCGCGGCGAGCAGCAGGGTCGGCACCAGCACGGTCGGCGCGGCCTCCAGCAGACCGGCGCCGCTGCCCGGACCCTCGTGGTGCCCGGCGGGGGCGCCGTCCATCAGGCGTGGCCTCCGGCCCGGACGGCGCCGCGGGGTGTGTCGGGGTCGATGGGCCGTCCACCGCGCTGGAGCAGGTGGCCGCCGATCAGGAACAGGGCGCCGAGGACCAGGAAGGCGGCGTCCCACCACGCCTGGTGGGGGCCTCCGTGGACGTGATGGATGCCCAGGATCTGGTGGTCGAGGAGACCTTCGACCAGGTTGAACACGCCCCACCCGGCCAGGATCCAGCCCCACAGCACCCGTGAGCCCCACACCGCCCGGCGGTTGTGCGTGACCCGGGAGTACAGCACGGCCAGGCCGAGCAGCACGGCGGTCCAGCACACCGCGTGGAAGATGCCGTCCCACACGGTGTTCATCTCCAGCCCGGAGACGGTGTGCGGGCTGTAGTACTTGACGCCGATCCGGTCGTGGTTGGTGCTGGTGAGCATGTGGTGCCACTGGAGGAGCTGGTGGAGCAGGATGCCGTCGACGAAGCCGCCGAGTCCGATCCCGAGGAGGATGCCGGGCAGCCGGATGCTCTGGGGCGACGTCGTGGGCGCTCGGGTCCCGCCCGGCGTGGTGGCCATCCCCTGTCTCCGTCCCGTCGGCGGTGCGCGAACCTTCGGGACACGGCTTCCCCGTGGGCGGGCCGGTGTCACCCCCTGGCCGGGTCCTTCCACCGTTTCCGGCTAAGGTTCCTTCGCCGGTCGGCTCCTTCGCCCAGGCGCGCGATCCGCCCACGGCACGAGCCGGCCGGGGCACGGTCCGGCCGGGGCACGGTCCGGCCGGGGGCGCCGGGCGGTGCCGACGATGCCGTCCCGGCCGACGGGAACGCCCACAGCTCACGCAAGGAGATCAGATGGACACCGGGGCACGGGACGACGCGGACGCGGAGTTCGTGAGGTTCTGGCAGGAGCGCCGGGTGTGCTTCCTGTCGACGCCGCGCGCCGACGGAACCCCGCACCTGGTCCCCGTCGGGGTGACGTACGACCACGCCACCCGCACGGCACGGGTCATCACGAGCCGGGGTACCGCCAAGGTGCGCAACGTCGAGCGGGCGGAGCGTCCCGTCGTGGCCGTGAGCCAGGTGGACGGCAGGCGCTGGTCCACCCTGGAGGGCGTCGCGACCGTGCGGGAGGACGCCGAGGCGGTCCGGGACGCGGAGGCCCGGTACGCGGCCCGCTACCGGCAGCCCCGGGCGAACCCGGCGAGGGTCGTCATCGAGATCAGCGTGCGGCGCTGTCTGGGCACGGTGCGCCCGCACGCGGGGACGCCGGACGAGGGCGGCACCCCGCCGGGCCGGTGACGGGCCCCGTTCGGACACGCCCGGCGGATGCTCACCGTCCGTTGCCTGCCGCGACCGTGAGGACGAGGCGCCCCCGCACCTCCCCGGCCTCCAGCCTGCGGTGGGCCTCCGCAGTCATCGACAAGGGCAGGCGACCGGCGACGCGCGGGCGCCACGGCGTCTGTCCCAGCAGGCGTACGACGCCCTCCGCGGCCGCGGCGAGGTCGGCGGTGGTGGCGTTGCTGATGGCGAACCCCACGATGCTCGCGTCCCTGGTGTACAGCCGTCCCACCGGCAGTTCGGTGGCCGCCCTGCCCAGACCGACCATCGCGACCAGGCGCCCGCCGTGCGCCAGCAGGTCCACGGCGTCGGCGAGCGCCCCGCGCCCGGAGGTGTCCAGGTGGACGTCGTAGCCGTCGGGCGCGGCCCGGCGCGCCTGCCCGACGAGATCGGGCGACCGGTGGTCGAGCACCTCGGCGGCACCCAGCCCGCGCACCCACGGGGCGTCCTCGGCACGCGCCGTGGCGACCACCCGTGCCCCGGCCCGCGCGGCCAGCGCGACGGCGGCGCCGCCCACGTTTCCGGCCCCGCCACCGATGTACACGGTCTCCCCCGGCCTCAGCCGCCCGTGCCGGAACAGCGCCAGCCAGGCCGACGCCGCCGGGTGGGCGGCCGCCACGAGGTGCTCCCCGGCGATGTCGGGCGGCGCCGCGTAGAGCCGTTCGGCGGCGACCGTCGCGTACTGCGCGCAGGCTCCCTGGCGGCCCGCGTGGCCCAGGCTGTTGCACCACACGCGTTGCCCGGGGGAGAAGCCGGGCGCGCCGGGGCCGGCCATGGCGACCGCGCCCACCAGGTCGCGGCCCACGACGAAGGGGAACGGCAGCGGCGTGGCGTACGCCCCGGACCGTACGAAGGTGTCCACGGGGTTGACGGCCACGGCGTCGACGCGCACGAGCACGTCCGTGGGCCCCACGGGAGGCACGGGGAGTTCCCCGTAGAGAATGCCGTCGGCCGGGCCGACGCAGTCGATGTACGCCGCCCGCATCGCCTCGGGAACCCTGCCGGTCATGACGCCATGCTAGGAACCGGCCGGTTCCGGCGCAGCCCCGGGTCACCGGGCCGTCAGGGCGCCGCTGGCGGCAACGGGCCGTGGTGGACTTCGCGTCCGAGAACATCGGCTCGGCGTGGTCCGCGCGGGCCGGCGCGCCGCCAAGACGTCCGGCGTCGGGAGTGACGCCGCGTACGGGCGGGGGCGTACGCGGCGAGGCTCCCGATCGGCTCAACCCTCCCTCTCCCGCACTGCGTGGTGCCGTCGCGCGCCCTAGGCTCGGACGCGTCCGCCTGAACCGCCGCGAGGAGCTCCCATGCGTCTGCCCGTCGAACCCAGGCATGTGGCACCACGACTGGCCACCGGAGCCTTCATCCTCAACTCCGGCGTGGCGAAACGTGGCGTCGACGAGCAGAGCGCCACTCAGTTGCACGGCATGGCGAAGAACGCCTATCCGTTCCTGGGCAAGCTGCGGCCCGCCACCTTCGTTCGCCTGCTCTCGGCCAGTGAGATGGCGCTCGGTGCCGCGCTCCTGCTGCCGGTCGTGCCGACGGTGGTGGCGGGGATCGGCCTGACCGCGTTCTCGGCCGGGCTGGTGGGTCTGTACCTGCGCACTCCCGGTATGCGTGAGGAGGGCAGCCTGCGGCCGACGCAGGAGGGCACGGCACTGGCGAAGGACACGTGGATGCTCGGCATCGGGGTCGGTTTCCTCGTCGACGAGGCCACGCGCAGGGCGAGGTGACGGCGTTCCGGACGGCTCTGCCCGAGTGACCGGCCGGACCGGCCCTCCCTCCGCTCTCCGCCTGGATCGTCGCGCCCCGTGCGGGATGCGGTTGCCGCAGCAGCCCTCGGCCCGGCCGGAGTCGCGCCACCGCACGCGTCGAACCGAGCCGAACCGAACGCTCGAGGCACCGCGCCCAAGACACCGCGATCGAGTCCGTACCGTCACTCGTCCGGGACGGACCATCCCGCCGCAGCCGATCGGCGAGCAACGCCGGGACGGCGGCGTCCGGGACGGACCATCCCGCCGCAGCCGATCGGCGAGCAACGCCGGGACGGCGCGCCCTTCGTTCTCTCTCCTGCGCACGGTCCTGCCCGCAGCCGGCCGCCGACCCCGCACATATGCTGCAAGCCTCCCGGGGCCCGACCACGCCGACGGCCGGCCCCTTCGCTGCTCGACCTCTCTCGAAAGGCTGACACCGAAATGAGTCGTACGATCGCCACCAACACGCGCGTCGACCTGGACGGCCTGTTGGAATTCGTGCGGTCCCGCCATCGAGCCCTGCTGATCACCCGACGCGCCGACGGCTCCCCCCAGGCATCACCGCTGACGTGCGGAGTGGACGACGCCGGACGCCTGGTGATGTCCACCTATCCCGAGCGGGCGAAGACCCGCAACGCGCGCCGCGACGCCGCGGTGAGCGTCGTCGTGCTGTCGGACGAGTGGAACGGGCCCTGGGTGCAGATCGACGGAGACGCGGAAGTGATCGACGCCCCGGAGTCCGTGGAACCGCTCGTGGAGTACTTCCGGAACATCTCCGGCGAGCACCCGGACTGGGACGAGTACCGGGCTGCCATGGTCGAGCAGGGCAAGTCCATCGTTCGGGTCACTCCCCACCGTTGGGGCCCGGTGGCCACGGGAGGCTTCCCCGCCCGCCTCGCGGAGGGATGAGGCGGGCCGGACTCGCCGCCGCCGCACACGCCCGACCTGCCGGTCGCCCAGGTGATTCTCGCCCTGCGGACAACGGTGAGAGGAAGCAACCGAGTTGACAGGCCCGCGCCCCTGAGCCCGTAGGCTCTCGACTCTCTTGCGTGCAGCGACCCGAGGAAGGCCCCCCATGTCCCCCGACCGTTCCGTCCTCCATCTCGGCCTGCGCCGCTCCCCCCTCGAGTGGCGGCCCGAGCTCGACGCCGCGGCGGAGCTGGGCCACGCCGTGTACGTCCACTCCGACACCGGCCTCGGACACACCGGGCTGCCCGACGACCGGGTCGCCGTCTTCACCCGGACGGAGTCCGCCGAGGACGTCGCGGCCCGCGCCCTGCGGCAGGCACGGGACGGCGGACACGAGCCCGCGGCGGTGCTGTGCTGGGGCGACCGTTACGTGGACGTCGCCGCCAAGGTGGCCGAGGCGCTCGGCCTGCACGGGCCCTCGGTCGCCGCGGCCGCCGTGTGCCTCGACAAGGCCGCGCAGCGCCGGGCGCTCGAACCCCACGGCCTCAACCCCCGCTGGCGCAGCGGGACCACGGCCGACGAGCTGACGGCCGCGGTGGCGGAGCTGGGCCTTCCGCTGATCTTCAAGCTCGCCCACTCCTCGGGGGGCCGCGGTTCCGCCGTGATCGACGAGCACACCGAACCGGACGGGCTGGTGAAGCTGACGTCCCTCAACTACGAGGACTCCGACGCCTTCCTGGTCGAGGAGTTCGTCGACGGGAGTGAACACTCGGTCTCCGGGTTCGTGCACCGGGACGAGGTGGTGATCCTCGCCGTGTCCGACAAGTACCTGGCGCCCGGGGAGCTGCGTACGACCACTACGATCGTCCCCTCCGCGCTCGCCCCGGAGCAGCTCGCCCGCGTGCACGAGGCGGCCGAGCGCGCGGTGCGCGCCGTGGGCATCGAGACCGGCGGCTTCCACGTGGACCTGCGCTGCTCGGCCGAGGGCCCCGTCGTCCTGGAGATCGGCGCCCGGCTCGGCGGCGACCTGATCAACTCCCATCTCGTGCCGCTCGCCACCGGCGGCGCGGCACAGCCGTACCGCTCGCTCGTCGAGACCCTCACGGACGGTGAACTGCCGCGCCCGGCGCCCTTCGTGACCACGGCGGCGATGCACCTGCTGCCGGTTCCCGCCGACAGCGACCTTTCGGCACTGCTGCACCGCCTCACGGACCATCCGGCCGTACGGATCGCCGCCGAATGGCCTTCCCCCGAGGACGAGGTCGTGGTGGTGGTGACGGCGCAGGACGCGGACGCGATCCCCACGATCCTCGCCGAACTCCGGCAGCGGACGGAACACCGGGGCCACATGCCGGGCCGGTGAACCGGCTCACGTCTCGGACGCGTGGGCCATCCGCCCGCCGGCGCGGCGCGGGGCGACGACGAGGTCGAGGTCCGGGCGACGCGGTTTCACGTGCTCTTCCCCGGTTGTACGGCGCCGACCAGGAGAAATCTGTGCGGTGGATGCTGGTCATCCACAGAATCTATTTCCCCGATCGCGGGTGGCGGGTCCAGATTGGTCACACCGCAATCAGGAGGACATGTCCGTGAAACCTGAAGCCGCGTCCGCACTCTTCGCCGGACCCTTCGCCCTCGCCACTCTCTCGGCCCCGGACGGGCCGCCCTTCCCCGCCCTGGTCACTCCCGACGGCCGGGCTCTCGACCTCCGAACCGCCTTCGGGGACGAGGAGTTGACCGTCCGCGACCTGCTGGCCGTCTGGGACACGGCCGCCGCGCGGCTCGCGACGCTGGCCGACGACAGCGGCGCGCGGAAGAGGCCGCTGGCCGACTTCCGGGTGCACGCGCCGGTCGAGCCGCGTCAGGTGTTCCAGTCCGGCGCGAACTACCGGCAGCACGTCATCGACCTGCACGTCGCGCACCGGGCGCCGGGCGACGAACGGCCGGAGGCGGAGCGGCGTGCGGAGGCCGCGGAGATCATGGACCGGCGTGCGGCCGAGGACCTGCCGTACGTGTTCATCGGTCTGCCGAGCGCCGTCACCGGCCCCTACGACGACGTCGTGCTCCCGGCCTGGGCCGAGAAGCCCGACTGGGAGCTGGAGCTGGCGGCGGTCATCGGCCGGCCCGCCCACCGGGTGTCCGTCGAGGAGGCCCTCGACCACGTCGCCGGCTACACGATCGCCAACGACCTCACCGACCGGGCGACCGTCTTCCGGCGGGACATGCCGCAGATCGGGACGGACTGGCTGCGCAGCAAGAACGCGCCCGGGTTCACGCCGCTGGGCCCGTGGATCGTGCCCGCCGACTCGATCGCCGACCCGGACGACCTCCGGCTGACGCTGAAGCTCAACGGCGAGACGATGCAGGACGAGTCCACCAAGGACATGATCTTCAACGTGGCGCGGATGGTCTCCTACGCCTCGCAGACCGCCCGCCTGCTCCCCGGCGACCTCGTGCTCACCGGTTCCCCGGCCGGCAACGGCATGCACTGGGGCCGGCTGCTGCGCGACGGCGACGTCATGGACGGTTCGATCACCGGGCTCGGCGCCCAGCGCACCCGTTGCGTGGCGGAGGTGACGCCGTGACCCTGGACCGCACCGACCCCGAGGGCGCGATCGCCCGGGCCGCGAAGGCGTACTCGAACTGGGGGCGCTGGGGCGAGGACGACGTGCTCGGCACCCTCAACTTCCTGGACGAGGCGGGGCGCCGGGAGGCCGCCGCGCTGATCCGGCGGGGAGTGAGCTTCTCCCTCTCCCAGCGCTTCGACATCAACGGCCCGCAGAAGGGCTGGCGGCGGCGCACCAACCCGGTGCACACCATGCTCGACACCGGCACCGACGCCGCCCTCGGCAACCAGGGGCTGCCGCACGGCATCGGCGGCGCCGACGACGTGATCGCGATGCCGCTGCAGTGCTCCACTCAGTGGGACGGGCTCGGGCACATCTTCGACCACGGCAAAGCATGGAACGGACGCCGGGCCGAGCAGGTCGTCACCTCCGACGGCGACCTCGTCACCGGCATCGAGCACATGGCCGCGCACGTCGCCGGCCGCGGGGTGCTCCTTGACGTCGGCCGGGTTGTCGGCGACGACGGGGAACTGCCGGACGGCTTCGCGATCACCGAGGAGCACCTGACGGCGACCGCCGAGGCCCACGGCGTGACCGTGGGACGCGGCGACCTCGTCCTGGTGCGCACGGGGCAGCTCACCCGGGTCCGCCGCGACGGCTGGGGCGAGTACGCCGGCGGGCCCGCACCGGGCCTGTCGTTCACCACGGCCGGCTGGCTGCACGGCACCGAGATCGCCGCGATCGCCACCGACACCTGGGGCTTCGAGGTACGACCCAACGAGTTCGACCACGCCTTCCAGCCCCTGCACCAGGTCGCCATCCCTCACCTCGGCCTGCTCATCGGGGAGATGTGGGACCTGGACGCCCTGGCCGAGGACTGCGCGGCCGACGGCGTGTACGCGTTCTGGCTCACCGCCGCGCCCCTGCCCATCACCGGCGCGGTCGGCTCCCCCGTCAACCCGATCGCCGTCAAGTAGACCGAGGAACAAGGGAGTTCCCCATGACCCAACCCCGCACGGTCCTCGTCATCGGCGGCGGCGCGGCCGGCAACGCCGTAACGATCCTGCTGCGCCGCGCCGGCCTCACGGTGGACCTGATCGAGGCCAGGGACGACTGGAACGCCACCGCCGGTTCCGGCATCACCCTCCAGGGCAACGCCCTGCGCGTCCTGCGCGAGCTGGGCGTCTGGGAGCAGGTGGAGGCGTCCGGCTTCGGCTTCGGCTCGGTCGGCATCACCGCCCCCGACGGCACCGTCCTGCACGCCCAGGACGACCTGCGCACCGGTGGCGACGACCTGCCCGCCACCGTCGGCATGCAGCGCCCCCGGCTCCAGCAGATCCTCATCGACGCCGTGCGCGCGGGCGGCGCCACCATCCGTCTCGGCACCACCGCCGAGATCCTGGACCAGGACGCCGACGGCGTCTGCGTCCGCCTCTCCGACGGCACCGAGCACCGCTACGACCTGGTGATCGCCGCCGACGGCCTCGGATCCTCGACCCGCGCGGCGATCGGCATCGTCGACAAGCCCGAGCCGACCGGCATGGCCATCTGGCGCATCGCGGCCCCGCGCCCGGCCGGCGTCACCCGTACCGACCTCGCCTACGGCGGCCCGGCGTACATCGCCGGCTACTGCCCCACCAGCGACACCACCCTGTACGCGTACGTCGTCGAGGCCAACCGCGACCGCGCCTCCATACCGCCCGAGTCGTACGCGGACGAGATGCGCCACCTCACCCGGCACTACGGCGGCTTCTGGCCGGAGATCACCGAGCACATCACCGACCCGGCGAAGGTCAACTACACCTGGTTCGACCGGCTGCTGGTCGAGGGCTCCTGGCACCGCGGCCGGGTCGTCCTCGTCGGTGACGCCGCCCACTGCTGCCCGCCCACCCTCGCCCAGGGCGCCGCCCTGTCCCTGGAGGACGCGTGGGTGCTCGCCCGGATGCTGACCGAGTCCGACACCTGGGACGACGCGCTGTTCCAGGCGTACCACGCGCGGCGGATCGCCCGTGTCCGGCCGGTCGTGGAGGCGTCCGTGCAGATCGGGCGGTGGCAGCTCGACGGGGTGCGTGACGCCGACGTGCCCGGCCTGATGGCCCGCACCATGACCATGCTCCGGGAGCTGCCGTGACCACACCCACCGTGGACGTCCACGCACATGTCCTGCTGCCCGAGGTCGAGGCCCTGGTGGAGGGCCGGCCGGAGCTCGCCGAGGCGCGGGCGCTGGACGCCCGCCGCAACGGCCCCGCCGCCCTCGCGGTCAGCGGGCCCATGGTCCGCGAGCGCTTCCCTCGGCTGACCGACGTCCCCGTACGTCTGGCCGCGATGGACGCCCAGGGCGTGGACGTGCAACTGGTCAGCCCCTCGCCCTCGCACTACCACTACTGGGCCGACGAGGTGACCGCCGAGAAGCTGTACCGGCTCGCCAACGAGGCGACCGCCGCGCACTGTTCGGCGGCACCCGACCGGTTGCGCGGCCTCGGCCTCGTGCCGCTCCAGCACCCTGATCACACGGTCCGCGCCCTCGACCACGCCCTGGAGCAGGAGCTGCTGGGCGTCGAGATCTCCAGCCACGCACCGGGACGGGAGCTCTCCGACCCGGCCTACGAACCCTTCTGGACCCGGGCCGAGGAGACCGGCGCCCTCGTCTTCCTGCACCCCTTCGGGTGTACCCTCGACGAGCGCCTGGACCAGTGGTACCTGTCCAACACCGTCGGCCAGCCCACCGAGAACGCCGTCGCCCTCTCGCACCTCATCTTCTCCGGGGTCCTGGACCGGCACCCCGGCCTGAAGCTGATCGCCGCGCACGGCGGCGGCTACCTGCCCACCCACATCGGCCGCTCCGACCACGCCTGGTCCGCCCGCTCCGACGCGGGCGCCGGCTGTGCCCACCCGCCCAGCAGCTACCTCGGGCGGCTGTACTTCGACTCGCTCGTCCACGACCCGTACGTGCTGCGGGAGTTGGTCCGGGTGGCGGGCGCGGACCGGGTCCTGCTGGGTTCCGACTTCCCCTTCGACATGGGCACCGAGGACCCCCTCGGCGCCCTGCGCGCCGCGCACCTGTCCGAGGCCGACTTCCACGCCGTACGCGGCGGCAACGCGGCGGCCCTCCTCAGGAAGGACTGACACCAT